>NZHI01000045.1 GCA_002691345.1 Synechococcus sp. MED650 | reverse complement strand
CGGTGAGCCCAAGGGCACCATCACGGCAGCCCAGAGCGATCTTGAGCGTTCGACCCTCCCCCTCCACCTCCAGCTGCAGAGCAGAAAACGGCGAGAGATCCAGAGGGGGCTGCAGACGCGGCGATCGGCAGCTGACGAAGCCACCACCGGCCTCGATCAACTCACCTTCCAACAGAAGACCTTCTGGAGTGACCCTGCAGCCGGCACGGCTGCGTCCTCCCATGATCGTGTCGTTGAGACTGGTCCAGTCTGAAAAGTCCGTTGCCTGGAGAAGAGTGACAACTTCAGCAGAGTCCAAAAGGAGAAAAACTGGAGTCAATCCACACTCTCACAGGGACAATCCATCCGTCAGCGCATTAGCCAAGTCGTACCAATCATGAAGGGCATAAACCACAGTTGCAATTCAAACTGAAGCTGGCTATAAAAAAAATGTTTGCTTGAAAAACCAATGCAACGTCTATTCCGACTTGTAACGGGAATCTTTCTTTCGCTGACGCTACTGCTGATGCCAGCATCCCAGGCAAATGCGGCGTCACGAGAAACAAAATACATCAAAGGTGAAAGCCGCCAGGTGGGCAAAGGAGAAGTGTTCACCTGGATCAGAGTTGACAAGAAAACAGGGATCCCGACGCAACTCGGCATTTCTGTCACACCCAAGGCCATGNAGGGACTTCCTGAAGACGATGGACAGGCCCAAGCGGGTTCGCTGAAACTGAAGCTCATCGACGGCAGCCCATTTCACAACTTTGAATATGAGCTGATGTTCCCCGAAGAAGCAGACAGAACGGCTTTCAGTCATATGGGGTTCAACTGGAATCCTGAAGGCCATGGTCCGCTGCCAGGGGTCTTTTATGAGCCGCATTTTGATGTTCACTTTTACATGGCGACTCCTGAATATCGCCATAGCATCACGAATGACAGCCTCGTCGATGATCTGCATGTGCAGAACATCGAGCCGCCTCGTCCGTTTCTCCCTGAAGCCTACAAGCGCGCTCCCAACACGTCGGAACCAAGGATGGGAACGCATTACGCAGACATGACCTCCGAACAGCTCAAACCTGGAAAGTTTGACAATATCTTTCTATTCGGTGGACATGACGGCAATGTGCTGTTCTGGGAGCCGATGCTCACACGCGATTATCTGCTCAGCAAACCGAATTTCCATGAGAAGATTCAGCAGCCACAGGCATTCCCCGTCAGCGGCTACTATCCGCTTTCTTACAGCGTAAAGCACAACAAGAAGACCGGAAACATTGATATTTCCCTGGACGAGTTGACACTAAGGGCGTCTTCTTATCCGAATAATGTCTATGACGTTGATCCCTGCATAGACTCTCGGATGGCTGATATCATTTTCAAATACAGAGACGCAAAACCAGAAGGTCTACTCATTCCGGACAAGTGCAAGTCGCTTCTTCCAGTAATCGAAAAGGGTCTGAGCTGAGCATCTCACACTCCAGATGTNAAAAAGCCGGAGACGTTCCTCGAACATCTCCGGCTTTTTTATGTCGACTTGATTCGTCTCAGGAATCAAGAAGCATTCAGTGCAGGATCATCAGCAAAAACAACAACTGTGCTGGCTGGCTGAACCAGCTTCGCTGGAGTCAAGTCAACTGAACCGGCTGGATCCAGGAGCTGTTCGAGCGCTTGGCGCTTCCCGGCACCACTGACCAGAAACATCACTTGATCAGCGGCACTGAGCACCGGAGCAGTCAGAGTGATTCGATCCAGACCTTTACCACGTCCGACCGTCGCCCATCGATCAACAATGGTGGGTGCCTCGGTTCCAGGAAACAGCGAAGCGGTGTGTCCGTCGTCGCCAAGTCCCAGCAGTATGAGGTCGAATACAGGAGGGGTCCCGGGACAGATCGTCGTCACCAACTGAGCGAATGCGTCAGCGCTGGCATCAGCATCCGGCAGTTCCACCGTGGGAACCGCATGGAACATGGCCGATGCGCCAGGTCCTTCAGCAAAAAGAGTGTTGCGCAGCATCCTGGCGTTGCTGGAAGGATCATCAGCAGCAACCCAGCGTTCGTCACCGAGGAACACATCGACACGGTCCCAGGGAAGATGTTCCTGTCCAAGGAGGGAATAGGCCTTGGCCGGGGTACTCCCCCCAGAAAGAGCAATCCTGCAGCGATCCCGCTGATCCAGCACAAGGCTGATCTGAGCCGCAATGGTTTCGGACGCCTTGCGGGCAAGCGAATCAGCATCACTTGCCCGCTCGATGCGGTAATTGGTCATCAGGGTTCCGCTCAGCCCAACCACTCAGTGTGGAAGGTGCCCTCTTTGTCCACCCGTTGGTAGGTGTGGGAGCCGAAGCAGTCGCGCATGGCCTGCACCAGATTCTGGGGCAAGCGTCCGCTGCGGTAGGAGTTGATGTAGTCGAGGGTGCTGCTGAAGCAAGGCACGGGGATTCCGGATTCAGCAGCGCCGGCAACAACCTTGGCCAGCCCGGGAAGTCGACGATTGATCTGCTCCGCGAACCATGGATCGATCATCAGGTTCGTCAACTGGGGATTGGCGTTGTAAGCGTCCTGGATTCGCTTCAGCAAACGGGCCCGGATGATGCAACCACCCTTCCAAATCTGGGCAATTGATGGCATGTGAAGGCTGTAGTCCAGGTCATGGGACGCAATGCGAAGCAGCTCCATGCCTTGGGCATAACTGGCGATGCAGCTGAGCACCGTGGCATCCATCAAAGGAGCCATGGCATCGTCGGGCGTGCCGAGGTCGAAATCCTTGATAGCAGGACCCTTGAGGATGGATTCCGCTGCAACCCGCTCAGGCTTCAGTGAACTCATCACCCGGCCATTCAGCGATGCGTAGATGGTGGGAACGGAAGCACCCATCTGCAGGGCGGTGACCACAGTCCAGAGACCGGTGCCCTTTTGGCCGGCCTGATCCATGATTTTCTCCACGAGATCGGCGCCATCTTCAGGATCCTTCGTGCGCAGGCAAACCTCCGTGATCTCCACCAAATAGGACGAGAGCTCCTCGGTGGCATTCCACTGAGCGAGCACATTGGCCATTTGCTCGCCGTTCATGCCCTTGACCCGCTTCATCAGGTCGTAACCCTCGGCCAGGATCTGCTCGATCCCGTATTCAATGCCGTTGTGCACGGTCTTCACCAGGTGGCCGGAGCCACCAGGGCCGATGTAAGTAACGCAGGGGCCGTCTTCCACCTGAGCCGCCATCTTGTTCACCAGGCTCTCGATGGCGTCGTAGGACGTTTTCGTGCCGCCGGGCATCATGCTGGGGCCTTCCAGGGCACCTTTGGCACCACCGGACACACCCATGCCGATGAAGCCGAAGCTTTTGCTTTCGAGCTGCTTCACCCGGCGCTCGGTGTCGTGATAATCCGAATTACCACCGTCGATCAGCAGATCACCTTCCTCGAGATATGGAGAGATCTGGTCCACAACAGCATCCACTGCCGGCCCTGCCTTGACCATCATCAGGATGCGCCGAGGACGCTCGAGTTTTTCTACAAAATCCTCGAGATCTGTTGCACCTTGAATGTTCTTGCCGTTTCCTCGGCCGTTTAGAAAGTCCTCGGTTTTGGCGTAGGTGCGGTTGTACACAACGCTCGAAAACCCATTGCGCTCAGCGTTGAGCACAAGGTTCTCGCCCATCACGCCGAGACCGATAAGACCGAAGTGAGACTTGGACATGGTCGAGAGGACCACAAACGACTGTGCTCAGTGTGAGCACGGTCGGGGAATCCGGCAGTAAATCACATACGTTCTGTCAGGAATGAACAATCAGATCACGGTGCCGTCAGGGATGGTGGCGTTTTTCTGGACAACCACGATTCCATTACGGATGTAGAAGCCCTGATCAGAGCGGTCTGCTTCCTCGACGTGGTCCTTGTTCACGATGGTGACACCGGTTCCGATCCGAGTGTTCTTATCGAGGATGGCCCGCTTCACCGTGGTGCCTTTGCCCACACCAACGGGGATACCGCCGCGTTCCTGAAGCAGCGCTCGTTCGTCGCTGGATTCAAAGAAGTCAGCTCCCATCACCAACGTGTCCTGAAGGACAACGTCACTCTCAATACGGCTTCGAACACCGAGAACGCAGTGGTGAATGCTGCAGGACTTCAGAATCGAGCCCTCTCCCACGATTGAATTGGTGATTTGCGCATCAACCAATTTGCTCGGGGGCAGATAGCGAGGGCGGGTGTAAATCGGAAATTTCTCGTCGTAGAAGCTGAAGGGGGGCGTTGGTTGCTGCGTTAAAGCAAGATTGGCTTCGTAGAAAGCACCAATGGTTCCAATATCCTCCCAGTAATCGTCGAACACATAGCTCTGGAGTTTGTCTCCACGGGATAAAGCCTCTGGGATAATTTCCTTACCAAAATCCTTATATCCAGGATGTTGATCAAGTAGATCAAAGAGGGTCTGCCGACTGAACACGTAAATGCCCATCGAGGCAAGATAGGGCCGCTCCTTCGCAGACTCTGCACTCAGCCCAAAGCGGGAGGTGTCAACTGCCATCTCCAGAAGAGAATCACCCTTGGGCTTTTCTCTGAATTCCTTGATATTGCCATCCTCGTCTGTGCGCATCAAACCAAACGCCTCAGCCTGTTTGGTATCAACAGGAAGAGCGGCAACGGTGAGATCGGCGCCGGTACGGCGATGGTGCTCGATGAACAAGCTGTAATCCATCCGATAGAGCTGGTCGCCGGAAAGGATCAGATATTCATCAACGTCCCATTCCTGGAACAACCACTGGTACTTGCGCACCGCATCGGCAGTGCCTTCGAACCATGTGGGACTATCCGGAGTCTGCTGAGCAGCCAAGACCTCAACGAAACCTCCACCAAAGGAGTTGCTGAGGTTGTAGGTCTGACTGAGATGACGATTTAGAGAGGCACTGTTGAACTGCGTCATCACGTACATCTTGTTGATGTCGGAATTAATGCAGTTACTAATGGGAATATCGATAAGACGATATTTACCAGCCAGCGGAACAGCGGGTTTGGCCCGCATTTTTGTGAGCGGGTAGAGACGTGTTCCGGCACCTCCGCCGAGAATGATGGCCAAAACGCGCTTCATGCCGCTACCCAAATCGGCGTTGCTGCAAGAACTTACCGGAGTTTTCGCCTCAGAAACCGTTCCGCCTCTGAATCAGACGAGATTACTTGGAATCACCTCGCGACTCGAGGTGATTCCAATCAGGATGGCTCGAGATCGAACAAGCGTTCAACGGTCTGGAGCGCCTGCTGACGGTCTTGACGTTTCTGTGGAGCCCTGAGCTGCGTCACCGGGGTGTGCAGGATCTTGTTGATGATCCCCTTGCTCAACGCTTCCACCACCTTCCTTTCGCGGGCCGAGAAATCGGGCCCCATCCGGCTCAATGCTTTCTGCAGCTCCTCCACACGGATCGTCTCCAAAGACGAGCGGAGTTGGTTGATTGTGGGAACCGCTTCAAGACTGTCCCACCAATCCAAAAATTGCTGGGCTTCCTGCTGAAGCAGCTGCTCAGCCTCCCGGGCCATGGCTTGCCGGGCTTCCTGATTGCGGGCGACAACCTCCTGGAGATCATCAACGTCGTGGGATTCAACGCCATCCACATCAGTTGCATCGGCCGCGATGTTCCTTGGAACACCGATATCAATCAAACGAAGCTTGCTGCGGCGGTTGAGAGGCCGCAACCGATCAGCATCAATGATCGGGTCATCAGCAGCGGTGCTGGTGAACACCAAAGAGCAGGTGCTGAGGCACTGATCGAGTTGATCAAGGGGACGGCACTGCACCGGAAGATCCGGAAAGTCGCTTGCCAGTTGCTCGGCCCGCTGAAGTGTTCGGTTCAGGAGAACCACCCCTGAAGCACCCTTCGCTTTTAAGTGTTGCAGGAGCAGTCGGCTCATCCGACCGGCGCCGATAACGGCAATTTGCTCACTCTCGAGCGTGACCAACTGGTCAAGCCCTCTGGATTGGCCAAGCTTTAACTGCGCCAACTCCACAGCTGCAGAACTGATCGAGACAGCACCAGTGCCGAGATTGGTTTCGCTTCGAACGCGTTTGCCAGTACTGACAGCCTGTGTCAGCAGACGATTGAGGATTGGACCCAGAGATTTGTGCTCTTGGCCAAGACGCATCATCTTCTTGACCTGGGAGAGGATCTGCCCCTCACCAAGAACAAGGCTGTCGAGACCAGCCGCGACCCGCATCAGGTGGTCCACGGCGTCATCGTGGTGAAAGCTGAACAGGTGCGGGGTCAGATCACCGCAGGCAAGGCCTGAATGGCTGCTCAAAAAATTGCGAACGGCGTCGACACCCAAATCAGGGTTGCGAACAAGGGTATAGATCTCAAGACGATTACAGGTGCTGAGGATTGAGGCCTCCAGCACCTGTTCGTGGTTGCGCAGGGATTGAAGGGACGTCTCCATGGTCTGCTCAGGGATGCTGAGCCGTTCCCGGATCTCCACCGGTGCCGTGCGATGACTGAGGCCGACGACGGCGATATGCATGGAGACGTTCCTCTCAACCAGAATGTGACGTTCAGCTCAGAGCGATGCTCTGGGCTCCGTCTTTGATGTGCACGGTGTTGGTGAAGCGGCAGGTGTTGTCCAGGTTGCTGATCACCAAGCTGCTCGTGCGGGTGCAGTCCTTTTCGAACTTAACGCCATGGAACAGCAGGCCATCGGTGATTCCGCTGCCAGCGAAACAAATGTGCTCACCACAAGCGAGCTCCTCAGCCTCATAGACCTTGTCGGGATCAGTGATGCCCATCTCAGCCAAGCGAGCCAGGTTGCCCTCTTTGGTCATGTCAGCCCATTCGGAGGTCTGAGCAATCGCAGGGTCATACACCAGCTGTCCCTGGAAATGGCCACCAAGGGCGCGCATGGCAGCAGCGGAGATCACACCTTCAGGGGCAGCACCAATGCCCATCAGGCAGTGAGTTCCGGTGCCGGCGAAACCGCAGGCGATAGCAGCCTGAACATCACCATCAGAGATGGGCTGGATGCGCGCTCCGGTGGCACGGATCTCAGCGATCAAATCCTTGTGACGGGCACGATCCATCACCACGATGTTCAGCTCGTCGGGGGCGAGACCCAGGCATTCGCTGAGGATCTTGATGTTTTCAGTGGCTGATTTGCGGATGTCCACCTTGCCCTTGGCTGCCGGAGGAGCAGCCAGTTTCTTCATGTAGAAGTCGGGGGCATTGAACAGACCGCCACGGTCGGAAGCTGCAAGAACAGCCATGGAGCCGCGCTGGTTGAAAGCGCAAAGGTTGGTGCCCTCACAAGGGTCAACAGCGAAATCGACGCCAGGACCCGTGCCGGTTCCAACTTCTTCTCCGATGTAGAGCATGGGGGCTTCGTCACGCTCCCCCTCACCGATCACGATGCGGCCCTGCATCTGGATTTGATTCATGCGCTTGCGCATGGCATCGACGGCCAATGCATCCGCTTCATCCTTCAGGCCTTTGCCGGAGAGCGAGGCGGAAGCGATGGCGGCCTGCTCGACGATCTCGAGAATTTCCTGAATGAGGGTCTGATCCACGGGACTCCGGATGAGGTGGGACGGGTTGGCGAGATCTCCTGGACGGGCAGTTGGCCGGTGCCGCAGTGGATCTCGACGTCTGAGCGCGGCTCACTGTATCAGTGGTTGCAGGAGTCCCTAAAATCACGCGGCATTCCGCGCTCCTCATCCATGAGCACCAAGCCCCTGGTGATCTCGCCGTCGATCCTGTCGGCTGATTTCTCACGACTCGGAGAAGAAGTGAAAGCTGTGGATGAGGCCGGCGCCGACTGGATCCATGTGGATGTGATGGACGGCCGTTTTGTGCCGAACATCACGATTGGGCCCCTGATCGTTGATGCGCTGCGTCCGGTGACCCAGAAACCGCTCGACGTTCACTTGATGATCGTTGAGCCCGAGAAGTACGTGCCTGACTTCGCCAAGGCCGGTGCCGACATCATTTCGGTTCAGGTTGAGGCCTGCCCGCATCTGCACCGCAACCTGGCTCAGATCAAAGACCTGGGCAAGAAAGCTGGCGCGGTGCTGAATCCCTCAACTCCGATCGACACCCTCGAATACTGCCTGGAGCTTTGCGATCTGGTGTTGATCATGAGTGTCAATCCCGGTTTCGGCGGCCAAAGCTTCATCGACAACCAAGTGCAGAAGATCCGAGACCTTCGTCGCATGTGTGATGAGCGTGGCCTGGATCCCTGGATCGAAGTGGACGGTGGAATCAAGGCCGGAAATGCCTGGAAAGTGATCGAAGCCGGCGCCAACGCCATTGTGTCTGGATCCGGTGTGTTTAATCAGCCTGATTACGCAGAGGCGATCAAGGGGATCCGCAACAGCAGCAGCAAGGAAGCTGTTCTGGCCTGACGTTCTTCGTTTCGCAGCATGAATTTGCCCTGGCGTGCCCAGGGCTTTTTTATGTCAAAGCAACGCAAGAAGCATCACCAGAAGGAATGCTGCAAGAACTGTCAAGAAAACGACCACGACCGGGCGCACATCCGTCGGCTTATAAGCCGGTCGCGGACAACGCGAACAAGAACGACGCCTGGCAGAACGCAATGGACGACTGCAACACCCTTGGGATCACACTGCCAAGGAAACGCATCGACGTCTACAGATGCAAAAACAAAAAAATGGCTCATAGAGATTTCCACATCAAAAGGAGGGACATTGCCAGCCCAAATCCAAGAGGGAGATAGAACTACAACGTCCAATCGATAGTCGACATCCAGCCATAACGCCTTAACCCACAAGCCAATAGGACGAACTAAAAGGTATCCAAGTAGAAAGAACGTCGATTGTGAAATACAGCAAAAAGAGCCCATTTCGGCGAGATACACGATGAGGCAGAGCCGTGACCATTTCCAGAGGAACTGGGAGGACCGTGATCAGATCAAAGCCTATGCCAGTATTGATTATCGTCCAAGAGCTAGACTAAAAACCTTACTACGATGGCCTTTCAAATATCGATTATCGAGATCACCGAAAACTCAAGAGTGGTAAGCCTTCATGAGGAACTCGATGAATCTCTCGAAGCTTTCAATCAACTGATTAATCAACGAGATTGGCAGCCTGAGGATGCAGCTGTATCGCTGACCGATATCACCAATAACAAAAGAATGGCTCAATATGCTCTTCAGGATTTCAATTATGGGCAGTCGGGGCAAGGATAGACCCCTATATCAGCTTGGAGCGAAGCCCAGGAATGGTGCGATCGGGCACTTGAAACACCACATCTGGTGCTGTAGAACGTGTTTGCCATCAAGTGTGGTGTGGTGAGGCTTTCGATCGTCGTGGTTCCCCTGTCTGCAGCAGTATCCCTGGCAGGGCTTGTTCTGGAAAACCGATTGCCTCAGCCGCAGCCTCTACCCGAAAGAGCAGAACAACAGATGATCGACAACTGGACGATCTACCTGAACAGAGAGTCCAAGGATCAAGCGCGCCGAAGTGAACGCACACTGGTGGTGCATGATGCAAGAAGCGGATCAGAAGGATCCAGCACAAGCTTGTACTAAACGGAAGCCTTTACCAAAGCGAATAACCACGGGGCTTTCAAGTGAAAAATGAACTTCCCAAAAGAAACAATAATGATGACGGCAACGGCAGCGACGGCAGTGTCAGCAACTCTCGCGGCAGTGACAACCACGAAGAC
>NZHI01000044.1 GCA_002691345.1 Synechococcus sp. MED650 | reverse complement strand
TCCATCCAGTTCGCGCCAACGCCGGTCTCCACCACCAGGGGCACCGTCAGCTTCACGGCGTTCTCCATGGTCTGCACCACCAGCTCCCGGGTGGCTTCGAGGGCATCGGGGGCAACTTCCAGCACCAGTTCATCGTGCACCTGCAGCAGCAGTTGGGCTGGAAGCCCTTGGGTCTGCAGGGCGGCTTGCAGCTGCACCATCGCCACTTTGATGATGTCGGCACTGGATCCCTGAATCGGGGCGTTGGCGGCGGCCCGCAATTGCTGAGCTTCCATGCCGCCGCGGCGGGCCACATCCAGCTCAATCTCCAGCGGGTCCTTACCCAGCAGCCGGCCTAGCCCGTTGCGATCGAAATGGAACGGGCGCCGGCGGCCGAGAATGGTTTCCACGTAACCGCGGCTGAGGGCGAGACGTTCCTGAAGTTCCAGGAAGGCGAACACCTTCGGGTAGCGCTGCTTGTATTTGGCCAGGAACTCCTTGGCTTCGCTCTGGTTCACGCCGGTTTCCCGCGCGAAGCGCTGAGCGCCCATGCCATAGATCACACCGAAGTTGATCGTTTTGCCCAGCCGGCGTTCGTCTGGGCTGACCTCGTCCTTGTCCAGGAGCAGTCGAGCGGTGAGGGCGTGGACGTCGTCTCCCGTGCGGTACGCCTCCTGCAGCACCTCTTCGCCGGAGAGGTGGGTGAGGATCCGCAGCTCGATCTGGGAGTAGTCGGCGCTGAGCAGGGTCCAGCCCTCCTGGGGCAGGAAGGCTTTGCGGATGCGCCGGCTGTACTCGGTGCGCACGGGGATGTTCTGCAGGTTGGGATTGCTGCTGCTCAGCCGGCCCGTTGCCGTTACCGCCTGGTTGAAATCGGTGTGAACCCGTCCTGTTTCCGCCTCCACCAGCTGGGGCAGGGCATCGATGTAGGTGCTCTTGAGTTTGCTCAGCACCCGGTGCTCCAGCACCAATGGCACCACGGGGTGATCATCACTGAGCTTCTCCAGCACGGTGGCGTCGGTGCTGTAACCGGTTTTGGTGCGCCGTGATTTCTTGCGATCCAGCCCCAGGGTGTCGAACAGCAACTCCCCCAGCTGCTTGGGCGAGGCCAGGTTGAAGTCCACGCCGGCGGCTTCTTTGGCTTCTGCTTCCAGCCGCTGCAGGGTGGATCCCATCTCCTCAGACAGTTCTTTCAGATAGGGAACATCGATGCGGATGCCCGTGGCCTCCATCTGAGCCAGCACTGGCTCCAGTGGCTGTTCCACCTGTTGGAGCAGCGGCAGCAGCTGTGGACCCATCGCCACCAGCTGACTGCGCAGCAGCAGGGCCAGGCGACGGGTGACATGCACATCCATGCCGCAATAGAGGCTGGCGGGCTCCAGTGGCACATCGGCGAAGGTTTGTTTCTTGCCCACCAGAGCCGTGAAGGAGGTGGGCTGGAAGCCGAATTCCCGCTCCGCCATCAGCTCCAGACCATGCTTTGCTGCGGCATCGCGCAGGTAATCGGCCAGCAGTGTGTCGATCACGACGCCCTGTAGGGCAACGCCGTGCCGCAGCAGGATCAAGCGGTCGTACTTGGCGTTCTGAAGCGTTTTGGGGTGCTTGTTGCTGACCAGCCAGGGAGCAAGGGCGGTGAGCACTGTTTCCAACCCCAGCTGTTCCGGGCTGCTGTCTTCGGTGCCTTTGTGCCCCAGCGGGATGTAGGCCAGATCGTCCAGGGCCTCCCCCCAGCACACGCCGATGCCCACCAGCTCGGCCCTGAAAGGGTTGAGATCGGTGGTTTCCGTGTCGAGGGCCACCGGAGATGCTTCATCGGTGCAGGTCATCAGCCTCTGCACCAGTGCGTCCAGGGCCGTTTCGGTCTGGATCAGCTGGGGTTTCAGAGCGGGCAGTCCCACCGCGTCGTTGGTGTCCACCTCGTCTGCGGCATCAGCAGTCGCTTGTTTTGAGCTGGCTGGGGGGCTGGTCTTAGCAGCAGCGGCTTCCGCATTGACCCCGTAGCCCCCTTCGGAAAAGGCAGCCACAAAGCCCCCCACCTGACGCAGCAGGCTGTTGAGTTCCAGGTCTTCGAGGCAGGAACTGAGCCCCTCGGCATTCACCGAGGTCAGCGGCAGGCTGGGTTCCTGGGGTAAAGGAACATCCACAAGAATTTCAGCCAGTTTCCGGGAGAGATAAGCGTTGTCCTTATCGGTGCGGAGCTTCCCTTTCAGCGCTCCTTTGATGGCGCCCCGGCTGGCTTTCGGCCCTTCGGCTTCCACGTCCTCGAGGGTGGCGTAAACCGCGTCGAGGTCGCTGTTCTCCTTCAGCAGGTTGATGGCCGTTTTCGGGCCGACCCCGCGCACTCCAGGGATGTTGTCGGAGCTGTCACCGGTGAGGGCCTTGAGGTCCACCACCTTGTTGGGCATGACGCCAAGCTTGCCCAGCACACCCTCTTCGCGGATCAGGGTTGGCCCGCTGTTCTTGGCATAAGGCCCTCCTCCCATGTAGAGGACGGCGATGTCGCGCTGGTCGTCCACCAGTTGAAACAGGTCGCGATCGCCCGAGAGGATTCGAACACCCCAACCCGAGTCGGCTGCGCGGTTTGCAAGGGTTCCCAGCACATCATCGGCTTCGAAGCCGGGGGCCATGCAGAGGGGGAGTTGCAAGTGCGTTTCGAGGATCTGCTGCAGCTGCTCAAGGTCCTGAAAGAACACCTCCGGGGCCACATCCCGGTGGGCCTTGTAGTTGGGGTCCTCTTTGTGGCGAAAGGTGGGCTCGGCCGTGTCGAAAGCGATCGCAACACCTTCTGGCTTCAGGGATTTGCTGTTATCCAGCAAGGCTTTGAGGAAGCCATAGGTGACGCTCGTGGGCCTGCCGTCTTTGGTCGCTAGCCCCCCTTCCCCTCCCTTGCTGAAGGCGTAGAAGCTTCGGAACGCCAACGAATGGCCATCTACAAGCAGCAGAAGGGGCTTGGCGGTGGCCTCAGGCATGACGGTGTTGCAAACGTGGGTGGATCAATCGCGCGGATCCGCCCAGGGGGGCAGATCGATGAACACGCGGGTGCCCGCATCAAGACCCTTCAGGATCGCAGTCTGGTCTCCACTGCTGTTGCCCAGTTCCACCTGTTGGAAACTTGGTTGCTGCTTGTCATCCACCACCAGAACGCCCGGTTTCCCGTTCTCGGTCACGATCGCCACCGTGGGCACCAAGGTTTTGGTGGCACTCCGTCCAGTTTGGAAATCAATATCGGCGGTCATTCCGATGCGCAGCTTCTTCGGAGGGTTCACCAGATCGAGCTTCACCTCAAAGGAGGTGACGTTGTCCTCCTTTTCTGCGCGAGGCGCAATTTCACTGACGCGCGCAGCGAAGCGTTCATCCGGGAAGGCATCCACGCGGATCTCGGCTGCCTGCCCGGTGACGATGCGACCGATATCGCTTTCCGGCACCCTGGCGCTCACTTCAAGGCCCTGGGAGAGCTCCACGATTGAGGAGCTTGTGGCTCCGGCGGTGGCAGACGCGGTGGTGGTGGGGGTGACGAAGGCTCCGGGTTCGGCGTAGCGGGCTGTGATCGTGCCGGCGAAAGGGGCTCGGATCTTGAGTTCGCTCTGCTCTTCCTCCAGTTGCTCCACCCGTTCTCGGGCGGCGATGACAGCCGCCTGGGCGGCCAACATCTCGAAGCGCACATCGCTGAAGTCATCAGCACTGATCACGCCGATCCGGTATAGAGCACTGCGGCGATCGAAGTCATCCTTGCGGATGTTGTAAGTGGCCTCCGCCTGGCGCAGGAGCGCCTCTCGCTCCTGCAGACGGTCGTCGAGATCACCGCGATCCATCACGGCCAGCAGCTGATCGTTCTGAACCACATCCCCTTCATCAACAAGCAGTTGCTCGAGAAGGCCCTGTTTGAGAGGGCTCACGTTGACCCGCTGGATGGCTTGCAGTTCACCACTGGCGGTGATCACGCCCGACAGCATTCCCCGCTCGGCTGTCGTGGTGAATGGAGCGATGTCCCGGGGGCGGTTGCCGAGGGGACTGAAGCGCAACAGAAGGCCGCCACCACAGAGGGCCAGCAGCACAAGGCCGATCGTCAGTGGACGTGAACGCTGGCGTGGCTTCGCTGCGGCGGGGTTTGTCGCTTCGCTTGGCGCGGTCGCTGGGGGTGTGGCGCGTCGCAGGGTCTGCAGCATGGGTCCACAAAACTTCACAACAGTCTCGCTGCTGGCCGGTAGATTCCGCCGCATGCTCAAAGCCGGAATTGTCGGCTTGCCCAATGTCGGCAAGTCCACCCTGTTCAACGCCTTGGTTGCCAACGCTCAGGCGCAGGCTGCCAACTTCCCGTTCTGCACGATCGAGCCGAACGTCGGAACCGTTGCGGTACCTGACGAGCGGCTGGATCGGCTGACCGAACTCAGCAAAAGCAAAGACACCATCCCCACCCGGATGGAATTTGTCGATATTGCCGGTTTGGTGAAGGGTGCCAGCCAGGGAGAAGGGCTGGGCAACAAGTTTCTGGCCAACATTCGCGAAGTGGACGCAATCGTCCATGTGATTCGCTGTTTTGAAGATGACGATGTCATCCACGTGTCCGGTTCGGTGGGGCCCTCCCGTGATGCGGAGGTGATCAATCTCGAACTGGGATTAGCTGATCTCTCGCAGCTTGAGAAACGCCGTGAACGTTTGAAAAAACAGATGCGCACCAGCAAGGAAGCGCAGCTGGAAGATGGGGCTCTGGAGCGGATTCAGGCTGTTCTCGAAAATGGTGGCGCCGCCCGCAGCGTTGACTTGAGTGCTGAGGAAGCTGCATTGATCAAGCCCCTGGGCTTGCTCACGGCGAAGCCCATCATTTACGCCACAAACGTGAGTGAGAATGATCTGGCTGATGGCAATTCCTTTTGCAGCGAAGTCACAGAGTTGGCAGCCAAGGAAGGAGCCGAAACAGTTCGGATCTCTGCGCAGGTGGAAGCTGAGTTGATTGAACTCGGTGATGAAGAACGGGCCGACTATCTCGAAGGTCTCGGTGTGAGTGAGGGTGGATTGCAGAGCCTGATCCAGGCGACCTATCGGCTGTTGGGGCTGCGCACCTACTTCACCACTGGTGAAAAGGAAACCCGTGCCTGGACCTTCAAAGCCGGTATGACAGCCCCCCAGGCAGCAGGTGTGATCCACACCGATTTTGAGCGGGGCTTCATCCGCGCTCAGACCATTGGCTGGGAAAAGCTGCTGGAAGCCGGCTCACTGGCGGAAGCACGCAACAAAGGCTGGCTGCGCAGTGAAGGCAAGGAGTATGTGGTGGATGAAGGCGATGTGATGGAGTTCCTGTTCAATGTTTAGTTTTTTTGCTTGTTTAGTTCTCTTGGCTCAGTGATTGTTTGCGGTGTNTGATTGNTGATCTGAATAGACTNNGNNTNGATTTGGNTTNGTGNCATGCCCTTTGGATTGCTTGCGACCATTCCATTGNTGGCAGGAATGGNCTTGAGCCCCTCCTCGCAAGAGGCTTCTGCTCANGTTGNNCANTCTGTGAGTCAAGAGATTCACAAGCGTTGTCTTGCAGCAAAGGACTACAAGGGCTGTGTGCAATCCAATAGCGGCAAGGGGTCTGCTCGGGCAGGAGATGCGNCTGAAGCGGAGGATTCGGGGCGGAGTGAGCGCTGTTCTGCNGGAAATGTTTGTGTTGCNAAGCCAGGNACGGACCAGCTGGGCCTTCCTAAGGTTGTTGGNTGGACTTATAAATATTNGCCGTCAAGCAATGTGGTGANNTATTGGCAGGTTCCGCCNNNGCGAGTGCCTCACAAGGGGCAGCCAGATCGATATGTTGCCATGAATTATGTCGAGCATTACTATCAGCAGCCCATAGCTGCGAAGCCAGGGCNCTATCAAGAAATTACCCCCAAAAAGAAGACATGCACCCCTACATATGGTGGAGGCATATGGGTNAANGGTAANTGGAAACAGAAGCCAGCTGGGCAGACGTGCACAACAACTGCGGCAACAAAAGTTTGGGTCGCAGGAACTCCTGCGGTTCCAGGTGGGCCTCAATCACGCTCGTGGGTTCAGGTTTTTGATTGCAAAGAAAAGACAAAAGCGCAATACATCAATGGGAGGTTGAGAGGGAATTGGCCAAAAATGAATCGTGGCGAGAAAAGTGTTTGTTTGAATAGATCGGAATTAAGTGTTTTGAATATGAAGCTTTAGTTGGTGGTTGGAGGTGGTGTACGCGGATGCCTTGCGGTTGCTGTCTTGGGCAGTGACTTTTTGCGCCCTTACTTCTTTTTGGGAAAAAGCCCGAGTGCGACCTGCGAAAGGTGTGTAAGTATTCCTCGCTGCCTCATCCAAGATCTGGTTGTCACCCTGTTTCGAATTTGTTTGAGCAGCTTGTGCGCAATGCTATGCATCTGCATCTCCGCTTCGATGCTGCTGGGTGNNTAGACNGATCGCTTTCGATGTGNTGNGGTNGTTTCCTCTGAAAAAGCTTCATCCCAGCTGGATTTCCACGCAGCCNGTGCAAATTTTTCATTATTAGTTTCGAAGTGTTGGGTGACTTTTTTNGAGAGTTTGCGTGAATATCCCCAGAATTTTGGGTCATGCCAGAAACGTCGCCGCTCTTCTTTGAGGATGATTTGAGAAGAATCGTCAATGTCTTTTGGGGAGATGTCGTTCTCNCTTAGGAGCTGGCTGAGCACCCGGGCGAGCCATACTCCTCGTGTTCCAGGGCTGCGGTTGTAATGGCGTTGGGAACAGGTTCTCCACTGCAATTCGGCTGGGAGGTTCAACGCAAGAATGAATTGTTCGAAGGGATCTTGGCCGTGCTGCCTGAAGGGCAGAAAGCTCACTTTCAATCCCTTCTCCTTCGCCTTCAGCAGTGGTTGGAAGTAGCTCCAGAAATCGAAAACATCCTGTCTGCGTTCGATGTTGCCTCGCTTGGGNCGCTCGCTTTGAAGTTTTCCCTGCAAAGCATCACCAACAAATTCTTCAAAGGTCTGGTGATGATAAAAGCGCCGCAGCGAGTAGATGTAGCGCGAGTTGATGTAGTCGAGCTGGCTGCGGATAAAGATCACGATGTGCAGGTCATATCCTTCGGCATCAGCGATCTCTTCAAGTTGTTTGATGCAGTTGGCATCCGTGAGCGGAACAGCGAACTGTTCAGCGCTGAGCAAGAGGTGCTGCCCCTTGAGTTGCTTTTTGAAGAAGGTTGTCCAGCGTTTGCGTTTCTGTTTGCAAAGTTCGGCAGCCAGTTTTTTGGGTTTGGGTTTGCAGTGCAGTGGGTCTTGGAGGGTGATGCCTTGTTGTTTCAGAAGAGCGTTATTGCGATGCAGCCGTTCCTGGATGTAGGTGGATGCTGTCTTATGGGTTCCAGCGTGGATGATCAACTGCGGCCTCTGGCTTTTGAGGGCCTTAATCTCTCGGGGTGATGTCGGGGCCGTCATGGATGTTCGTGGTCGCGTTCTGGTCTTGCTCATCGGCATGGTTTGTGGGGGTGGTTTCGATCCCTCGGCTGCCCATGCAGTGGCGTTCNCCCTCCGCCGCTCCGCCATTCTCACCTCGCAACCCAGCTACGAGAGTCGCTACCGCCTGGAACTTGATCCACGAGAAATTCTTGTTGGTGCTCCTGCCCTGGAACAGCAGGGTGACTTCTGCCGCTATCGATTGTTCGACCGCCGGCGTCAGCCGTTAACGCCTGAGGTGGCCTGGACCCCCTGTCACAGCATCGACAAATTGTTCGTCTCTCCCTAAGGCCGGGGATGCTCCTTCAGGCACTGTGGCTCGATAACGCGGTTTGAGGCTTCGGAGTGTGGGGAGAACGGCCAGACACGCTCCACCCATCAGCAGCCAGAGCATCAGCCCATTGTTCTGAAGATCGAGTAAGGCTCCCCCAGCCAGCGGGGCAACGATGGCGCTGATCGCAAAGCATTGGGAAAACAACGCCATTGCGAGACCCCGATGCTCCGGAGGAGTCTCTTCAATCACCGCTTCGGTTGCCGTTGGCAGGAACGCAGCCTGGGCGAAGGCCATAGGCAGCAGGGCTGCAAGCACCAAAGCTGTTCCGCTCTCGAACAGAGAGGAGATAGCGATGAGGGCACAGCCGATGCTGAAGCTGATCAGACTCAGACTGAGGCCGAAGGCAACGCTCCGATCCGAAAGCCAACGGCCCACCGGCCATTGCAGGCTCACGAGCAGTGTTAATTGCAGGGCGATCAGGGCACTGCTGTGGCTTTCACTCAGTCCGGGGCGGGACAGACTTCCCCGCACGAGATCCAGAGGGAGGGCGCTTTGCTGCAGAGCGAGGATGCCCGTCGCCACCACACTGATCACCAGTACGGGTAAAAGAGGCAGCAACCAGGGCAGCCTGAAGGTCTCAGTCCCAGTTGATGGCTCCGATCTCGCCCCATTGAGGTCGCGGTAGGGGGGACCGTCCTGAAGGGGGTACAGGCTGATCAGCACCAAAACGGTTCCCATGCAAACCGCTTCAACGCTGTAGACCGTTCGCAGGATCCCCAGCGTTGCCGCCACGGTGCCGATCAGAGTTCCGATGCCGATGCCGAGGGCGTCGGCACTGCGCACAAGGGCATAGCCACGGCCTGAGGGAAGGCTGCCACAACTCAGGGGGACGGCCAGCTCAATGGCGGGCCAATACAAACCGGCCGCACTTCCCAAGAGGAGTTGCCCAGCTAGATAGCTGCCGTAGTCGTTGGCCTGCACAAGGATGAGATCGGCTGTGATCGCCAGCAGAGTGGTGACTCGGATCGGCCAAGAACAGCGAACTCCCCTGTCAAGCAGTGCGCCACTCAGCAACCGCACCACAGTTCCGATCAGCGCAGATACGGCCAGGCCACTACCGACCTGACTCGCGGTGAAGTCGATGGCATGAAAGATCAACGGGGTCATGAACATCACCCCTCCAGCACCGATGGATGCCAGGAACCTCAGTCGCGTGACATTTCTCAGGGGTGATGGAAACTGGTTCCACCACCGCAGAGGGTCGGGCGTTGCTGCGCGGACGCTTAACAGGACGATGCATCGCGATTGGGTTGATGAGCAGTCTGCTGCTCTACCCCTTGTCAGTGTGGCCCGCGCGCGCCTCCGAGCGAGTGGAGGTGCAAATCGATGGGATTGTCCTGCCGATTTCGGTGGATGAGCTCAGTGCTCTTGTGCGCTATGGAAGCGCAGACAATTCGCCAGCAGCGAGGACAGAGCTTGCCACTTGGATGCGGCTTCTCGATCCTGCCAGCCGTGATGGGCTGATTCGCTTGTTGAAGGCCCCGGTGTTGACCCGCCGGAGCCTGGGGCGTCAGCTGCTCGGTAGCTGGGGAGCGGGCCCACTGTTGGATGCCCTGGGGGAATTGATTCGGGTTGATCAGGGTGAGCGGATCAACAGCGCTCTTGTGCTCTCTGTGCTCGAGCAACTGCTTGAGCAACAGGAGTCGGTGTCCACCCTGGATGTTCTCGAGGCGTTACCCAATGAGCAGCTGCGTCTTGATCTGGATGCTTTGCTCAAAGCTGCCAGCCGTTGGCGACGAGAGCTGAAGCGGCACCAATCCCTCACAGCCAAGCTGGGCAAGGCACCGGCGCAGATGCAGGGCATTGCGATTCAAGAGGACCTGCCGCAGGCCCGGCTGCCTCAGTTCACGGCGTTGGCTGTGCCGCATCGGGACCAGCCGCTGCAAGTGGAACGCTGGATTCCCAACCGTGTGCGAAAAGACCGCACCTGGATTTTGTTGATGCCGGGGCTAGGTGGGGAGCCGAATCACTTTCATTGGTTAGCCAGGGCACTGATGCAGGCCGGTTGGCCCGTGGCTCTCGTGGAGCATCCTGGAAGTGATGCTGCGGCTGTGAAGGCACTCCTCGAAGGCCGACAGTCGTTTAACGGCGCAGAGGCTCTTCAACAGCGCCTTGCAGATGTTGCAGCGGTGCTGGAAGCGCAGCAGACAGGGCATCTCGATATTCAGGGAGATGAGGTGGTTCTGGTGGGCCATTCCCTCGGCGCCCTGACCGCACTGCTGGTCGGCGGAGCAAGGCCTGGAAATGGAATGCTCCAACGTTGTGATCAGGCCTTGTCAGGCTTGCCACTCACCAACCTCTCTGAGCTTCTTCAATGTGAACTGGCCGCCGGTGGTGTCCTGAAGATTGGTCCGCCGCTCCCCGGGCTCCGAGCGGTGGTTGGCTTGAACAGTTTTGGTGGTTTGATCTGGTCGGGCGCCGGCACAGTTCCACTTTCGGTTCCGATGTTGCTGTTCGGCGGCACGTTGGATCTGATCACACCTCCTCTGGATGAGCAGATCGGCCTGCTGGCTTCGTTAGGAAACAATCCCGCCAGTCGGGTTGTTGTTGTGGAAGGGGCCAGCCACTTTTCACCGATCCGGGTGGATGGACAAGCCGTTGCGGCTGAAGGAGATGATCTCTTCCGCCTTGGGGAGGAGCTGGTCGGTGTGAATCCGCTCAAGGTGCAGCAGGTGATCAGCCTTGAATTGGTCCGTTTTCTCCAGCAATTGCCCTCGTCAGAGTCGGATGCGGGCTCTGCCCACTTCATCGATGCATCGGCTTCAACGCGGTGGCATCGTTTGAATCGACGCAGCGCCAGGGATTTGCAAAGTCAGTAGCGCACCCTTGGATCCAGCGCAGCGACCAGCAAATCCACCGCAACACTCACGAGAACCACCAGCGCTGCGATCACAACAACGATGCCCTGCACCACCGGATAGTCCCGCTGGTTGATGGCTTCTTGCAGTCGTAGTGCGATCCCGGGCCAAGAAAAGGTGACCTCGATCAGCAAGGCACCGCCGATCAGCGATGCAACGGTGATGCCGGCAATGGTGAGCACGGGCAGGAGGGCGTTCGGTAGTCCGTGCCGCACGATCACCTGCCGCTCGCTGAGGCCGCGGCTCCGGGCTGCTTCCACGTAGTCGCCTCGGAGGGTGCGGCGCAGGTTGAGTCGAAGGGCTGTTGTGAACGTGCCGCTCAGCAGCAACGCCAGGGTCCCTGCTGGCAAAACGAGATGTCTGATGGTGCCTCGCAATGCCTGCCAGTCACCAGCCAGCAGGCTGTCGAACAAGTAGAAACCGGATCCATCGGGTGGCAGCAGGCTGGGGGGAAAGCGACCGCCCACCGGCAGCCAGCCCAGACTCACCGCAAACACCAGCTGCACCAACATGGCCACCCAAAACGGTGGCAAGGCATAGGTGCCAAGGCCGTAGAGCCGGCCGGCGAAATCGATCTTGCCTTCCGGTTTGGCAATGCCACTGAAGCCAATGCTCAAACCGATCAAGGCTGCGGCCATCAACGCCACAACACTGAGTTCAAGGCTGGCCGGAAGGGTACGGCTGATGATCGTGCGCACGGCTTCCTGGTTGATCAGCGCCTGGCCGAGATCACCATGGATCAAACCGTTCAGATAACTCCAATACTGCTCCAGCAAAGATTGATCCAGGCCTAGGCGGGCGCGCATCGCGGCCTTGGCTGCAGCCGGCGCTCTGCTGCCGAGCACGGCATCAACCGGATCACCTGGAGCGACTCGCAAGAGGAGAAACACCAGCGTGGCAATGAGCCACAGCATCAACGGGGCCAGGCCAAGGCGGGTTGCGCTGTACCGGGCGAGGTCACGGGCGCGTCCCATCAGTGTTCTTTCACCGGTGCTGCGATCCGCTCAAGTTCCGACAAGAGCAACTGGCCGCTGCCATCAAACTGCGGAGGTTTGAGGCTGGTCTGCGCCCAGGCCCGCGGAGCGTTGAGCCAGACCGGGATGTAAGCGGAACCGTCGGCTGACAATGTCTCGACTTGCTGCAAGGCCCTCAGTCTTGGTGTCCCTCGCAGTGAATCGCTTTGGAGCAGAGCCTGCTGGAGCCCCGGAGCACTCCAGAAGCTTCCGCTGATGGCCGCCTCGCCTTCTTCGCAGGTTTTGGCCTCAACAGTGGTGCAACTCAGGAGCGGTGTTAAGTAAGCCTCAGGATCGGGATAGGTGCCCCGCCAGTCGAGCATGACGGCTTTGAAGGCGCCCTCTCCGAGCTGGCGGTACACCGTGGTGGATTCCACGCCATCCAGGTCTACCGCGAGGCAATCGGAAAGATCGCGCTGAACCTGCGCTTGCCAGGTCAGGGCCATGAGTTTGTCTGCGGGCACATTGGAGCGGAAGGTGAAGGGAAAGCGGAGCTGACGCCCATTGCAATAACCCGCTTTCGAGAGCAGTTGGCGCGCTTTGGCGGGATTGTGGCCAGGCCAGGCATTCCGTTGCCCTCCAGGCAGGCTCGGAGGGATCAGAGCCCGCAGGGGGCGTCTTAGCCCGTAGCTGACCCGATCACTGATCTCCTCACGGTTCAGGCTCATCGCCAGGGCACGCCGCAGGGACGCGTCCTGGAAGGGCTCGCTGTTGCTCAACAAGGTGACGTAGCCGATTTCCATGGCAGGGCCCACCGCTTCGTGCAGATCACCAGCAAGGGATTCTTGGTGCAAGGTATGGCGTTGGTCCTCATCAATCGAGGCAGAAAGCAGCAGATCCACCTCGCCGCTGCGCAAGGCTCCAAAGAGGGCCGTGGAGTTGCTCAGGGTGATCAGATCAAGGCCGTTGTTGCGTGGTTGTTGTCCCCAGTACTGATCAAACGGTTCCAGGCGTTGGTGGTGTTCTGTAAACCTGCTCAGACGGTATGGCCCAGTGCCGACGAAACGGTCATGCAAGAACTGATCCCGATGGTCTGCGTAGGCCGTGGGAGAAATCGGGGTGAGATTGATGGCCGTGAGCAATCCTTCCAGGGATGTGGAGGGTCGATTCAGAACCAGTCGCAGGGTGTGTGGATCAACAACTTCGACGGCTTGGATGCGATCACCCACCACATAACTGAGGGTTCCGATGCGAAGGAAGCGCCGCAGGCTGAAGGCCATGGCTTCCGCATCAAAGCGGGTTCCATCGTGAAACAGAACATCGGTTCGCAGGGGGATGGTGACGCGACGCCGATCGGCGCTGATCTCGGGACGATCTGCAGCCAGTCTTGGTTCGAGTGAACCGTCACGCCTGAGGCGATACAGGGGGTCCCCAAGGGCACTGATCAGCTGTGTGGTGTTCACCGTGCTGGCCTGGGCCGGATCCAGGGAGCTAATTCGNCCAGATGAGGCCACCGTGAGTCTTGACTGCGGAGCTGTTTGACAGCCGGCTAACAACACGCCGGCAGCGGCCAATATCGATAGGAGTGCGCCTGGGGGTCGAAGCCTGCAATCGACGCGCTTCACAGAACTGCTCAACCTGGGCTCACGTGCCCATTCAACAGCNGATNAGCCGATCACGCGGATCTGTTCCAGAGAGATTTCAAAGACCGGTGAACCTTCATGGGATTGCAGCGGCCAGCGGCGGACCCAGCAACGGTCATGGTCACCGTCGATGCTGATCACTTGGTANGTCTCTTCATCACTGTTCAGGCTGACGCAGTCGCCCTGGTGGATGCACATCGCTTCAGCACCGGTGGATAAATCACAGCCTGGTGTCGAGACCAACGTCGCGGGGTTCGGCATGAACCGTTCAGTGCACGAATCAGTGTTTGCTGATTCGTGGATACGGGGATCGTGACACTCTGACGCATTCCGGGGGTGGGGCGCCAGTGGCATGGGTGGACTTCCGTTCAAAGGCAGCCCAGATGGGCGGCTAGGCCCGCGACCTCCGGTAATGCTTGGATTGCAGTGAGGGCAGCGTCCATCTGGCGTTGGCTCACTTCATGGGTGATCACAACGATCTCCGCTCCGGCGTCACTCGCATTGAATTGAACGATCGATTGGATGGAGACGTTGCATTGGCCAAAGCAACTGCCCACGTTGCCGATCACGCCAGGGGCNTCTTTTGTCTTGAAACGCACGTAATGGCGTTGGCGAATGTCGCCTGCATCGACCAGGACGCACGGACGCCAGCTGCCCGCAGCCAGAAGGGGATCCACCTTGCCGGGGCCGTCACTGGCCTGCCGGATCCCGGCAATGTTGAGAATGTCGGCCACCACTGCCGATGCCGTGGGGCCTGCCCCCGCTCCGGGGCCGTAGAACATCACCCGGCCGATCGGGTCGCCTTCCACGAGGATGGCGTTGTTCACCCCGTGCACGCCAGCGAGAGGGTGATCCTTGGGAACCAAGGTCGGCTGCACCCGCAGGGACAGCGGCAGGGGGNCACCAGAATCGGCCATGCGTTCGGCCACCGCGAGAAGCTTCACGCCGTACCCAAGGCGATTGGCGTAGTCCACATCCACCCCTTCCAGACCGCTGATCCCGTTNGTCGGGATGANGGCCCGATCCACCGTGCCACCAAAGGCGAGGCTCGCNAGAATCGCGATCTTGTCTGCGGCATCCAGGCCATCGACATCTGCTGCCGGGTCAGCCTCCGCATAACCGAGATCTTGAGCGTCCTTGAGAACTGCGTCGTAGGCGGCNCCCTCGTCCGCCATGCGCGTGAGGATGTAGTTGGTTGTGCCGTTGATGATGCCGCTGACGCGGTTGATCCTGTTGCCGCCTANNGACTGTTTCAGCGGTTCAATGATGGGAATGCCGCCTCCCACAGCAGCCTCGATCAGCACGTAAACACCTGCCTCGGAGGCTGCGGCAGCGATTTCCTGGCCATGCCTGGCGATCACGGCCTTGTTGGCGGTGACCACGGATTTGCCGGCCGCGATCGCCTGAAGGATCAGGGTGCGGGCGGGTTCGAGTCCCCCGATCACTTCAACGACCACATCAACCTTGGGATCATTCACGACCTCCAGGGGATCCGTGGTCAGCACGTTGCTGTCCAGGGTCACCGGCCGCGGACGGCTGAGATCACGCACAGCGACGCGAACCAGTTCGAGTTCGCCCACCAGTGGGTGCCGTTCTCGGGGACTCTGGAGGATCGAAGCCACTCCACCGCCAACCGTGCCCAGACCNAGCAGACCGACGCCGATCTTTGCTCCCATTCCCCTGTGATCCGTGATGGAACGTTCTCTGAAGACTCTATAAATAGATGTGCCTGCGANTCAGCCTGCAAGTTGTCGGGCCTGCTCCTGCATGGCCCGAAGAATGTTGAGAAAGCCATTGGCCCGAGAGGGTGTGAGGCTGGTTTGCAATCCTGTGGCTGCGATGAAGGCAGGATCCACGGCCTGCACCTGGGCGGGTGTGAGGCCACTCAGTCCCTGGATCAGCAGTGCCAGGAGTCCTTTGGTGATGAGGGCATCGGAGTCGCCTTGCCAGCGCATCACGTCTCCATCCAGCGAACCGCGCACGAACACCTGTGACACGCAGCCCTTCACTTTGATCTCTTCGGTCTGTTCCTCGGGAGGCATCGGCTCGAGTTTCTTGGCCAGCCAGAGCACGTATTCGTAGCGGCGTTTTGGATCAGCTGTGCCGCCAAGACGCTCCACCATCCGGTCGAGGGCTTCGCTGCCGGTGCTGGTGGCCATGGGCTCAGACGTCTCGACGACGCACGCTAACCAGCAGCCCAACCAGAAAAAGGCTCAGCGGGACGGCCACCACCTCGTTCAGGTTCACGGCACCGTCCTGAACCGGGAGTTCCAAATAGTCGCGATGGCCAGGCCCACCATCCACCTGTAGATCCACCACGCCGTTCTGCAGACCACTGAGGTCAAGGGTCAGGCGACCTTCAGCATCTGTCCGTCCCAGCTCTTTGCCAGGAGTGCCATCCGCTTCAAGCAAGCGCACAACAGCCCCTTCGGTGGGTTCTCCATTGGAAAAGCTGCTGCTCAACTCGAGATGGCCATCGAGATACTGCAGGGCGCTTTCGATCTGATGAGCCGAGGCGGGAAGCGAAAGACTGCTTCCAAGTAGCAACAAGGGAGCCAGCAGACGCAGCATGACCATGCAATCAATGGAGCCCATGATGCGGCCCCTCACGCCGGCCGACCAGCACCCTGCTCAGTAATCCAACCTGTGAAGGGAACATCCCAGGGATCTCGCGGCANCNGCTNGGNNGNNANGCAGGCNGAGGGCAGCACCANCCAGGCTGGCACGGCTGCCCAAGCGGGATCAGCTCGTAAACGGTCGTAATAGCCACCGCCATAGCCGAGACGAATGCCCTGCTGATCCACCGCCAGTGCCGGCACCAGAAGGAGCTCCAGTTGATCAGGACCCAGGGGTGATCCATGGGCGGGCGCAGGAATTCCGCAGCTGTCTGGCTGGAGGGGCGCGTCACTCCAACAGCGGTATTGGAGGCCACCCGATCCGTCGGCGACGGGTAATCCCAACTGTGATGGCAAACGTTCACGCAGCCATCGCAGATCAACTTCGCCGCTGAGTGGCCAGAACANTCCCACATGNCCCGAGCCGCTGATGCTCTGCTCAATCAACGGAAGAACGGAACGTCCGATTTTGTCTCCTTCCCGTTGATGGGCTAATCGCACCTTCCGGTAATGCCGCCTTAGTTCTGCTTTCCCATTCATCGCTGGAACCAGCCGGTGAGGGCTACGGCTAAGGCGTCAGCGGCATCATCCGGCCGCGGTGGTTCGCTGAGATCGAGTTCTCTCATCACGGCCTCCAGCACCTCATCCTTTTCGGCATGACCGAAGCCGGTTACCGCCAGCTTGATTTGCATCGGAGGAAATTCCACCACGGGCACTTTGAAGCGGGCCAGGGTCATGATCACCACGCCTCGGGCCTGCACCACGTTGATCGTGTTGCTGGAGCGGTAGAAGAAAAATTTCTCCACGGCGGCCAGTTCCGGGCGCCAGATTCGTATCAGCTGACGCAGGTCGCCAGCGATTTCAACCATCCGGTCACCATCCGAGAGGTTTGAATCGGTCTGGATGATGCCGCAATCGAGCATGCGCTGGCATCCGTTCTGGATGTCGATCACCCCGTAGCCCACCCGGGCGAGGCCCGGGTCGATGCCAAGGATTCGCATGGGGTGATTGTGGGGGGATCAGGCGGCGAGGGCCAGTTCGAAATCAGCGCGATCGCTGCTNTCGCTGCGTTCAAACACCTTGCAGAACACCTTCACCACCCGGTCGCCGGAATCCACCTGTTCNAGGGGGTCCTTGCGCAGACGGTGGCGCAGGCAGCAGGAGGCCACGCGCGCCACGTCGTCTTCCGTGACTTCGGTACGACCTTCGAAGGCGGCNANGGCCCGGGCNGCACGGTTGGTNACGATGTCACCCCGCAGGCCATCCACATCCAGCTCNCCGCANACGGCGGAAATGCGCAGGCGAAGATCGTCGTCGATGCTCACCTGATCCAGGCGCTGCTGGGCCTCCACCACCCGTTGTTGCAGGGCATCCTGGTTGCCCTCCACAGCGGTGCTGAAGCCATCGGGATCGCTGTCNAANGCGGTGCGCTGGTCCACCACCTGCACCCGCAGNTCCGGATCACGCACGGTGCGCACTTCCACGCTCATGCCGAAGCGGTCGAGCAGCTGGGGGCGNAGTTCCCCTTCCTCNGGGTTGCCGGAACCGATCAGCACGAACCGGGCTGGGTGNCGCACGGAGACGCCTTCCCGTTCCACCGTGTTCCAGCCGGAGGCNGCNGANTCNAGNAGNACGTCGACNAGGTGGTCGTCGAGAAGGTTCACCTCATCCACGTAGAGCAGGCCACGGTTGGCNTTGGCCAGNAGACCGGGCTCAAAGGCGCGCACACCTTCGCTCAGGGCTTTCTCGATGTCGATGGTGCCGCAGAGGCGATCTTCCGTCGCACCCAGGGGCAGGTCCACCATCGGCACCTGCCGCGGTTCGGTGCTCAGGGTCTCCCCCTGCTGCATCCGCTCGCGCACCTCGCTGCTTTGGAGGTCTGGATCAGTGGACGAGCTGTTGTAGGGATCACCCGCCACCACTTCGATGTCGGGCAGCAGATCGGCCAGGGCGCGAATCGTGGTGGATTTGCCGGTGCCGCGGTCCCCCATGATCATCACGCCGCCGATGCGCGGATCGATCACGTTGAGAAGCAGGGCCAGCTTCATCTCCTCCTGACCGATCACCGCAGTGAAGGGGAAAACCCTGCGCTTCCGGGGTGCAGTCACGGGCAGAACTAAAGGCGTGGTCAGGATTGTTTCACAGGCTGCACGGTGATCACCTGCGGTGGAGTGGCATCAGCCGGGTAGATCAGCCGCACCCGCGCCACTCTGCTGGCACCGGGCTGCAGTGTCACGAAGCCGAGAGCTGGGCCTGGCTGCCCCTGACGCAGCACCAGATGAACCGTTTGCCGCCCCAGAGGTTGCCCGTCTGATCCCGCCAGACCCCTNGTCTGCACTGGACCACGGAACATCACNGGGCCGTTGAGGTCATCGCGGAAGCGAAGGTAGGACGTGTTGTTGTTTCCCTTGAGCGGCGAATCCAGTGACACCTTCAGCGTGACCGGCGCTGAACCGCTGTTCTTCAATGGGAGCGTGAGGTCGTATTCAACGCCGTAGTTCCCGTGGGCAGCCCAGGCGGTGCCGGGGTAAAAGCTCTTCAGCTCAGCCGTTTGCACCTGTCCGGTGGANAGCGTGCCTTTCTCCAGGCTGCTGATCGGCCAGGAGATTGGCTCGACCGGTGCTTCAAGCACCTTGCTGCCGGGGTCAGTGAGTCTGGCCTGCCACGTGCTGCCGATCTGAACGCCGCTGACTCGGGAATAGATGATCTTGCCCTTGTTGCCTCGAGGAGTTGGTTGATGCTCCTTGGTGCTGAGTTCCTGTCGCTTGAGCAGATCGAGCCACTGTTGGCGATTGGGAGCTGCTCCATCCACGCCGTGGGCGGCCAGGGTGGCGATGGCCACGGGGCCAGAGCTGTTCAGGCGGAGCTGAAGATTGCGGCCATTCAGAAGCGGGTCGAGCCCTTGAACTGGGATCGGTAATTGCAGGAGCNNCGTCGGTTGGTCAGGCTCCAGCGTCCAGCTGCGCACAGACAATTCAGGTGCTGTTCTCCCTGCCAGCAGATCCCCGGCGACCCGGCTTCCAGGGCCTGCTGCAACGACGCTGCTGGTTTCGCGCATGAGCGACGGCAGGGGCAGAAACGGTGCCTGGGTCTGCCCCGGTTCGGTGGCNTGCGAGAGAGACGTGCTTCCTTCCAGCAAGTTCAGCGTGACGGGCTGATCTCCCAAGGCGGATGCCATCACAGCAAGCCAGAGGGTGGACGCATCACTGGCNTCGTCATCGCCGGCGTAGACGTGATGGCTGAACAGATCGAAGCGTCCGCTCAGCTCAGCCGGCAGGCCTGNCNTCCCAGAGTTGGGAAAGGTGGAGAACAGGATGCCGTCGTTTTTGATCAGTTCGGGATTGTTGTCGTTCACCATCAGCACCTGATCCAGGGCTCCCGGCAACGAACGAACGCTCTGCTTCCGAACGAACACTTCGGCGTCAACCGGCGCGGCAATCANGCTCACCAANGCAGTGGCCATCAGGGCAGGGAGTCTCATGGTTGAGGCGGAGCGGGGTTGGGCTTCAGATGGGGAGCCATAGCGGCAGCCAATTGCCGGATCAATTCTGTGGATCGCGGATCGTTGAATGGTCCTTTCACCAGGAATCCAGCCACGGCGCGACGTCCATCTGGCAGTTCGATCAAACCGGCATCGGCATAGGCAATTCCGATATCGCCCGTCTTGTTGTAAACGCGATATCCCTTGCGGGCCAAGCTCTCATCCGGTGATCCCTGAGCCCCTCCCAGCCCAAGCAACAGCCCCCTTGGCAAGAGTGTGTTGGTCACGGATGTTGACATCACCTCCCGAAACAAATCCCGGCTGCGCGGAGCCAGCACTTCGCCGCTGTCCACCAGCGCGATGGCCCGGCTCAGATCCCTGGCACTGGTGGTGTTCGTGCCATCCAGGTCTGGCAGCCAGTTGTTGACCACGGTGGCGGGTAGATCGAGCTCCTGAAAACGCTCATTAATCGCCTGTTGTCCACCCGCTCTGGCAATCATCAGGTTGGTGGCGGAGTTGTCGCTGACCCGAATCATTTCCGTGGCCACTTCATAAGTGGGGAAGCGACTGCCAATTGGACGGGAGGCCATCCATCCGGCCCCNCCTCCGACGAGCTCCTTGGTGAGGGTGAGCGGTTCATTCCACTGCAGNTCACCCNGGTCGAGTTGTTCCAGAACGGCTAGCAGAATNGGTGTTTTGATCGAGCTTGCCGCTGGCATCGCACGATCAGCCGCCATCGCGGCATANCGGCCATCATCAAGGATCAGCATGAAGGCACTGGCTTGCAGATCCCGTTGTTGGGCTGCCAGCTGGTTCCATCGTTTTGAAAGAGCTGCTATCTCCTGGTTGGGAGCAAAGCGTTTCTGCACCAAGGCCGCGGGCTTTGGTGCAGGGGCCGANTCCTTTTNTGCAACTGGAGCCTCTTTCGAGGCGGTTTCTCCGAGCAGCACCGACAACCAAGGCTGTTCGGCGAGCCATGGGGGCAAGGGAACACTCTGATGGCGAACCTGTGGTGCCAGTGTTTTCAGGGCGGTGCCGGTGATCAGGCCAAGACCGATCCCCATCAAAACCAGACGCAGCAGAAGCAGAACCGGTGCCCCCCAACCGCCGGATCGTCGTGCAGAACGGCTGTTGATCAACCTTGTGCAAGTAACTGCTCGGATGAGATTAGGGGCGCTTTGCGTGGATGGCCCAACGCAACTGACGCACCATGCCGCGGANCAGGGCGACTTCTGAGGGGCGGACAGTTGCACGTTGCAGCAGATCCTGCACTTTGGCCATGCGTGCGCTTGCCGTGTGATCCAGCAGAAATCCAACCTCCAGCAGGAGATCTTGGGCATCGGCGATCAGATCGGAAAGAGCCCGGGCTGTGGCTGGGTCTGGTGGGACCGGGGCATTGGGAAGGAATGCTCTCGGTTCAGCACAAAGCCGAGCGAGTTCATGCAGAACAACGGCCACCGCGTGGGAGAGGTTGAGAGATGGGTAAGTGTCTCCGCTGTGGAGGCAAATCACCTTCTGGCAATGCCGAAGTTCGTTGTTGTTCAGGCCACAGTCTTCCCGACCGAAGACGAGGGCTACCGGTGCCTGGTTGGTGTCGGCTTCCGCTTTTGATTCCAGGAGCCAGTTCAGAGCCTGCGTTGGGGTGTGCAGGGGGATCTCTCCATGGTCAAGCCGGCCGCAACTNCCAACCGTGCGGCGGCAATCGTGAATCGCGCTGAGNAGGTCCGGGTAGATCTTGGCCTCTTGCAACAGTGCTTTGCCGTGAACTGCCATCTGCAGGGCATCGTCGCCGAGGTGATCACAGCGGGGCGCAACCAGGCGTAGCTCTGGAATCAGGAAATTTGCGCAAAGTCGGGCAACACTGCCCACATTCAGCGGACCTGCAGGCTCCACCAGGATCACTACGGCCTTCAAGGGGCTGTTCAGGANAGNGTGTGCAGATAAGCAAGCAGGTCGGCCATCGACTGGGGCTCGATTTCAAAGCTCGGCATTGGCGGTGTATCGCCGCTGATGATCTGNTGGACAAGGGTCGGGTCGCGAAACCGNTCGGTGATGCCCATCAGCTCAGGACCCACAAGCCCCTGACCGGCCAGGCCNTGNCAACCAGCGCAATTGATCCGGAACAATTGGCCGCCATGATCGNNTGCACCTTGCAANGCCAGGCTCTCGCGCAGGTAGGGATCGGTCTGTGCATTCCCCAGGAACCAAAGCACCAACACCACGCATGCNGAAGCAGCCAGAACGATTAACGCCCTGATCAAGCCTCGCCCCTTGTCCGCTTGATCAGCGTTGGGGGATTCGGCAGCAATTCGTGACGGCTGGATCACAGAGCCGAAGTTCCNGTGAGAGAATTCTGCTTAATTCTGATTGCAGACGCGACATCATGATCGAACCCCTGCTCTGCGGCATTGTTCTGGGCTTGATCCCTGTGACCCTCACTGGTTTGTTTGTCGCGGCTTGGAATCAGTACCGCCGCGGTGGCAGTGCGCTTGGGGGCTGAGTATCAGAAGACTGCAGAGGCCGTATTGGCGCTGGTCGCTGATCCACCAGCCATCCCCCAGGTTGGGTTCATGTCCTGTGCGGTGTTCGCAGATCACGATTGAATCAGCATGAATCCAATCGCTTGCGATGAGTTTTGAGAGCACGCCGTCGTAAAGACCGGCGTCGTAGGGCGGATCGAAATAAACCAGATCGAAGGGCTGTTCAGCCTCAAATCGCTGGATCCAGGTTCTGACATCCCTTCGCAACGCTCGAACAGTGGGCTTGTCGTGGCATTCCTCCGCCACGGCATCCAGATTCCGCTGACTGATCCGAACGCAGTTCGGATCACGGTCGATCGCCAGAACGTGGCTGGCTCCGCGTCGGAGGGCTTCACAACCCATGACNCCACTNCCGCTGCAGAGATCAAGCCAGCGGCTCCCCCCAAGATGAGGGGCAAGGATGTTCATCACTGCTTCTCGCACCCGTGATGTTGTTGGCCTTGTGGCTTGTCCTGCTGGACTCAACAGCCGGCGACCGCCGCTAAGCCGCAACTGCCCGTTGGCGCTCATGGCACGGAGGGAGCCCCCTCATCCAGCCAGTTCAACCAGCGCGACANGATGCGTTCACCGCTTGTGGCGGATTTCTCTGGATGAAATTGGCAGGCGCTGATGCGCCCTCGCCACACCATGGCTGTGACTTGTCGATCGCCAAAGGCGGTCGTTGCTTTGAGATCGCCAGAAGTTTCGGGTATGGCTGCATAGCTGTGCACGAAGTACACCCAACCTGGTGGGTCTGCACGATCAAGCAGTGGGCAGTCGTTCTGCTTTTGCAGAGGTGCCCAGCCCATATGGGGAATTCGCTCACCAGCGTCGGCTGGTAGACGTTGTACCTGCCCTTGCAGTAAGCCAAGCCCGGGTTTCGACCCTTCATCGCTGGCTTCGAAGAGAAGCTGAAGGCCAAGACAGATGCCGAGTAAAGGCCGGTCGGCAGCTCCCCATGCCTTCAGGTCGGGAACCAGACCTGTGGCTGTGAGGTTGGCCATGGCTGGATCAAAAGAACCAACACCCGGCAGGATCAGAGCGTCAATGGCTTTCAGATCTGCAGGATGCTGGACTTTGTTGCAGCGCCGCCCAAGCCGCTCGAAGGCTTTCTCCACGGAGTGGAGGTTGCCCATCCCGTAATCGATCAAACCGAGCGTTGGGCTCAAGCCGCGATCTCCTCAGGCTTGGAAGTTAGAGATATTTGGAGATCGTTCCGGAGAGGGTTGCCTTGGGAACGGCACCAACAACGGTGTCAACCTTTTGNCCNCCCTTGAAAACCATCAGGGTTGGGATGCTGCGGATGCCGTACTGGCTCGCCACGTTGGGGTTTTCGTCGGTGTTGAGCTTGAAAACCTTGATCTGGCCATCGAACTCCTTAGCGATTTCCTCGACAATCGGAGCGACCATGCGGCATGGNCCACACCANGGAGCCCAGAAATCAACCAGCACTGGCACGTCACTTTGAAGAACGTCTTGCTCGAAGGAAGCGTCGGTGACAGCAGCGGCGCTGGACATATGACCAAGAAGATTTGANGTGAATTTAGCAACGGTTTTGGTNGAAATCATTCACAAACCCACGGAGAGAAGGGAACTGTGATGCTCTGACCATCGAAAGAGTGAAAGCCCGAATGCCTCGGGCCTGGGGGTGTGAGGAGTGTGTGGGCCTAGGCCCGCACACGTCTTCAGCGTAGCTGGGCTCTATTTGCCCATCCCGAGATGCTGAGCCTTTTGGTAGACCTTCCCTTCCGTGAGAAGCGANGGTGCGACGACCACCTCAACACGCTGCATGTCGCGGATGGTTNGCGCACCGAGTGTTCCCATCGATGTCTTCAGACAACCGAGCAGGTTGTGNGTTCCATCGTCCAGTTTGGCGGGGCCACGAAGAATCCTNTCGATGCTCCCGGTGCTCCCCACCTTGATGCGTGTTCCGCGCGGCAGAACAGGGCTTGGTGTAGCCATGCCCCAGTGGAATCCACGGCCTGGGGCTTCCTCTGCTCGCGCGATCGGTGAACCGATCATCACCGCATCAGCACCACAGGCGATGCACTTGCAGATGTCGCCGCCGGTGACGATGCCACCGTCGGCCACGATCGGCACATACCGGCCGCTTTCCTTCTCGTAGTCGGCCCTGGCCGCGGCACAGTCCGCCACTGCCGTNGCTTGGGGAATTCCGACCCCCAGCACTCCACGGGAGGTGCATGCGGCNCCCGGGCCAATCCCCACCATCACACCCGCTGCGCCGGCGCGCATCAGTTGCAGGGCCACCTCNTACGTCACGCAGTTGCCGATCACAACGGGAACGCCCAGATCCCGGCAAAGGGCTTCGAGGTCAAGCGTGTCCTGNCCTTCAGGGCCGATGTGGTTCGTGGAGACGACCGTGGCTTGCACNAAGAACAGATCAGCGCCAGCTTCGGCGATGGTTTTTCCGAAGCGCAGAGCAGCAANAGGGGTGCCACTGACTGCNGCAATCCCNCCCTTCGNCTTGATGTCTTCGATGCGTTTGCGGATCAGGTCTTCTTGAACCGGCTGGCTGTAGATCTCCTGCATCAGCGGCACGAAGTCGTCCTTGCCGACTGCTGCAATGCGATCCAGCACTTCATTGGGGTCNACGTAGCGGGTTTGGACTCCCTCGAGATTGAGAACGCCCAGAGCCCCAAGCTCAGAGAGGCGTACCGCCATCTCCACGTCGACAACACCATCCATGGCACTGGCGATGATTGGAATGTCTCGCTCGATGCCACCAAGACTCCAGCGAGTGTCCGTCACCTCGGGGTCCACAGTGCGACCACCGGGAACCAAAGCGATTTCGTCGATTCCGTAGGCCCGGCGAACGGTCTTGGAGCGTCCGAGCTGAATGTCCACCGCGACTTTGGTTAAGTCAGATCAAATTACCAATCGGGTTGCGCTGGATCGTGCTCAACGCCCCGTGACACGACTCCAAGACGTGCGGATCCCTTCGAACACGCGTTGGCGATCACCATTGCGCACCAGATTGCGCAGNCCAAAATTNACGATCCAGATCAGGCCGGTCAGTTCCAGCAGCCCNGGGGCCAGTGGCAGGCTGTCAATCGTGGAGAGAATTCCGCTGTAGACGCGTAGAACCAGCGTCANCACGATCAGCGCGCCGATGACCCGCAGCGGGAGCTGAGCCTTCGACCAGAGTGCAGGGATGTCATTGCTGTTCAACCAGTCCTTCAGCTTCGCCACCAGCAGATCCCATTCGCCACCTGTTTCGTCGGAGCTGTTCTNCGCCGGGATCGCAATGGTGGAAGCGATGACCGGGTCTGGTGTTGCTTCTGGAGTTGGGACCGGTGTGGGTTCCGGGGTAGGAGNCGGAGTGGGTTCCGGGGTAGGAGTCGTTTCGACGGTTTCGGCTTCAGGGCGTGACGCGTCGGCGGAACCCATGGTGCGTGGGAAAACAGTCCGGGATTTTATCTGAGGTTTTCGGGGCTGTTACGTCGACCGCGATAAACTGATAAAGGAAGTCTGATGTTGGTATGACGGATTCTGTGGGGCCTGTCGGCGGCGGTCCTGGCGGTTCCGACGATCGGATCATTCAGACGGATCTGCGCAANGAAATGTCGCGCTCCTATCTGGAGTATGCGATGAGTGTGATCGTGGGTCGGGCCCTGCCCGATGCCCGCGATGGCCTCAAGCCCGTTCATCGCCGCATCCTTTACGCGATGTATGAGCTGGGCCTTACCAGCGACCGGCCATACCGCAAATGCGCCCGTGTGGTGGGCGAAGTGCTCGGCAAATACCACCCCCACGGCGACACCGCCGTGTACGACGCCCTGGTGCGCATGGCCCAGGACTTCTCCATGTCGATGCCCCTGATCGATGGGCACGGCAACTTCGGCTCGGTGGACAACGATCCACCGGCGGCCATGCGATACACCGAATCACGGTTGCGGGCNCTGACCACTGACAGCCTGCTGGAGGACATCGAGGCGGAGACGGTTGATTTCGCCGACAACTTCGATGGATCACAGCAGGAACCAACGGTGCTGCCGGCACGGATCCCTCAGCTGCTGCTGAATGGTTCGGCGGGCATCGCCGTGGGGATGGCGACGAACATCCCGCCCCACAACCTCAATGAACTGATTGATGGCTTGCTNGCGTTGATCGCGAACCCGGAGATCACGGATCAGGAGTTGANCCAGCTGATTCCCGGACCTGACTTCCCCACCGGCGGTCAGATCCTGGGGCGTGAAGGCATCCGCGAGACNTANCTGAGCGGCCGCGGCTCGGTGACGATGCGCGGAGTGGCCAACATCGAAACGATCGAGGCTCCTGGGCGCCCCGATCGCGATGCCGTGATCATCACGGAGTTGCCCTATCAGACCAACAAAGCGGCGCTGATTGAGCGCATCGCCGAGATGGTCAACGACAAGAAGCTNGANGGCATCTCCGACATTCGCGATGAAAGTGATCGCGATGGNATGCGGATCGTTGTGGAGTTGCGCCGCGACGCTTACCCGCAGGTGGTTCTGAACAANCTGTTCAAGCTCACCCCGCTGCAGAGCAACTTCAGCGCCTACATGTTGGCGCTTGTGAATGGCGAGCCGATCTTGCTCACCCTTCGCAAGATGCTCGAGGTGTTCCTCGACTTCCGGGTCGAGACGATCGAGCGCCGCACCCGCTATCTGCTGCGCAAGGCGGAGGAGCGCGACCACATTCTGCTGGGTCTGCTGCTCGCCCTCGATCAGCTTGACCCGATCATTGCCCTGATTCGAGCCGCTCCCGATACGGCTACAGCACGTCAGCAGCTGCAGGATCGCCATGGTCTNTCGGCGGTTCAGGCCGACGCGATTTTGCAGATGCAGCTGCGTCGTCTCACTGCCCTNGAGGCCGACAAGATNCGNCTTGAACACGAGGATCTGGTCACCAANATCGCCGACTACAAGGACATCCTTGGCCGCCGTGAGCGGGTGTTCGGGATCATTCAGGACGAGCTTGGTCAGCTACAGGAGCGCTACTCGACGCCGCGTCGCACTGAAATCCTCGATCTCGGTGGCGGCCTGTCCGACATCGACCTGATCGCCAATGAGCGTTCGGTGGTGTTGCTCACCGAGACCGGTTACCTCAAGCGGATGCCTGTCAGTGAGTTCGAAGCCACCAGCCGCGGCACCCGCGGCAAGGCAGGCACCCGCAGCCAGGGTGAAGATGCTGTGAAGCTGTTCATCAGCTGCAACGACCACGACACGTTGGTGTTGTTCAGCGATCGAGGGGTGTCCTATGCCCTGCCCGCTTACCGGATCCCCCAGTGCAGTCGTGCGGCCAAGGGAACGCCGGTGGTGCAGCTGTTGCCGATTCCCCGGGAAGAGGCGATCACGTCGTTGATCCCTGTGTCGGAGTTCAACGACGACACCGATCTGCTGATGCTCACCACAGGNGGCTTCATCAAGCGCACCCGCCTTTCGGCCTTCAGCAACATCCGTTCCAATGGTCTGATCGCCATCAACCTGGAGGAAGGCGATGCCCTCACCTGGGTGCGCCTGGCCGTACCCGGCGACAGTGTCTTAATCGGCTCCAAAGCCGGCATGACCATCCACTTCCGCCTCAGCGATGAGGAGCTGCGCCCCCTGGGACGCACGGCTCGCGGTGTGCGTTCCATGAATCTNCGCGATGGTGATGCCCTGGTGAGCATGGATGTGCTGCCGGTGGAACTTGCCGATCAGGTGGCCGCCAGCGCAGAGGATGAAGAGGATTCAGCCAGTGAGGGGCCCTGGGTGTTGGTGGCCTCAGCGTCGGGTCTGGGCAAGCGTGTGCCGGTGACCCAATTCCGCCTCCAGAAGCGAGCTGGGATGGGCCTGCGGGCGATGAAGTTCCGAACGAATGCCGATGAACTGGTGGGGCTGAGCGTGCTCGGTGCCGGTGAGGAATTGCTGCTGGTGAGCGAAAAGGGTGTGATTGTTCGCACAAGCGCCGATGCGATCCCGCAGCAGTCCCGAGCTGCTACCGGAGTTCGNCTGCAGAAGCTNGATAAGGGCGATCNGCTGCTCAAGGTGGTGCTGGTGCCACCGGAAGCTGACGACGAATCCGCTGACGACGACACCACTGCATCGGAAGACACCGGATCAGACGCGCAGGACAGCTGACCTTGGCTGAGCCGGTGGATGTGCTGGTGTTGGGGGGCGGTCCCGCCGCCCTTTGCATCGCCTCGGAACTGAACCAGCGCGGTGTTCGNGTNGCAGGTATTGCTCTCGATCCGATCGATGCCCCCTGGCCGAACACCTACGGCANCTGGGCTGATGAACTCAAAGCTGTTGGCCTGGAGCACCTGCTNGAGCACCGCTGGAGCGACACCGTCAGCTATTTCGGCGCTGGTGGATCAACNGCTCAGGATCAGAGCTTTGGCCATGGCATTGATTACGGCCTGATGGATCGGGCGGCTTTGCAGCGCCACTGGTTGGATCGGGCTCAGGGGGTGACCTGGCATCAGGGCAGGGCCGAACGNGTGGCGGTTGGGCCAGCNATCACGANGGTGACCTGTGAATCGGGCGACACATTGCANGCGCGCCTGGTGATCGATGCCTCCGGCTCGCGCACGCCTCACATTCGCCGCCCTGATCAGGGTCCGGTGGCGGGCCANGCGGCCTATGGCGTGGTGGGGCGTTTCTCCAANCCGCCGATTGAGGCGGGCCGTTTTGTGTTGATGGACTACCGCTGCGATCACCTCAGCGAAGAGCAGCGCCAGGAACCACCAACGTTTTTGTATGCGATGGATCTGGGTGATGGGGTGTTCTTCGTGGAAGAGACATCCCTCGCCTTAGCCCCTGGCGTTCCCTACGACGTGCTCAAGCAACGGCTGCAGCAACGCCTCGATCAGCGTGGTGTGGAGATCACCGAGGTGATCGATGAGGAGTTCTGCCTGTTTCCGATGAACCTGCCGTTGCCGGACCGGAGCCAGCCGGTGCTGGCCTTCGGCGGGGCGGCGAGCATGGTGCATCCCGCATCGGGCTACATGGTGGGATCGCTGCTGCGCCGGGGCCCTGCTCTGGCGGAGGCGATCTCAGCATCACTGGCTGATTTAACGCTGGGTTCAGCTGCTCTGGCGCAACGAGGATGGCAGGCGCTTTGGCCGTTGGAACTGGTGTTGCGTCATCGCCTCTATCAATTCGGACTGTCCCGGTTGATGGGATTTAACGAAGGGCTCTTGCGCACCCATTTCTCCACCTTTTTTTCACTGCCGAGGGAGGAGTGGTTCGGCTTCCTCACAAACACGCTGCCTTTGTCCCAGCTGATGGGGGTGATGTTGCGGCTGTTTGCTCTTGCGACCTGGGAGCTCAGACGAGGGCTGGTGCTGGGGGCTGATTCGGCAGACGAACCGCGTTTTTGCCCCCGATCTGTCGAAGAGTTGTCGTGATTAACGGTCGCTAATCCGGCACCAGTCGGACGGCTGCACAACGGGGAACAGGCAGTCGTCTTCCATGACCTCGTTGATCCATTCCTCAGTCAGCACCACTGTTCCATCGATGGCCTCCATCAATCGCCAGAAGCGTGAGAGATGGCGTTCGATCCGTTCCCTGGCCAGTGATGTGGTGGTGCCGGCCCGCAGGATGAAGCTCCAGTCTGAAGATTGCGACAGGAGCAATTCCCGCGCAGCCTGCTTCAGCAAAGCCAGCGCATCGCTGCTGCTGACGCCCCGACTGCAGCGCTCCACCATGGCAGCACCAGCTCGCTCCCATTCCGGGATGATCCAGGCGTTGGTGTCGTTCAGCCAATAGTTGTGATAGCCACCTTGCCCCCAGCTGGAGGGGCAGGGGTCGCAGAGCTGAAGCTGTTCAACGGAGCCCAGTACCTCCCGCAGCGTCGTGAACCGCATGTCGTGAGCTGAGGCCTGTTGAAACAACTCCTGAAGGAACGCAGGCCCTTCGAACCACCAGTGCCCGAAGAGCTCTGCATCAAAAGGAGCCACCAACAACGGCTCAACATCCATGGCGTTGCTCAGTTGGTTGAGCTGTTGTCGCCGCCCCTGCAAAAAATGTGCCGCGTGTGCGCTCACCNGTCGGCGAGCGACGTCCGGTTCATACGGCTGCTTGCTGTCCAGGGGGGCAGCGTGATCGGTGACCCGATGCAGCTTCAGCCCGAGGGGACGCGGTTGGTCGAGCCCCAGGGGCTTTAGATCTTCAAGAGGGAGATCCCAGCCCAGATCCCGATGGAATTCNCGGTAATGCGGATCTCCNGGATAGCCNTCCTTGGCAGACCACACCGGCAATGTTGCTTCGCTGTCACGTCCGAAGAAGGCCACGCCATTGCGACTGCAGATGGGGGCATAGACCCCGTAACGGGGGCGGGGGCGGCCATGCAGAAGACCATGGGCATCCAGCACGGCATAGCGGAGTCCCGCATCGCGCATCCATTCGTCCAGCCCTTCGTAGTAGGCACATTCCGGAAGCCAGATGCCCATGGGCCGTTCGCCCAGCAGGCGTTGGTGTTCACGCACGGCGGTGCGCAACTGGCCGCGCACCGCTTCAGGGTGCTGCCTCAACAAGGGGAGATAGCCGTGGGTGGCGCCGCAGGTGAGCAGGTCCAGCACCCCTTGACGTTGAAGCGCAGCAAAGCGTTGGATCAGGTCACCCTCGCAGGCATGCCAAGACGTCTGGTGACGGCGGATGGCGTGGTTCAGGTGCTCCGCGGCCAGATGCAGGTGGTGATGGGCTTTGGGAAGCAGGTCGAGGCGCTGATCGAGCCAGCTGGGAAAACGCTGCTGGAGCTCCCGATCACTCAACAGGGAGAGGAGGGTTGGTGAAAGGCCAAGTGTGAGTTTNGGCTGTTGGTTGGGCTTGTNCGCGCCCTCCTCAAGCACCTCCAGAAGAGGCAGGTAGCACTCCATGAGGGCTTGGAAAAACCAGTCTTCTTCAAGGGAACCTGGTTTCGCCGACCGCACATAGGGCAGATGGGCATGAAGAACCAGGGCAAGCGCGCCTTTGCCCACAACCAAGCCCAAACGGTGAGTGAATTTAGTCCGTAACTCCCATGAGGGCTGATCTAGGATGGTTTAACTCATAGTCACTTCGACTAAGACTGCAGAGGTCTCGTTGACATGGCCAAGGATCCAGGCCGCGTTCTGATTTTCGACACCACCCTTCGCGATGGTGAACAGTCTCCGGGAGCCAGTCTCAACCTGGAGGAAAAGCTTGCGATTGCCCAGCAGCTGGCGCGCCTGGGTGTTGATGTGATCGAGGCCGGTTTTCCGTTTGCCAGCCAGGGAGACTTTGCCGCTGTTCAGCGCATTGCTCAACAGGTTGGTGGGGAGACAGGTCCGATCATCTGCGGCCTCGCTCGTGCATCACGCGGGGACATCAAGGCCTGTGCCGATGCCGTGGCCCCAGCGCCGCGCCGTCGCATCCACACGTTTATCGCCACCAGTGACATTCACCTCGAGCACAAGCTGCGCAAAAGCCGTGCCGATGTGCTCGGCATCGTTCCAGACATGGTGGGCTACGCCCGCTCCCTCGTGGAGGACGTTGAATTTTCCTGTGAAGACGCTGGCCGCAGCGATCCGGAATTCCTTTACGAGGTGATCGAGGCTGCAATTGGTGCCGGAGCGACCACAATCAACATTCCCGACACGGTTGGTTACACAACACCAACCGAATTCGGCGAGCTGATCGCCGGCATCAACGCCCACGTGCCCAACATCGATGAGGCGGTGATCTCGGTGCACGGCCACAACGATCTCGGNCTTGCGGTGGCCAACTTCCTGGAAGCGGTTAAGAACGGTGCCCGCCAGTTGGAGTGCACGATCAACGGTATTGGTGAGCGGGCTGGAAATGCCTCGTTGGAAGAGCTGGTGATGGCGTTGCATGTTCGCCGTCGCTACTACAACCCCTTCTTCGGCCGCGAGGCCGATAGTCCGACCCCGCTCACGGCGGTTCGCACCGAGGAACTCACCAAGAGCTCACGCCTGGTGTCCAACCTCACCGGGATGGTTGTGCAGCCAAACAAGGCCATCGTTGGCGCCAATGCCTTCGCCCATGAGTCGGGCATTCACCAAGACGGTGTCCTTAAGAACCGTCTCACTTACGAGATCATTGATGCCAAAACTGTCGGTCTGACCGACAACCGCATCTCACTCGGAAAGCTCAGCGGCCGGAGCGCGGTTCGAGCCCGGCTTGAAGAGCTTGGGTATGACCTCACCCGCGATGATCTGGATGAGGCCTTTGCACGGTTCAAAGATCTCGCTGACCGCAAACGGGAGATCACCGACCGTGATCTTGAGGCGATTGTGAGTGAGCAGGTGCAGCAACCTGAAGCTCGGTTCCAGTTGAAGCTTGTTCAGGTGAGCTGTGGCAGCAGTCTCCAACCCACGGCAACCGTCACCTTGGCGGATGAGGAAGGAACAGAACAAACCGTTTCGTCTGTTGGAACAGGGCCTGTGGATGCGGTCTGCCGCGCACTGAATGATCTTGCTGGTGTGCCCAACGAGCTGGTCGAATTTTCCGTGAAGTCCGTTACGGAAGGAATTGATGCCATGGGTGATGTGACGATCCGCCTGCGTCGGGATGGAGCCCTGTATTCCGGCCATGCTGCGGATACGGATGTCGTGGTGGCCGCGGCGATGGCATTCGTCAATGCTTTGAACCGATTGGTGGCAGGCCAGGAACGACAGTCATTGCATCCACAAAAAGATCCTGTTGAGCTGGAGGTCAGACCCACGCTCTGAGTCGACTTCATGCGCCGACACCTCCTCCGGTCAGTGCAGCTGGCGTTGCTGATCCTGCTGGCACTGGCGGTTCTGCTGCCGCTGTTCTGGCTTGTGAGCACATCTCTCAAGGGGCCTGCCGAAGACATCTTCAGCAGCCCGCCAGCGCTGTTTCCCGCTGAACCCAGTTTCGATGCTTATCGGCGGCTGTTTCAGGACAATCCACTCACCACATATCTGCTCAACAGCACGGTGGTGAGCTCCCTTGCGGTGCTGGCGAATCTGCTGTTCTGTTCGCTGGCGGCCTANCCCCTGGCGCGGCTTCAGTTTGCAGGCAGGGGGATTGTGCTGGCTCTTGTGGTGGCAACGATCCTGATTCCGTTTCAGGTGGTGATGATTCCCCTTTACCTGCTGATGGTGCAGCTTGGCCTTCGCAACACCTTGTTGGCTCTGATCATCCCTCAAGCGGCGACGGCGTTCGGTCTCTATTTGCTGCGTCAGAGCTTTTTGGGGGTGCCCAAGGAGCTCGAGGAAGCGGCTCGCATCGATGGATGCAGTCGTTTGGGGGAGTGGTGGAACGTGATGATTCCTGCTGCTCGGGCCGACCTGATCACCCTGGCGATGTTCGTGTTTATCGGCACATGGAGCGATTTCCTCTGGCCTTTGGTGATCTTGGATGACCCGCTGCTTTACACGTTGCCCCTGGGATTGCAGCAACTGTCGAGCAGTTTTTCTCTGGACTGGAGGATTGTGGCCGCCGGCTCAGTGGTTTCAATCCTTCCGGTGCTGTTGCTGTTCATTCTTCTGCAGCGCTTCATCCTTCCCAGCGCAAGCGGGGATGCGGTGAAAGGTTGAGCGCAACGATGCTCGCGGAATCCTCAGCACTCGGTACGAACACCGGCAGGTTCAGATGTTCACAACTGATTAGCTTGGTCTCAACTCCGCAGTCGTGCTTAGCGATGTCCTTAGCTGATCTCGATGCATTTTTGCTGATGCGCGCTCAGGATCCTGAACTTGAGCGCCGCTTTGGGGAGCCCATGGATCTTGAGCAATTCCTCGCCCTCGCCGCAGAACGCGGCTTTCAACTCACGGAAGCGGATGTCTTCGCAGCGCAGCAACGCGAGCAAGCTGGCAATTCCGCAGCACTGCAGCGGGAACAAGCCAAAGAATCACGACGCTTACGCAATTTCATTCATGGTTGAGTTCTCAGCCCCGTTGCCTTAGTCACCCACAGCGGTGTTCTGAACCACAGACGGTTCGTTGGCCTTGGATAAAAGTTGACTGGAGAGTCTGGAACCAAGTGTTGCTCAGAACTGAACAGAAGAACGGCAAGATCGAAGAGTTTGACGCTCGGGCCAAGTCTGCTGAATGCCAGTTGCTTCGCCGATCCGAGTTCACAACGCTGCAGGCTGAGTCGTGCCAGGGCTTCCTCAGCTGGGATGACCTTATTGGCCAACGCTGACTTTGTTCAGCGTCAGCATCCAAGTTTCACCACATCCGGTGTTTCTCCATGCACTTCGCCGATCCAACGGGCGTGGGTCACAGCACCTTCATGGGTGTGAAACACCCAGGCATTTTCCGGTGAATCCTGCCGCTCAATCCGTTGATCCACAGCGTTGACGCCGAGATAACCGCCTGCAGAGCAGGAATGGAGTACGTAGCGCTCGGCGTACTTGGTGAACATTGACTGAGAAGCCTCTGTTCTCTCGCTAGCGACGCTGGCAATCCGCTTCTCTGCAAATACAGAATTGCTTTTGTTTTTATTCCTGCAGTGTTAATAAGCTTCGTTGTTGCCAGATCAGCTCGCAAGGCGGGCTGAAGCGGCTTTGGTGGCCGCTGTCCCGGAACCAGGGTGTGGCCATTGGCGTGATGTTTTGTTCCGCAGCGTTCAACTCCCAGACCTCCTTGAGATAGGCCGTCAACTGTTCGGGGCTCGGTGGGCAGGGTTGCTGCCAGTGAACCAGGGCCAGTTGGCCAGGGGAGCTGCTGAGAGTCGCGACACGGTGGGTCGGATGGCCATCCGCAGCCGATGTGATCGATTCACTGATCTGCTCATCGCAGACGAACAGCCGCAGCTGGAAGGCGTTGTTCTCCTGGGGGAGTGAATATTTGTTCAGATACAGCGCACGGGCTTTTTGAAAGGCTGCTCCCGGAGCCTTCTCCATCAGTGCGGCGAAGGCCCGCTGCAAGGGTGCACTCACGACGTTTGCTCCATCCCAGATCGTCAGTCTGTTGGATGACGGGTGTCGACATTTATGGGAAACTGAAGGACACTTCCGGGATTGGATCGCGATGGCTCTGCATCGCTCCCGCTATCGGCTGGTTGGTCTTGATGGTCAGCCTCATCCGGTGCTTGACGCTCCTTATGAATCATTGGAGATGGCTCTCCGTGACGCCAGTCAATGGTGCACTGGACAGGGCGCACGTTGTCCTCTGGGGCATCGAGGGATTGCGGTGGAGGTCTGTACACACAGTGGAGGCTGGCGAACGATCGATTACCCCGCGAGTTGTCTCATCCGATCTGAGATGGCTCTGGGTTGATGTGGCTCAGCATTGATCTTTGCGTGGTGCCGATCGGGGTAGGAGTGAGCCTTTCCCCCTACATCGCCGCTTGTGAACGTGTCATTGCAGCCGCAGGTTTGCATCATGAACTGGGCCCGAATGGCACAGCGATCGAAGGCCCCTGGGACGAAGTCATGGCTTGCGTTCAGGCTTGCCATGAGGAATTGCACCGGATGGGAGCGCCGAGGATTTACACCACACTCAAGCTGAACACCCGCATCGATCGGCAGCAGACCTTCCAGGACAAGGTGGAGTCTGTCGAGCGAATCTTGCGGGGCTGAAAACCTGTAGAAGTTCGGTTCATTCCGCTGGGTTGCTGGTCACTGTTGAGACCAATGAGACAAAGGTTGGTGAGGGCTGGCGTGCGGAAGGGGTTTGGATGGGCCGCGTTGGTTGTGGTGTTGTCCCTGCTGTCAATCAGCAGGGCCCAGGCGACCACCTGGGATCGCATCGCCCGCCAACTGCGGTTGCTTGAGCGTGTCGGTGTGGAAGCGCTGGTGGCCCGCGACTGCCCTGAAGGTTTGCTGGGAGCCTTTCATGAAGGCAAGCGGGCCCTGCTCATGTGCGGGAACAACCTTCCCGATGACCCGAGCTACGTCTGGGTTGTTCTGGCCCATGAATCTGCCCATGTCATGCAGTTCTGCAAGGGAGGAGAGCTGATGCCGACGGCGCTGCTCAAGCGGGGCATGAACGAGGCACGCCTGCACCGGCCTGAGGTGTTTCATGAACTGCAGCTTTATCACTCCAGCCAGCATCACGTGGAAGCAGAGGCCAGGCTGGTTCAAGCTCTCCCGCCCAATCAGGTGGAAGCACTGTTTCGTAAACACTGCGCTCATCAGCTCGGCCGTTGAAGGTGCTGATGCGAGACCCATGGATGCTGGTGGTGGATAAGCCATCGGGTCTCCTCTCCCAGCCGGGCCTTGGGGCGCATCAGTGCGACTCGTTGATCACTCGCTTGCAGCGTTTTGATCAGCATCTGCAGCTGGTGCATCGGCTGGACCGAGACACCTCTGGTGTGCTGTTACTCGCCCGAGGCCTTGAGGCTCTTCGCCGTCTGAGTGCCTTGTTTTCGGCACGCCACGTCAACAAGTTGTATGTGGCGGATGTTCAAGGAGTGTTGCTGGGCTCCGGTCGCATCAATAGCCCTTTGGCGCGGCTGACGCGCCAGCCGCCCCGCTATGGCGCTCATCCGGAAGGGCGATCAGCGGTGACGCTTTGGCGGGTTCATTCGCGACGGGAGCAGCGGACGCGTCTCTGGCTTCGACCGCTGACGGGGCGATCCCATCAGCTCCGGGCTCATCTTGCTGAACTCGGTCATCCCATCGTCGGAGATCCGATCTATGGCGAGTCTGGGGGGGGGCTTCGGCTCTGCCTGCATGCGCAGGCTCTCAGTTTTCAACACCCGTTCACCGCCCGTCGGTTGCGTGTGATTTCTCAGGAGTTCAATTTTGGCCCTCTCCGTTGATCTGATCGGTTATGTGGCGGCAGGGCTGACCACAGCGAGTTTTTTCCCGCAGGCTCTGAAGACCCTTCGAACTGGGGACACCCGGGCCATTTCGCTGGGGATGTACACCCTGTTCACGAGTGGTGTCGCTCTTTGGTTTGTCTATGGATATTGCGTTGGCGATGGGCCGGTCATGGCTGCCAACTTGATCACTCTTCTCCCTGCGGCTGTGGTGTTGCAGCGGAAATTGACCCAAGCACGTTGAATTAGGCGGGGAGTCCGCGTCGGGCCGGAATGGGATAAGGGATGCGCCTGTGGCGCATCCGCCGCCACACCTGAACGAAGGCCCGGATCACCAGTTCAACTTCACTGCGATTCAGACTGCTTTTCCGTAACTGCCCGTCCCGTTGGCGGGACTCAACGATCCGGCGCACGGTCTCCACGGCTTGGGCATCGGATGTATCCGGGGGCATCGAACGCAGTGCTGCTTCGCAGCCATCCGCCAGCATCAGGATGGCTGTTTCCTTGGAACGGGGTGCAGGGCCTCGGTATCGGAAACGTTTCTCCGCAACGTTGGGATTTCGTTCGCGCGCCTTGTGAAGGAAATACCCCATTTTCAACGTGCCCTGGTGCTCCGGGATGAAATCGGCAATCGAACGGGGAAGTCGGTGCCGTCGCGCCAGCTTCAGACCTTCATCCACGTGGGCTTGCAGAACAGCAGCACTGGCCTGGGGATCATCGAGGGCGTCGTGGGGATTGGGGCCGTCCTTTTGATTTTCGATAAACCAGTCCGGAGCATGCAGCTTGCCGACATCGTGATAAAGGGAACCGGTTCGAATCAGGTCGACATCAGCACCGATGGCCCGTGCGCCCTCTTCGGCCAGACCGCAGATCATCAGAGTGTGTTCGAACGTTCCAGGTGCCTCGCATGAGAGCCGGCGCAGCAGAGGACGCTCCTGGTCAGCCAATTCGAGCAGCCGTGCGCGGGTGAGCAATCCAAAAGAACTCTCCAAGACTGGGATGGCCAGCAGCGTGAGCATCAACAAGACGCCGAGCAGCAGAGCATCCGTTGCCAGTTCATCCAGGCTGGGATTGAGGCTGCCCCAGATGCGCAAGCCAGTGATCGGCTGAAGCTGTAAAAGCAGCCATTGACCGATCAGAGCACTGATCGGCAGCAGAACGGTGAGTTGAAGCAGCTGTCCGCGACTGCGCTGGCGACCGGCGATCAGGGCTCCTGTTGCAGCCACGAGAGCCGCGACGAGAAGACGACCATCCCCAAGGCCTTGCACGGGAACAGGCCAGAGCAGTGCTGCTGCACTCATCCAAACCAAACCACAGCCTGTGCCAAGGCCTTCTGCCAACACCAAGGTGGGTGGCACCAGCACCGCCAAAGGGCTGATCGTGCCTTGAAACCAGAGTTTGGCGATCTGCACCAGGAGCAGGAGCCCCACCGCCAAAAGGGCCTGGCGAACCTCCAGCCCTGGCCGTTCTCTCCGCATCACCAGCAGCATCACCGCACAGGTGGCACCGGCCTCGATGAAACGCTGGAACCAGATCAGCGGTTGCGGTTCTCGTCTCACCCTGCCGAAGTAGTCGAGAACGTCATAGGCCTTGGGAGTGATCGGTTCCCCTTTACGGGTGATCAAGTCACCTTTTCTGACCTGAATGGTTGGGATGGCCTGCTTGGTGAGCTGTTCTTCGATCAGCTGTTTGCTGAGGTTGGGATCGGTGCGAAGGTTCGAGCTTCCGCGAAAGGCGCTGGTCAGCACCTTGGCGGCCAATGATTGCGCTGCGGGGTTGTTGAAGGGTTCTTCACCGAGTTGGAGATTCGCCGCGCGTGCAAGTTGCTCAACGGCAAGGTTGCTCACAAGGCCTTGGCTGAGCATCCGATCGGCGGCCTTTCTCACCTGTTGATCCCAGGCCTGATGCTCCTCTTCACTGCGCTGCTTGAGCCAGTCCTGTTCTGGTGGTGACAGGTTGACCGGTCCGATTCGGGCTGCTGAACCGCTGTCGGTGACCTCCTGCAGTTGAGCGAGTTGTTGATCGAGGCGTGTCTTGAGTTGCCGGTTCTGATCCTGATCGATGACTTGAACGACGGACCGGGCCACCAGGGAAGCTCGTTGTTGTTCAAGAGCAGTGCTGTCTTGAACGAGGGCATCCTTGGGAGCGATCGCATCAAACGGAGCAAGCGATCCAGGCTGCAGTTCCGGTTTGATCAGCCAGGGCAAACTGGAAGCGGTTGCCACCGCCAAACAGAGCAAGAGGATGACGAGAGCTTGAAGTCGCGTCCAGCGCAACATCCTCCGGCTTGGGCCCTCAAGCCGTAGCCATTGCCTCCAAAGGCTGCTGACCAGCGGAAAGCGAACCAAGGAGTTCCTGTGAATGACTTCACGCTAGCTCCGGCCAACGGCATGCTGGTTTCAGTGGATTGTGGTGCCGTGGCCCTGCGACTCGATGGCAAGTTGCTGGCGAGGGATGTGGAGCAGCGTCTCCATGAATTGATTGCCCGTTTTCAATCCGATGCAGGGCGTCCGCCCGGGCTGGCGGTTCTAAGGGTCGGCGATGACCCGGCCAGTGCGGTGTATGTCGCCAACAAAGACAAAGCCTGTCAGCGGGTTGGAATTGCCAGCCAGGTGGCGCATCTCGAGGGGACCACACCGGCGGATGAGGTTCTCACCACCATTCAGCGATTGAATGCTGATCCCGCGGTGGATGGCATCCTTCTGCAGTTGCCTTTGCCTGCGGGCCTGGATGAGGGCCCTTTGCTCAGGGCCATTGATCCGGAGAAAGACGCTGATGGTCTGCACACCCTCAATCTCGGCAAGTTGGTGAAGGGTGAACCCGGCCCGCGCAGTTGCACCCCCGCTGGGGTGATGGCGATGTTGCGTCAAAACGGAATCGACCCTGCAGGGAAACGTGCGGTGGTGATTGGTCGGAGCATTCTTGTGGGCCAGCCGATGGCTTTGATGCTTCAGGCGGCCAACGCCACGGTCACCATTGCTCATTCACGAACGGCGGATCTGGCTGCTCACACCCGAGAAGCGGAGATTCTGGTTGTGGCTGCAGGCCGGCCGGGTTTCGTGGGCGCTGAGCATGTGCGTCCTGGAGCTGCCGTTGTGGATGTGGGCATCCATCGCAAGCCGGAGGGTGGACTCTGCGGCGATGTTCGAGCCGCGGAGGTGGAGCCCATTGCCGGGGCCTTATCTCCCGTCCCTGGAGGCGTGGGTCCGATGACGGTCACGATGCTCCTGGTCAACACAGTCGTGGCTTGGTGCAGGACCCACGGGCTTGAGCATGATCTGGATGATCTTGTTCCCTGATCGGTTCGATGCCGCTGCACTGGTTGTTCCCAACCCCGGTACTGCAAGTCGATCTTGAGCCGGATCCCCAAACCGCCAAGTCGATGCTGCAGCAGCTGGCGCAGTTCGACCGGGATGTGTTTCAGCACGCTGAATTCTGCGATCGCAACAACCTCACTGGCGACCTTCTTGGCCACGCAGGCCTCGATCAGTTGCACCGGATGGAGGCGTTCCAATGGTTAAACATGCAGCTTGCGAGTCATGTTTCGCAATTGCTCAGCAGCTTGCTGGGGCCTGAGCACCAGCTCATGGTGCACATTCAAAAGGCATGGCCAGTGGTGTGCGCCAGCAACGGTGGAACCATTGAGTTGCATTCCCATCGCAACGCCCAGCTCAGTGCGGTGTTTTATGTACAAACCGAACCCGGCAACGCCACTGGAGAACTGGAATTTCAGGCTCCCGATGATTTCTTCAGCCATGTGATGGCGATTCCCTACAGCGAGGCGGCTGTCTCTGGTGGTGTCTTTGCCCCGAAAACCAACCGTCTTCTGCTGTTTCCCTCTGATCTGAGGCACCGGGTGATGCCTTATGAGGGCTCNAGGGCCCGTTATTCGGTGTCGTACGACCTGGCCATCACCACAGCCCCGGGGCAGGGCAAGGAAATGCGGATGCCACATCCCATGGATTGGGTCCCTCTCTGTGAGCCCGGCTCGGCCTGAGAGAATCCGGCCAGTTCCGGGCTCCCCATGACCGCCGTGGCGACCTCTTCCGACCAATCCTCTGCCCAAGCGGATCGCTTTGATTTCAAGGCCTACCTCGGTCAGGCAAAGGATCGGGTGGAGGCTGCTCTGGATGGATCCCTGGCGCCTGAACGGCCTGAATCCCTGCGCGATGCCATGCGCTACTCGCTGCTCGCGGGGGGCAAACGTCTGCGGCCCATCCTCTGTCTGGCGGCCTGTGAACTGGCAGGTGGGGACGCTGCTCAGGCCATGCCAACGGCAGTGGCGCTGGAGATGATCCACACCATGTCATTGATTCATGACGATCTCCCCGCCATGGATGATGACGATCTCCGGCGCGGCCGCCCCACCAACCACAAGGTCTACGGCGAAGCGGTGGCGATCTTGGCCGGTGATGCTCTGCTCACCCGTGCGTTTGAGATGGTGGCCCTGCGGAGCCCTGGTGTTCCAGCCGAGCGGTTACTGAAGGTGGTGGGCGAACTCTCGCTGGTGGCAGGTGCTCCTGGGCTTGTGGGCGGTCAAGTGGTGGATCTCGAAAGTGAAGGCAAGGAGGTGGATCTGGAAACCCTGGAGTACATCCACCTCCACAAAACCGGCGCNCTGTTGAGCGCTTGTGTGATCACTGGGGCCATGATCGGAGGTGCCGATGATGACCTGATCACTGCGCTTCGCACCTATGCGCGGGGGATCGGCCTGGCGTTCCANATCATCGACGACATTCTGGACATCACAGCCAGCAGCGAGGTGTTGGGCAAAACCGCTGGAAAGGATTTGATTGCTGACAAGACCACCTATCCCAAGTTGCTCGGCCTTGACGAGTCCCGCAAACGCGCTGATGCACTGGTTGGCGAAGCGAAAGACGCCCTCAAGCCCTGGGCGGANAAAGCACGTCCTTTGCTCGCCTTGGCGGATTTCATCACGAGCCGCGACCGATGATTGAGGCCACCTCGACCCACCAAGCGTTTCGGGAGTTCCTCGATAACGGTTCTCTCGCTTGGGGACTCATCGCCTGCGGTTTGGCTCAGCTTTCCAAGTTGGTGCTTGAGCTGATCGTTCACCGACGCTGGCGNCCGGCTGTGTTGATTGAAACCGGCGGTATGCCTTCCAGCCACTCAGCCCTGGTCACAGGTACCGCTGCCTGTGTCGGATGGACTCTCGGGTTTGATCACCCGCTGTTCGCGTTGGCGGCGATGGTGGCTTTCGTGGTGATGTACGACGCCAGCGGCATCCGCAGGGCAGCAGGCTTCACGGCAGCTCGCGTGAATGGNCTGCCTGAAGATCTCTGGCCGCAACCNCCGGCGAAACCTCTNAAGGAGAGTNTGGGCCACAGTCGCCTGGAGGTTCTTGTTGGAAGTTTGATCGGGCCAGCTGTTGCGCTGCCGGGCCTGATCTTTGTCGGCTCACCACTGCATCTGGCATCCACCCTGGGAGTGGGGCTGGGGTGACCGCATCAGCGGATCTCACTCACGATCAGCAGGCTGCAGCCGATGCGTTTGCCGTCTGGATGGAGCAACCGTCGGATGGAACCCCNTTCGTTCTCAGTGGTTTTGCCGGGAGCGGNAAGACCTTCCTCTCGATGCGNTTGCTGCGCCAGGTTGAAGACAGGGGGNTTTGCTGGACCGTCGTCGCCCCAACCCACAAGGCTGTGGGTGTGCTCCGCCAGGCGCTCGACCTCGAAGGACTGCAACCAACCTGGTACCCCTCCACCATTCACCGGCTGTTGCGACTGAAGCTCAAGCGCTCCGCCGATGCCGAACTCTGCGAACCCACCGAGCAGACGGCGATGGCCCTTGAAAACCTTGGCCTTGTGCTGATTGACGAGGCATCCATGGTGGACAGCACGTTGCTGGGAATTGCTCTTCAGTGCGCCCATCCGTTNAAGACGCGGCTNGTCTTTGTTGGGGATCCTGCTCAGTTGCCGCCGGTTGGGGAGCAGACCAGCCCTGTGTTCGCCATGCAACGGTCTTGTGCGGCCACCCTTCAGGAGGTGGTGCGGCATCAAGGCCCAGTGCTGCAGCTGGCCGGTGGGTTGCGCGAAGGGCGTCTTCCCTGTCAGATGCCGCCCCTGCTGCCCGCGATCAGTTCCCCTCAGGGGCAAGTGCGCAGCCTGATACAGAAGGATTGGCTGGATCAGGCCCGACGGGCCCTGCGCGAGGCCTCCGTTCAAGACAATCCCGATGCAGCCAGAATTCTTTGCTACACCAACCGCACCCTGGATCGTTTGGTGCCCCATGCCCGCCGGGCCATCCATGGTGAGATGGCGGATCAGATGCCGGTGCTTCCCGGCGAGGTGCTGATTTCAAGAACTGCGGTGATGGCGCCGGCATCCCGCGATGGCGAGGAGGCCGGCGAAGAGCCCGACATGGTTCTGGGCTCCAACCGCGAAGTCACCGTGCGGGATGTGAAACCAGAAGCCTGTGATCTGGCTGATTTCGGCCTGTCTTCCGCTGATGGGCCGGTGCCGGTGATCGAGACCCTTTCAGCAACAGTGAGTGCTGGTGATCTCGACCTCACTCTGCGGCTGCAACCCCCGATCGGCAGCGAGGGTCGGGGGCTCCTGGATGGCGTGATGCAACGCTTGCGTCAGCGGGCGCGGGATGCCGGCAAGAAAAACGGCCGGGCCATCTGGCGCCAATATTTTTTGATTCGAGATGCGTTCGCTGCACTGGGTCCCGCGGCTGTGCTCACGGTGCACCGCAGCCAAGGCAGCAGCTTCGGGGATGTGTTCGTGGCTCCGGATGTGTTCCGAGCCGATCCCTCGATTCGTCAGCAGCTCTGCTACGTGGCCGTGTCGCGAGCCAGAACAGGGGTCTGGCTTATCGGTGGCGAAACCCCCTCGGCAGTTCGCTCTGCCTGGAGTCGGGAATTTGAACCGTTCAGCCAGGCCAGTTGATCGGCTCACCCCATCGCTAAACCGCTCACGCCTTGCCAACCCAAATACCCCCCTAGCCCAAGGCTGAGGCTCCCCACGACCAGTTCACCGCGATTCAGCAACGTGGTTTTTCCTCTTTGAAGGATTGGCAGCACGTTGTTTTGGCCCACCAGAACCGCAAGAAAAGGCACCAGCAGCAACAGACTGCTGGCCATGCCGAAGCCGATGCTGCACAGAATTTCTCGATCCAGAGTCAGTTCTGCTGCCAGGAGCACTGACGCACTTTTGGCAAACAGCAGCAGGTCATCCGGGCTGATCACTTCAGTGATGCTGCTCACCACGAGGAGTAGGGGAAGTGGCATTGCTGCAAAACGGTCCACCGTGCCCGCCCAGGTTGGTGGTGTCCCGCGATCGATCACGGATCGGATCAGTTCACGCCCCCCTAAAGCAATCAAGGCGCCACCACCGATCAGGTCGAGACCGGTTCGATGATCAGAGCCCTGGCTCATGTCCAGCAGCAACCCATGCCCAAGCGTGAGCAATCCGATCACCACAAGGCTGCTGGTCACCAGCCATCCCGCCAGAAACAGCCCGCCTCGGCGAAGAGGAGAGGAACCCAGCAGCAACAGCAACAGCAGGACGATGTGAATCGGCGAAAGGGCGACACCGAGGCCGTAGGTGAGCAGTTCGGTCCAGATTCGGGGCTCTGCCATTCAGGCTTATGGATTGGTGGGTGCATTCCAGCGTTGAATGGCTCTGGTCTCTCGTTCCCATCCCAGGACGCTCACGGATGCTGTTCCGAGCTGAAGCAGCTGTCCGGCGGCAGCTCCCAATCCCAGCCAGGTTCCAGCCAGTGCCCGCAGGATGTGGCCATGGGCGAATAAGGCAACATCCCCTTCTCCTGGAACGGCCAATGCTGTGCTGATCGCTCTTGCGCAGCGGGCCTCAACCTGTTGGGCGTCTTCTCCTTCGGGGCAGCCATGGCTCCAGACCGTCCATTTCGGCACGGTTTCGCGGATCGCGGCGGTTGTGATCCCTTCGTAGTCGCCGTAGTTCCACTCGATGATGTCCTCGCAGATCTGCATCCGGTCGCCGAGTCCGGCCAGTTCACAGGTTCGTCTCGCCCGTTGAAGGGGAGAGCTGAAAACGGCTGCGAATTGCTGCCGGCTGAGGATCGGGGCGAGGGCGCGTGCTTCCTCTTCACCCTCGGGCAGCAACGGCAAGTCTGTGCTGCCGGTGTGCCGCCCATTCAGAGCCCATTCTGTTGCGCCGTGGCGAAGCAACCAGAGCTGGCGTGACATCAGCTGATCAGCGGTGTGACCTTCTCAGGATGGGCAGTGATGGTCAACGAGTCAGCAGCCTGGATCACAGCTTCAGGATCAGCGCCGCAAGGCCGATGCTGATGCCAAGGCTCACAACACCCAGCAAGGCCCGCCAGAAGGCTTTCTGCTGCGGATCCAGAAGATTGCTCAATGCTTGATAAGCAGTCAATCGTCAGTTTGGCGTTCTTCCTCGAGATAAGGAAAGGTGCGATGGATTGGGCGATGAAGTGTGTGCAGGGTTTTGTTGTAGTGAGCATTCGCCACAACGCTGTAGCGCCTGCCAAGGATTAGGGCTTGGTCAAGGTCGGCTTCGCAGCTGCGCATGTCGGTTTGCACCGTTCTGGCTTGGGTTGAGACCGGTAACGCGGCCGGAATGAGTGCTGAAAACTGGCCCTCCTGGTGTCTCCAATGCTGGCAGGCCTGCAAGGCCTCCTTGGAAACATCAAACACGCGTTTGGGTGTTTGATGTTTCCGTGTGCTCATCGCCTCCATCCCGATCAAAGGCAGCGCCGTGATCAAGAGAATGAGGCTGAAGCGGATCACGCTGTTGCTGCAAAGGCTCTGTTTCTGCCGTAGCCAGGGTGAAGGTTCAGGGCAACTGGCTTCGCAATTTTTTTCTGTGCTGGTTTCAGTAGCGCACCTCAAACCAGTCATTTCCTGTCACAGGAAGCTGGCTGGGCTGAACGCGCTTTACCCGAGCACCCGGCGGCCCTTGTTCACACCAGGAGCGCAGTTCCGCCAAGGCCAACGGATGTCCCTCCGCTTGAACCTCCACGCTTCCGTCACTGAGATTTCGCACCCACCCCCTGATCTCGAGATCCAAGGCGCGGCGGCAGCAGCTGGATCGGAATCCAACCCCTTGCACACGTCCGTGAATCACCCATCGCCATCGCTCCACAAATGGCTGCATCCGGGCCGGTTGATGGCGTGTTACGAATCGGTTGGCAATGGTGTCGCTGCGGCTTCGAGTGCGGCGCGCCATCGGCAGCAGATCGTCGAAGAGCTGGCCCAGTGAAGGTGAACCCAGCTCGCGTGAAGCGTCTGATCTCCCCATCCTTCTGCGCGTCGTTGCACGTTCCACCCTTCAATGTCCCACAGCACTGACCCGTCTGATGGCGGTCGTTTGGCTGTCAATTCCCAGCGGTGAAACTCGTGCCCCACGAGCTGCTGATGGCGCGCGAGCACGGGGCTTTCTCGGCGTGCCTGCAGTTGGCGGTAGCCCACCTGCAAGGCGCCGCGCTGTGCCGTGAACGGCAAGACGCCCGCCATGGCATGGCGATGGCCCTGCAGATCTGTGAGCTGCTGGCCCAGCAGCAGCATGCCGCCACATTCGGCGTACACGGGCCGTTGGGCTACAAACTGCCGGAGCGATCTCAGGCTGCGGTTGCAAGAACTCAGCTGAGCAGCGTGTTGCTCGGGGAATCCTCCAGGAAGGATGAGCCCCCTCGCCTGCTGGGGGATCGGCTCATCGCTCAACGGGCTCCAGCCCACGATCGGCATCCCGTTTCGCTCGAGGAGTTCCGCCGTTTCGGCGTATCTGAAGTGAAAGGCTGCATCGCTGGCAACGGCAACCGGCAGTTCTCCAGAGTGGTTGGCAATCCGATCCCCAAGCGGGTTCGGGCCTGGCTCAGGCGCTTTCAGGAGAGGTGCCAGATTCTCCAAGTCGAGATGCTTTTCGGCTAGCGATGCCCAGGCCGCGCACTGCTGTTTTGCGTTGGCGAGCTCGTGGGCCGGAGCCAGGCCGAGATGGCGGCTGGGCAGAGAGAGCAGATCGCTCCGTGGCAAGCACCCCAAGAGGGGCATGCCCATGCTGTCGAGCACGTCAGCCAGGAGGTCTTGATGGCGTTGGCTGCTCACACGGTTCAGAACAACACCAGCCAGATTCAGCTGCGGGTCGTGATCACGGAAGCCGCGCACAAGAGCCCCGAGGGATGCGGCCTGGCCGCCTGCATCCACCACGAGGATCACCGGCAGCCCCAGCCAATGAGCCACCGCCGCTGTGCTGCCACGCGAGCTGCTGCCGATGCCGTCGAACAGTCCCATGACCCCTTCGACCAGGCTGAGCTCGCAGGGCCCTCCATAGCTGTGAAAGGCCCCTTTCACCCATGCATCCCCGCAGAGGTTGAGATCGAGATTCCGGCAGGGCCTGCCCGACGCCATGCTCAGCAGCTGGGGATCGAGATAGTCAGGTCCAACTTTGAAGGCCTGAATGGTTCGGTTGCAGCTCCTTGCCCAACTCAGCAGCGCCAGGCTCAGCAGGGTCTTTCCGCTGCCGCTGGCCGGTGCGGCAATAACAGCGGCCATGGCATCGGAAGGGACTCAGGGAAGCAGCCTGGCAGCCAGCGGTGCCGCAGCAGCCAGAAGTGGATTGGTGCTGTCGTGCCCGCCGCTTAGCTGACGGGCCACATCCATCTCCGGTGTGGCGTGCTGAACCGGTACAACCTCTTCATGCAGCTCCAGGCTGGCCATCCCGCCGCCTTCCAATCGCATGCATCCGCCTGAATCGGCGCAGAGGATCACGCACACGCCCTGTCCGTTGTCGGGTTCTGCAATCAGTCGAAGTCCAACCATCTGCCCGGCATGAACGTTGGGCTGTCCCATGGGGACCGCCATCAATTGAAAGCTCACCTGAGCTCCGTCGGGGCGTCGGAACTGGGCGCTGCTTCCCCCCTCAATGGCTTCTGTTTCCTGAAGATCCCAGCCCAATCGATCGGCGATCCAGGCCGCCAGCAGCAGCCCCTGAGCGGGATGGTGCCCTTCCACATCAATATCGATTCGGGTGATGTGGCTGAGGGCATCCCGCCGCTCCGGCGGGTCGAAGACCATGGCCAGGGTTTCGCGCCAGCTGCGAAGCCGCAGCCAGTTGAGATCGTTCACGGCCTGCCCAGCTTCCACGCGGTTGCGCAGCAGATCCAGGCACTGCCGCGGATCTCCAACGGCGGTGTCGATGATCAATCGACGGGGAGCACAGGTGAGCCGTTCCATCAGCTGCGGTGCTTCATCCAGGAAGCCGTTCCACCACACCCAAGCGGGCATCGAATCCGGCAGCAACGGCTCAAGAATGGTCATTCCGTCCTGCAAAGCGTTGAACCCGCCGCGGAGCACCACCACATCTCCGCAGGCTGTGGTGCCTCCTCCCTCTTCTGGCAGAGGGCAGTAGGCGGCAACCAGGGTTTCCAGAGGGTGATCCGCATCGATTGTGGGGGCCAATGTGATCAACCGACGTGGCATCAAGGCGCTCAGCGCTGGATCGATGTACTGGCCTCGGAGGTCTTCGGTCTCGGTGTTGCCCTCAAAGTTGGCGATCGCCTCGATCACCGTGCCGTTCAACGGAGGGGTGCTGAGCGGCAGGTCTGCATCGCTCACGGCCTGCCGACCAGCGGCGATCAAGGCCTTCGTTTGCTGTCCGGTGACCGGCCCCTGCAGACGACCGCTCCGCACCAGCTGTTGCTCTGCCCAGGCAGGCTGCCAGATCAGCAGACAGAACGTATTGGCTCCAGTGCCGGTGTTGCCTTGCTGCTGTGGTGACCAAAGTTGCTCCAGATAGGTGGGCACTTCGGAAGGGGCCAGTTCGAGAGGGGTTTGCAGGGTGAGCTGGGGGGACATGGTGACGAACGTGCTGGGGTTTGCGTGTTGAGGAGAGCGTTGTCAGGGGCGACGCCAGAGCAATCCGTCGCGGGCGAGCAGGGCATCAGCAGCTGCTGGCCCCCAGGTGCGTGATTCGTAGGGATGGATTGGCAGTTGCCAGGGACTGTCTTCGATCAGTTCGAGAAGAGGTGTGTAGAGCCTCCAGGCTGCCTCCACTTCGTCACTGCGTGTGAACAGGGTGGGGTCTCCCAGCATGGCGTCGGCCAGAAGCCGCACATAGCCCTCGTCTGAAGGCTCACCGAAGGATTCGTCGTAGGAGAACTCCATATCGATGGGCCGGCTGCGCATGCCGGAACCAGGTGATTTCACCTCGAAACGGAACTCAGCCCCTTCATCCGGCTGAATGCGGAGGATCAGTTGATTGGCCGTGGGACCACCCGTAGCCGCATCGAACAGATGAACGGGGGCTTCTCGGAAGGTGAGCACAACCTCACTGAGGCGTTTGGCCAGTCGTTTGCCTGTCCGCACGTAGAAGGGCACCCCCTGCCAGCGCCAGTTGTCGATGAACAGCTTCATGGCCACGTAGGTCTCGGTGGTGCTGTTGGGATCCACGCCGGGCTCATGGCGATAACCCGCCAGGGGTACGTCGTGGCTGCCACCGGGGCCGTATTGCCCGCGGATGCAGCAGTTCCAAGGCTCTTGTTCGTCGGCCAGTCGGGCTGCTTGGAGAACCTTGGCCTTTTCATTTCGGATGGCTTCCGGATCGAACCGCCCCGGTGGCTCCATCGCGGTAATCGCCAGCATTTGGGTGAGATGGTTCTGCACCATGTCCCGAAGGGCCCCAGAACTTTCGTAGTACCCCGCTCGTTCTTCGACGCCCACAGTTTCAGCGGCAGTGATCTGAATGCTGGAGATGTAGTTGCGATTCCAGATCGGCTCGAAAATGGTGTTGGCAAACCGCAGAACCATGATGTTCTGAACGGTCTCTTTGCCCAGGTAGTGGTCGATTCGGAAGATCTGATTTTCTTGCCCGCAGTTCTGCACAACCTGGTTCAGCGCCTGGGCACTGCCGTAGTCCCGGCCGAATGGCTTTTCGATCACCACCCGGCTTCGCTTGGCGTCCTTCAGCAGCCCGGCATCGGCGAGTGCTCGGCAGCCGCTGCCGTAGAACTTCGGAGAAACAGAGAGATAAAAGGTGCGGTTGCCCCGGGTGGCGCACTGTTGATCGATCTGATCGAGGCGGCCGCCGAGTCGCACCACATCCTCGGGTTGTTGCAGGTCCACCGGCTCGTAGAAAAGCTTGTCGACAAACTGCTCCCAGGCCTTCGGCTCTTCTGCGATCTTGTCAGCCAAAGCCTCCGCCATTTTTCCGCGGAACTCCTCATCGCTCCAAGGGCGACGGGCGCAGCCCAGCAAGGCGAATTCACTGGGCAGGCGACGCTGCTTAAACAGCTCGAACAGTGCTGGTACCAGCTTGCGGTGGGTGAGGTCGCCGCTCGCTCCGAAGATCACCAAGCACTGCGGTGCGATCACGCGTTCCTGACGAAGGCCAACGCGTAGCGGATTCGTCATCGTGGCGACCATGGCAATCCAAGGGTTCTGCCGATGGTTTAGGCACGGAAACGAAAACAGACAGTGCGTCAGAACGCATTGGCCCGGCTTCAGGTGCGTTTTGTTGTCAACCGAAAAAAAAGCCCATCCCTAAGGGATGGGCTTTGGCTTGCCAGGGAATGCCAGATCAGAACCCGATCAATAGGTTTCAACGTGCCAGCGGTGGGCCTTCTTCAGCTGAGGACGCAACTCAGACCAGTCCATGCCCTTGGCAGCAGCTGCCGCAGTCATGGCTTCATCGATGCCGGGCTCCATCCCCCGCAGGCCGCACATGTAAACGTGGGTTTTGGGGTCTTCGATCAGAGCGAAGATTTCATCGGCATGTTCCAGAACGCGATCCTGGATGTACATGCGTCCACCTTTGGCGTTCTGCTGTTCGCGGCTGATCGCCTTGGTGTATCGGAAGTTGTCCGGGAATTCCTTTTCGTAGTGGAGGAAGTCTTCGTCGTAGAGCAGGTTGGCAGTTTTCGGTGCACCCATGAACAGCCAGGCTTTGCCGCGGAAGGTCCAGCCATTGGCTTCCCGTTCCCGTGGCTCGAACATGCGACGGATGTAGGTGCGCATCGGCGCAATACCTGTGCCGGTTGCCAGCATGATGATGTTGGCCTCCTCGTCCTCAGGCAGAAGCATCTCCTTGCCTACCGGGCCTGTGATCTTGACTTTTGACCCAGGCTCAATTCCACAAAGGTAGGAGGAGCAAACGCCGTAGATCTGCTCGCCTGCTTCGTTTTTGTACTCAAGCTGACGAACGCACAGAGAAACTGTGCTGTCTTGATAGCTGTCGCCGTGGCGAGTACTGGCGATGGAATAAAGACGCAGCTTGTGGGGCTTGCCATTGGCATCCTCACCCTCAGGGATGATGCCGATGCTTTGACCTTCCACGTACTCCAGCTGGGGCTCACCACCGGAGAGATCGAAGGTGATGTGCTGAACCGTGCCGATGGCCCCTTCCTTCAGGAGGGAATAGTTCTCGGTAACCGTTCCAAGGAAGGGGGCCTTGGGCTTGTAGGTGTTAACCGGAACAGTGGAGTTCGGCTTGTTCTTGGGGGCGCTTGATGTCACGGCTTTCTTTGCAGGTGCGCTGGAGTTGACGGCCAATGGAGATTTGGGAGTCTCCTGAGAGGCAGGCGTCACAGAAACAATCTTGGCGCCAGTCGCTCCTAGGCGTTTGAAAAGTGCTGAAAACTGGTTCATCGCAACGGTGTAGCTCTGAACGACGGAAGACCCTGCCCCGACCTGACAGCCACTCGCCACCACAGTGAACAGGTCGGAGCTCATCTGACCTGTCGCTGCATTGGACACCCGCATTGAAGTCACCCGAATCGTGGCGCGACTATAGGCGTGGCCTCAGGTTTGAGACAAAACGGTTGCTCTTTGGAACAGAAATCGATGTGGTCTGGACAACATCATTAGGATCAGTCGGTTGGCTTTCTCATCCCAGCAGGCTTCTTGGTTTCCCCCCGGGCGATTTTTAAAGTCCAATCCTCGTCTCCATCGGCTGATGAGACAGCGATTGAACAAACCATGGAGCGTCTTCCACAGGGAGTGCGCCGTCTGGCAGCGGAAATCAAGACGCCTCTTCCCATGTCCCTGCTTTGGGACGTACTGACCGATTACGAGAATCTTTCGAATTTCATTCCCAATCTCAGCTCGAGCGAGCTGATCCAACGGGTGGGACACACCGTTCGGTTGCAGCAGGTGGGCAGCCAGCAGTTGCTGGGTCTCCGATTCTCAGCTCAGGTGCAGCTGGAGCTCATGGAGTACTGCCAGGACGGACTCCTTCGTTTCGCGATGGTCAAGGGAGACTTTCGACGCTTTGAAGGGTCTTGGCAGCTTCGCGAGCGTCCTGACGGCAGCTCGCTTCTTTATGAATTGACCGTTCAGGGTTGTCTGGGTATGCCGATCGGTCTGATCGAAGAACGCCTTCGCAGCGATCTTTCCAGCAACCTTCATGCCGTTGTTACTGAAGCAAAAAAAAGGTTGAGCTGAAACTCAACCTCGGTCAATATTCGTTCTGAAGAACTGCAGAAATTGCCGCAATTAATNGAAATCAATCGGATACCCCCAAGGGGATTCGAACCCCTGTCGCCTCCGTGAAAGGGAGGTGTCCTAGGCCTCTAGACGATGGGGGCGAGGCCGTGATCGATGAGCTGTCTGTGCTCCTGATCACTCGTGAAAACTACGGCTTGGACGGACCCTCCGTCAAGATGGCTTGGCCCCATTCCACGCCTTGTCCCTGCCAGATCGGCACTGTGAAGGTGAAGCAGGCTCCCTCACCAGGGTCTGAGATCACCCAGATCTTTCCCCCATGGACTTCAACAATGCGCCGACAAACGGCAAGTCCGACGCCGTAGCCCGTCGTCTGATCTGAGGTCTGGGGAAGACGAACCCGGTCGAGAAAAATACGTTCTTGTTCTGCTTCTGGGATCCCTGGCCCGCTGTCGCAGACACTCACCTCAACGCGTTGGCTTGTGCGGTGGAACATGGTGAGGGAGATATGCCCGCCATCACCCGTGTACTTCAGGGCGTTTTCCAGCAGGTTGAGCAACACCTGGCGCATGCGGCGTTGGTCGGCAAACACCTTGGGAAGATCGCTGGGGATGTCGGTACGGATGTCGACGTTGCGTCCAAGCCAGAGCTTTTCCAGTTCCAGGATCACTTCGGCGGAAACGCTCGCTAGGTCGAGGCGCTGGGGGTTGAACAAGGTCTCCCAACGGGTGGTGCCGACTTCCAGGAGATCGCGCGACAACGCTTCCATCTCTTCGAGTCGGCGGGTGATCACGTCCTGAAAGCGGTTCATGTCGATCTGACCCAGACGCTGGCTCTGCAGGGCTAGAGCCGCTGCTGTGAGTGGTGTTCTCAGTTCGTGGGCGACCATCCGCAGCAAGCGTTCCTGGGCGTGGACTCGATCGATCAGGGTTTCATTTTCCTGGCGCAGCACCAACAGCTGATCTTCGAGCTGGAGCTCTTTCTGAGTGCGGCTGCCATCCAGCTCTGTCGGCCTCAGGCTGAGTCCCAGGCCGCTCACCACACCGTCTTGCTTCCAGCGGGGAACCCATCCCTTCAATTGCTGGAGGATGTTGCTTCCAGCGAAAACCTGTTTGGGGGTCGGGGACAGTTTGATGAGAGCCGGGGTGATCACCAGGCGATGCAGTTCCAGCAGCTCAGGCTGTTGAGAGGGATCAGCGACCTGGAGGGTCACCTCGAAGCCCAAGTCCTCGCGTTCCAGAAATTGCACAAGGGAGCGCAGGTCATGGCCTGAGAGGTGATGGCGTGCTGCTACGAGCAGCAGCTTCAACTCTTGGCGAGTCTTGGAACCGTCTTGCACCACCCGGAATCAAGACAGCAAAACCGATGCTTACCTTATGGGTTTTTGACTGAGACGCCATCCGGGCTAAGAAGATCCTGAACACTCCGTTGCGTCCAGGGCGCGGTCCATGTCGCTTTTTTCCGCGAAAAACCGCGTTCCGTTGACGGCTCCGACGGGTGTCGGTTCGAACCCGACCATTCAGGTGGACAGCAGCTTGCGTCGCTGGTTCAACCGCAATCTCGGGTTGTGGCGCTCACGCCGCCAGTACACCTTCAGCAATGATCAGGTGCTTCATCTGGACATGAATCTGAAGATGGAGGCCTTTGCTCAGCCCGAGGCCGGTGAGAGCCGCTATCGATTCAGTTGGTGGCCGGATGGGCCGATTTCCGATGACTTCTTTGAGCGGAAGCCCTGGTACGAGCGTGAGGGGGTGATGGAGGCCACGCTGTGGGGGCATCAATTGCAGCGCAGCCGTGGCTATCTCAATGGAGATCCTGTGCGCACGAGCCTGCGGCAGGTGGATGAACACGAGACGATCCTCGAATCCCACTATCAACAGTGGGACATTTTGGAGCACATCCGCCTCGTGGATCAGGATCAGTATCGCTATCGGGCGATCTACAGCTGGGAAAATGGCGTGCTGGCCATCGTGGAGCATCACCATGAAATCCGATTGTCGGATGCTTTNCCCGCAATCGAAGAGCCTTAAGGNCTTGGGCCTTGATCGAGTGACCCGTTTCAGNTGTTCAGAGATTGCAGTGCTTGGCTTGCTTGTCCCAGTTCAAAAAGCGAGCTATCAGGCTGTGGCAGTAATGTGAAAGGGCTAAATTTATGAAATCCGAAGTGTCTCAGTGTTGTTGAAAAAATTTTTAACAGCAACGATGTTCTTGGCTCCGTTTTTTATTTCGGACCATGCTGTTGCTCAGTCNGCCAACAAGAGCCCGAAAGCTGCAACTGANCTTGAGGTANTGACTTACGTCAACATCTCNATAGCCACATTTTGTGAGGCTCGGGATCTGAAAATCGAGTTTCCTAAGTCGCTTCGTATTGCTGTTGCGACCCAGGGTTATCCGATCTATTCAAAGCACGGTGGCCTGGTGCCGGGTGCTACGAAGCCATTGCCACAGAAGCAATTCATCGGGAATGCCTCCTTTATGGTTGTTGGTGGGGCTCTGAAGCTTTGCCCCAATGCTGTGCCAGCCGCTGAAAAGAAAAAGTTTGAAGATTCTGTTGCCGCTCGTAAAAAATCTAAAAATTGATCTCATTTAGCTTCGTTGCGGCTATTTACTTGGCTTAGATTTTTGGCAATGCCAGTACTTTAGTTAAAGCTTGAAAAGCATTAGTTGTTTTGTTGATAGTTTCACTTGAATAGACTTTAATCCATCCTAAACTTTTGTTGTCTAGTTTTTTGGCGATAGGAG
>NZHI01000043.1 GCA_002691345.1 Synechococcus sp. MED650 | reverse complement strand
TTCCTTTCAGAAGAGTGGTAACTGATCAACGCGGCCTCTCACGACCGCTTGAAGAACCTACAACACCGTGGGATCGCTCCCGCTTGGTTTGTAAGTCGCCTTAGACACCTCAAGACTTTCGCCTTCAGCGCTTCGGCTTGCGCAGCNCGCCTCTCGGCTCCCGCGCAAGACAAAACCATAACCCATNAACNCTCCCTTTTCAACCCTTNCGGGCTCANCGCCGCAAAAGGGCCTCTCCCCAAGGCAAAAACTGAGCCAGAACNGACCATGAACCGGCAGCAAGCATGGGGAAGCTGGCCTGTTGGAGGTCGTCTCCAGGGGTCAGACGTGCGGGATCCGCCTCAAGCCATCGGATCGGACATCCCAATTCATCCAAGACAAGCCAAGCTGCGGCCAGATCCCAGATTTTTGGAGACGCCTCCAGNGCAGCGATGGTCTGCCCCATGGCGACGCTCACCAAATTGAGACTGGCAACTCCGAGCAGACGAATTTTTCCTGGGAACCGCTGATCTGGATTGCGCTGCAACACCCGAATCGAACGACTGCACAGAGACACACAAGCACTGGTCGCCGCCAGGCGTGTCTCAGCTGTTAAAGGCTCGCCATCGCGGGTGACGCCCCTCCCCCGCAAGGCCACAAGCCGTTGACCCAGCAGCGGCATGTCCAGAAACACCTCACTGGGCCGCCCATCAACAAACCGGGCAACGGAAATGGCCCAGAACGGAATGCCCGCAGCGAAATTGGTGGTGCCGTCCAACGGATCCACCACCCAGTAAGCCCTGGAAGCAGGAACGGTCTTTGAGCCTTCTTCGCTGAGCACACCCTCGCCGGGTGCAATGTCAGCGAGTCCGTCAACAATGGTCTGATCACTCCAGCGATCACAGGCTGTGATCAGAGTGCCGTCGGGCTTCACATCGGAAACAATGTGGCCAAAATCCTGACGCTGGCGTTCACCAACACGATCCAGCAACTCATGCACAGCGCTCAGTTGTTGGTCACTGAGCACTGAATTCACCAGAGCGGTTGAACAGGTCCAGTTTGATCCATCTCAGTTTGATCCACCGCGGTCTCAGCCGATGCCAAAGAAGGACATGCTGATTTCAACGGTGTGGGTTCGATGGGGATCGGCTGTTGATCCGACTCAGGCTTAGTCGCGGGTAGCGACACGGCATTGCAGGCCACCAACGCGTCGAGACCAGTTCGACGACGCAGCTGAGCAAGGCTGGTGTTGTAATCCCTGATGGCACCGGCGTAACGAAGTTCGGCGTTGGTGAGATCGCGCTGGTTATCCACCACTTCCCGCTGGGTGCTCACACCAGCCTGCACACGCAACTGAGACAGGCGCAGGGATTCACGGGACGACAGAACCTCACTGGCCGTGGTTTCGATGTTTTGAATCGCCGTTCGCAGGGATATGAAGCTTTGCTCCACATCGAGGCGGATCTGATCGCGGGTGCTGGCGAAATTAAATCGGCTCTCCTCAGCAGCTTGCTTTGAGCGTCGATAGTCAGCTCGAGCCCGCCCGCCATCAAACAAGCGCCAGGTAGCTGTCAGCGCCGTGGAGTTCTGCACGCCCCAGCGGTAATCGTCCATATCGATATCGCCGAGAGATTGCTTCCCGTTTTGCCCTTGCGTACGGAAGGTGGTTGTGGAATTCACGAAACTCAAAACCGGCTGAACAGCTGCCAAGGAGGCATTGGCCTGACTGTTCCGGATCGAGATATCGAGAATCAACTGATCCAGTTCTTCCCGGTAGTTGTAGGCCGCAATGATGCTCTCCTGGAGGGAGGGTTGCCAAAGGCCGAGGGGGCGAGCCGGAGTAGCCGCTGTGGGTGTGACGTCTTGAGGAAGATCAAGAACCTGGGCGACTGTCCGACGTGCGATGTCCTGCTGACCGAGATTGGTGGTGAGCAGGTTGCGATCCCGAGCCAGCTGGGTTTCTGCCTCCAGAACTTCAAGCTTGGTGTTGACGCCAGCGTTGTACCGCGCTCTGGCATCGCGCAGGCTGACGAGGGATGCCTGGACGGAGGCTTGACCGATACGAACGCCTTCATCCGCCTCTTGAAGATTGAAGTAGCTCGTCGCGGCCTGAAGACGGAGGTCGCGAAGCGCGATCAGGTAGGAATCGCGAGCTCTCTCAAATTGATCCCGAGCCGCGGCGATCTGCGGAACCCTTGCAGGATTAATGATGTCCCAACGAACCTGAAGGCTGGCGTTGATTCTCCATTCACGGCCATAACTCTCGGGATCACGGGCCTGACGCGTCGTTTCCTCGCGAAGCGTTTCACCTGTGAACGGATCATTGACCTCAGGTGTTGTGATCTCCTGGATGAAGTCGGGATTGGAATAGGTGTACGACTTCAGGTACTGCGGCAAGGCAGTGGCTGAAAGATCAATCGTTGGATACCAAGCCGCAATCGCAGCACGCAGAGCCGACTGGGCTTGATCAACCTGGCTCTCAGCAGCCTTCAACGTTGGGCTGTTGACCTCAGCGATCTGAAGGGCCTCCTCCAGGGTGAGAGGACGCATTTCGTGGATGCGCACCTGGGCTGGCTGATCGGGGAGTGCAAGCGGCGGAGGTGCCGAAAGGGGTTGGAGCGACTCCGGCAGCGTNGACGCGGCNGGAGGCAGAGCAGAAGGATCTGCTTTGGGCCGAGGCCCTTTNAGCTGTATGGCATCCGGCAGGGTGGATTGATCAACCAACGCAGAGCTAGAGCTGCTGGTTGGCTGAACTTCCTCAGCGAAAGCGGAGGGGAGAACGCCGCAGAGTGCACCGGCAACAAGACAGAAACCTGCAGAAATCCGGCGACGCACAGCACTTAACAATCTGGTCGGAGTTTAGGGACTTTTTCCTAGTGGGCTCAGAACGGAGGCCACGATGTCAGCCGCCCCATGCACGATCCGAATCGGCACNGGTAGCGCCTCTCGAAGCATCTCCAGAGTCATGTCGTCGAGAAAGACCGGCTGCCCCTGGCGGAGCATCACGGAGGGAAGCAGCAATTCATCGCCAAGGTCCTGCCCGCGCAGGCCCTTCACCAGATCCTGCCCGGTGAGCAAACCCGTCACAACCTGATCTTGTCCCCAGTANGGGCTAGGGAGCCCNATCAACTGAAGACTCACCCCCTCCACNGCATTGAGCCGCTCGGTGACNGGATTCAAAGCCCCAGCAACAATTTTTCCCACCACCCAGCTGCAGCGGCGCGGCTGATCCACCGAGCGGGGCAGATCCTCCGTGGCNTGNTCCAANGCTTCGAGAAAGGCNCGGATGCTGCCGACCCCGTTTTCCTGCTGGGGCAAATCTTCGTAGTCGTCGCGTGGAGGCAAGGGAAGCCCTGCCATCAGATACCACTCGTCGGAAAGCCAGGCGAACCGTGTTCCCAGCTCGGCCTGAAAACGCTGCTGCATCGGCTCCACCAGGCCGATCACCCGTCGCGCACAGTTGGGATCCACCGGTATCAGACCATCATCCGCAGGTCGAAACCGGGTTAAACCAACGGGAACCACCGCCGCGGACAGCACGGCCGGCCACTCGCCACCACCAAAGGCCGCGAGATCCTTGAGCGTGCGCTCCAGTGCCATTCCGTCGTTCAACCCAGGGCAGACCACCACCTGGGCATGGATTTGAAGATCCCGTTCGGCAAACCAACGCAGCTGATCGGGAATCAGACCAGCTCGCTCGTTCTTTAGAAGGCGCGAGCGCAGCGCAGGATCCGTGGCATGCACTGACACAAACAACGGGGAGAGCCGTTGCTCTTCAATCCGCAACCAATCAGCCTCACTGAGATTGGTGAGCGTCAGGTAAGAGCCATAAAGGAAGCTCAGCCGGTAGTCGTCATCCTTGAGGTAAAGGCTGTCGCGACGCCCCGGGGGCTGCTGGTCGATAAAGCAGAACGGACAGTTGTTGTTGCACTGGCGCAACCCATCGAACAACGCCTCGGTGAACTCCAGACCGAGGCCATCATCCGCATCCTTTTCAAGAGCCACTTGATGAAGCTCACCGGCGGCATCGCGAACATCAAGGCAGAGCTCCTCATCAACGCAGAGATAGCGGTAATCAATGAGGTCTCTCGGCCGGACGCCATTGATGCTCAGCAGCTGGTCGCCTGGCTCAAAACCCAGCTCTTCTCCGATCGAACCAGGCTCAACAGAGGCAACGACCGCCGGCTGAGGCTGACGGGCACTGCTGGTGGGATCCAGAGCTGCGACAGCAACTCCAGCCGATGGCTCATTCCACACAAGCCGGACTCATCTCTGTTCAGTGTGCGCCGTGCACCCCCCACCAGGCCAGAAGCCCCACACCAAACAGAAGTCGATATCCCACAAAAATCCAGGTGCTGTGACGCTGGAGAAATTTCAGCAGCCAATCAATCGCCAACCAGGAGACCACAGCTGCGGAGACAATCCCCACCAGAAGCGGCAGGGGACCGGCAGCGGCACTTTCGGTGAACGCATCCTTCAGCTCCACCAAGCCAGCGATGGTGATCGCCGGCACACCCAAGAGAAATGAGAACCGTGCGGCGTCAGCCCGCTGCCAGCCATCAAACAGGGACGCTGTGAGTGTGCTTCCGGATCGGGACACACCAGGAATCAGAGCAAGCACCTGCGCACAGCCCACCACAATTCCGTCGCGACCTGTGACGGCGTTCAGGGCCTTGATTCTCGGGCCGATGCGCTCCGCCAGAGCCAGCAGCAAAGCCATCACGATGGAAACGATCGCAATGGCAGGAACACTGCGCAACGGGGACTGCTCATAGCCCTCATCCCAGAAGAGTTTGATCAGCACACCCACGATCAAGATCGGCACCGTGCCAAGGGCCATGGCGACCCCCAGACGCGCCTCGGGTTCACGCCACTGTCCATGGCGAAAGGCACGACTGATCCCGCGACACACCTGCAGAAGATCCAGGCGGAAATAGGCGATCACGGCCACGATGCTGCCCAGCTGAATGGCGGCGGTCACGGAGACCCCCGGATCACCCCAACCCAAAAGCACGGGCACCGCCTTCAGATGCGCGGTGCTGCTGATTGGAAGAAACTCGGTCAGCCCCTGAACGACACCAAGCACGAGAGCTTTCATCACCGTCAACGGTGCAGCGGGGTCTGGCATCGGATGACTCGTGTTCGGGGTGACGCTATGCCGTGCACGCCATCCGGCGATGTCTTCTAAGGTTTCGACACTTTCTTCACATTCAGGATTTGATCGGCGGCACTTGGCAACCATCAGCCACCGATCGGTCGTGGTCTTTTCCGGTTGAGCGCATCGCCGCCGCCATGGTGGTGTTGCCGGTGTTTTTGCAGGCGCCGTGGGTTCGCCTGGATCCGTTCTCCGCCACGCTGTTCACAGCTGTTCTGATCGGCGTTGGCCTGGTGTTACACCGCAGCCGCTCCCAAACAGCTTCCGATCTGGGCTCACTGCTGGTTGGCTTCAGCGGCAGTTGGCTGGCCGGATGCATCTTCTGGGGCTGGCTTCGTGCNCATCCAGTGCTGCATCTGCCGATTGAAGCCTTTGCACTCCCGATCGCCCTGGGCGGCTTGAACGGACCCTGGCGTTTGGCAGCAACGTTTTATCTGTCTTCGCTGGTGGGCACAGCCTGCACTGACCTCGCCATGGCAGCTACGGGCGTGATGCGCTTCTGGCCATCCGTGGTGACTGCATCGCTCGATCAAGCACCTCTGTTGCTGCATGCAGCGGGCATGCAACTGCTCAACCCGATCCCGATCCTGCTGCTGATCGCTGCTGCNACCGCCATTGTCGTCGTCAGTCGACGCCTCAACCAACGTGGAACGGGATCCATGGCCTCTGCAGTTCTCCTAACGACGCTTTGGGTGGATGGGTTGTTCCTGCTGACGGCTTTGATCCAACCAAGCCTGAGCGGATTGATCGAGTGAAACGATCTGCAAAAGGTGTCGCCTGATCGTGGCTGCATTGCGGAAGAGACTTGTAGTCTTCCCGAGCCGGCGCTGCCGGTCGCCCCGTTCCGTTCCCCGATCGAGAGTTAGATGAAGCGGCTTCTGAGCTGGCTGACCGGAGCCCTGCTGATGGCAAGCCTGATGGCAGGTCTTGTTCTTCCCAGCAGTGTTCACGCTGATGAGGACCTCCTCAGCAANTACTCCGGCAGCGACATTCGCAATGTTGCAGACGACAAGATCGCCGAGCGTGAAGGCAAGGTTGATCTGAACAATTCCTCTGTTCGCCGCTTCCAGCAATTCCCTGGGATGTANCCCACCATGGCGGGCAAGATCGTTCTTGGTGGCCCCTACGACAGCGTGGACGACGTGTTGGCTCTTGATCTGACCGAGCGTCAGCAGGAACTCTTCGCCAAGTACCGCGATAACTTCGTGGTAACNCCCCCTTCGATTGCTCTCAATGAAGGGGATGACCGCATCAACGATGGTCAGTACCGCTGATCGGTTGAATCAACACAACCCTCTTTAACCCTTCAAACCGCCGCTCATCCGGCGGTTTTTTTGTCTGNTCGATGGACCAGCCCCGTCCCACCGATGCGATCCCTCCCGGTCCGTGGGATGTGGTGGTGATCGGTGCGGGTGCAGCTGGGCTGATGACATGCCTGGATCTTCCTGAAGGCTTGAAGNTCCTTCTGCTGAACCGCAACACNGGCCGGCGCTCCTCCAGCCGCTGGGCCCAAGGGGGNATCGCAGCCGTCACCCGACCTGAAGACAGCGCAAGCAGCCACGCCGACGACACCCTCCAAGCAGGAGCGGGGCTCTGTGATGGGGATGCGGTCCGGTTCCTGGTGGAGGAAGCCCCCCACTGTGTGGAGCGGTTGGAACGGCTGGGGATGGCCTTTGACCGGGACCCAACCGGACTCGCCACAACATTGGAAGCGGCCCACAGTCACCGGCGGGTGCTCCACGTTCAGGACCGTACCGGCCGGGCACTCGTGGATGTGCTGCGCGAACGGGTGGAACAGCGCCCGGGGCTGCTGCATCGACGCGGCGTGCGGGTGACGCGGCTGCTGGTCCGGGACGGACAGTGCCGGGGCGTTCAAGTGCTGGACGGCCGGAACCTGCACACGCTTGAGGCCCGGGCNGTGGTTCTAGCCAGCGGCGGCGGGGGGCATCTGTTTGCCAACACCACCAATCCCGCGCAAGCCTGCGGTGAGGGCGTGGCCCTGGCCTGGCAGGCCGGAGCTGCTGTGGAAGATCTTGAATTCGTTCAGTTTCATCCCACCGCCCTTCGCCTCGACGATGCACCCTGCTTCCTGATTTCCGAGGCGGTGCGTGGCGAGGGTGGCCGGCTCGTGGATGCGTTGGGGGGCAGTCCGGTCGCCCATCTACCGCGCCGTGATCTCTCCCCACGCGATCAGGTGAGCCGAGCGCTGATGCAGGCGATGCAGCGTCAAGAGGTGAACCAGATGTGGCTGGACTTCGCAGCGATCCCNCGCGAACAGGCAGAACGCCGCTTCCCCACGATTCTGGATCGCTGCGACGAGTTCGGTCTCAACCCCCTGGAGAGCCCAATCCCCGTCGCCCCTGCTGCGCACTACTGGATGGGAGGAGTCGCAACGGATCTGCAAGCAGCCACCACCCTGCCGGGGCTGTATGCCGTGGGTGAGGTGGCCTGCACCGGCCTGCATGGAGCCAACCGGCTGGCCAGCAATTCGTTGATGGAATGCCTGGTTTTCGCCAACCGGCTTGCTGCGATCGAGCTGTCTCCAGCACAAGGTCCACCCCCGATCAACCCCATGGAGACGGTTGACCTGGCTTTGGACACAGGCGAAACGAGCAGCAGCCTGATCAACCGCATTGAACANCTCCGCCAGATCTGCTGGCACCAGGCCGGNGTTGAGCGTTCCGTTCCGGGTTTGCGGGAGGCTCTGGCGTGGGTGCGTTGCGAAGAACAAAAGCTCAGCCAACAAGCCCTGCTTGCCGATCTGTTCGATCGTGAGATCTCCTGCCCACGGGTTTTTTCCGACAACAGTCGCCGGGATCTCAACCTGCTGCTCGATCTGCACCACCGGNTGCTCACCAGCCGATTGATGCTGGAGGCCTGTCTATTCCGAGGAGAAAGCCGCGGCGGCCATTACCGCAGCGATGCCCCAGCACCGCTGCCCCAGTGGCGCCATCATTCCCAGCAGCAACGGCAGCGGGGAATTATCACCCGCCCCGTGCGCCCTTGATTCAGAAGTTGGTATCGCCTTTGTAGCCGCTGAGNTCNGCGAGGCTCTCGAGAGATTTCACACCGGAATCAAGCGTTCCGTTGATCTCCCAGCTGGGGAAGCCCTGCAGCCCTTTGCTCCGGCAGAGATCAGCCTGGTTGTTCTCCCCATCGGCCGCGCACTCAATCACCTTGAGCTTCTTGGCCGCCTCCTGGCCGAACAGCTCCTTTTGCTCATGGCAGTGAGGACACCAGTAGGCGGAGTACATCACGGCCCCNCCTGTGGTGAGGTGATCGGCCAGGGCCACCGCAGCGGGACTGCTCTCGGTGGTGACGGCTGGCGCCACACCAACACCGGACGTTGACGCCTCGGGGCGATTCGGATCCACCACCGAGGCCCAGATCAGACCACCCAGCAGTACCGCCAGTGCCAGGAGGATGCCGCGGAACAGCAGCTGACCTGGATCTTCCCAACCACCACCAACCACGGCCAGCACCAGCAAAGCGAGGGACAGCACCGCTGAAAGAACACAGAAGAAGCAGAAGGCTTGAATCTTGATNACCATCAGCCCCAGCAGCACGCCGCTGAACACCGCCATCCCCAGAGACACACTGAACANCCCCCACCANGTGCGGCGGGAGAGATCACTCTTGTTTTCTTGCAAGCCAGGCAGCAACGGCACCAGAGCCATCAGCAACACAGCGCCATAGGCCAGAACACCCACGAACGACAGTGGGATATCAGCGGCAACGGTTCCCCAGGGGCTGTTGAGAACTTTGTCGCAACCATCTGCACCCATCGGGCAGGTGAGATCGCCCAGCACACCCCAGCGCTTCAGCGTGATCGAGCCGGTGTCAATCAGACCAACGGTGGCCANCACCGCCATGNTGATGCGGGCCCATTTCGCGCCGGAATCCTGGCGGCGACGGCTGACGAGACGGGTGGTGCCCATCNTGATATTTCAAGTGCCCGAATTCTGTCAGTTCCCTTGGAATTCGCCTGCTCCGTAGGGTGAGGAAAGGCCAGCCGGCGCAGCGATGACAACCACTCCNACGAAACCGACCGTGGCCTTCGCCCACCTGGGCTGCGAGAAGANCCGGGTGGACACTGAACATATGGTGGGGCTGCTGGCTGAAGCCGGCTATGGCGTCAGCACCGATGAANGCGATGCTGCGGTGGTGGTGGTGAACACCTGCAGCTTCATCCAGGACGCCCGCGAAGAATCGGTGCGCACCCTGGTGGGACTGGCGGAACAAGGCAAGGAACTGATCATCGCGGGATGCCTGGCTCAGCATTTCCANGAGGAGCTGCTGGAGTCGATCCCNGAAGCGAAGGCCATTGTGGGAACCGGCGATTACCAGCACATCGTTGACGTGCTGCAACGGGTGGAAGCCGGCGAACGGGTCAACCGCGTNAGTGCCGTNCCCACNTTTGTGGGGGATGAGCACCTACCGCGCCAACGCACCACNGANCAGGCNGTGGCNTTTCTCAAGGTGGCCGAAGGCTGCGACTACCGCTGCGCCTTCTGCATCATTCCGAAGCTGCGGGGGGATCAGCGCAGCCGGCCGATCGAATCGATCGTGGCCGAAGCGCACCAGCTGGCGGAGCAAGGGGTGCAGGAACTGATCCTGATCAGCCAGATCACCACCAACTACGGCCTCGATCTCTACGGCAAGCCCAAATTGGCGGAACTGCTGCGGGCGCTGGGCGAGGTGGAGATCCCCTGGATCCGCGTNCACTACGCCTACCCGACGGGGCTNACCCNAGACGTGCTGGCGGCTTATCGGGAGGTGCCNAACGTGGTGCCCTANCTGGATCTGCCGCTGCAGCACAGCCACCCCGAGGTGCTGCGGGCGATGAACCGTCCCTGGCAGGCCGATGTAAACGACCGGCTGCTGGATCAGATCCGTGAGCAGCTCCCCGATGCGGTGTTGCGCACCACATTGATCGTGGGCTTCCCAGGCGAAACCGAAGAGCACTTTCAACATCTGAAGGCCTTTCTGGAGCGCCAGCTCTTCGATCACGTGGGGGTGTTCACCTTCTCGCCGGAGGACGGCACCGCAGCGGCCGACCTTCCCGATCACGTCGATCCCGCCGTGGCCCAGGCCCGCAAGGATGCCCTGATGGCCTTGCAGCAGCGGATCTCAGAAGAGCGCAACAATCTCTGGGTTGGACGCACCGTGGACGTGCTGATCGAGCAACACAACCCCCAGACCGGGCAGATGATTGGACGCTGCGCCCGCTTTGCCCCGGAGGTGGATGGGGAGGTGCATGTGCAACCCGGTGAGGACGGGCAGCAGGCGCAGCCTGGCGCCATGGTGCCGGTTCAGATCACAGGGGCCGACATTTATGACCTGAGCGGACAGATCGTCGGTGCCCGGGCGATGGTGGCGGCAATCAGAGCCAACGCTTGAGCGCCCTCCCCCTCCGCCTGGAACAACAACGCACATTGTTCCTGGTGGTCTCCGGCATCAGCACTGCCGGGTCCTTCGCTGGGATCACTGCCAAGGGCTGGATCCTGCTTCATGGCAGCGCCGATCCTTTCGTGCTGGCGCTGAATTTTGCAGCGCTGTCGCTGCCAAGCCTCATTGTCAGCGGTCCAGCAGGAGTCCGCACCGATCGACTGGGCTGTGAACGGGTGCTCGTGCAGGCCCAATGGGCCCTGTTGGCCGCTGCGGCCCTGGGTGCGCTGGCCATTCCACTGCTTGAAGGACAAGCCCAGGTGCTGCTGTTGCTGGGCAGCACGCTGCTGGTGGGCATCGCTGGCGCGTTCGAACTCACAGCCCGCAACAAGTACTGCTCACTGCTGGTGGAGGAGCCGCAGCAGCTGGCGGGGTATCTGGCCAGTTTCTCGGTGGTGTTCAACGTGGGGAAATTGGTGGGTCCACCAATTGGTGGCTGGCTTGTGGCCTTCGCCGGCCCGGCGTGGGCCCTGGGGATTGATGCCACCAGCTACCTGCTGCCGATCGCCAGCGTGATGTTTCTGCTGCAGCCCCGGAGGGATCTGGAACAACGCAGCGATGGAAAAGCTGGAGCAACACTGATCAAGGCCTGGCGGGACTGCGGCAGCACCTTGCGTGGTGTGCTGACGCTGACGGCGGTGCTCTGCGTGGTGAATTTCTTCCATCCAGGCCTAGCGCCCCTGATTGCTGAACAGGTGCTGGGGCCGGACCCGCGCGATCTTGGATTGTTCACCAGCGTGCTGGCGGCCGGCAGCATCGCCGGTGGCGTGGTGCTTCAACGCAACAGCACACGGTTGACCAGCAGACCCTTTCTCACATTGGGGGGCTTTGCTTTGATCACCGCGATTGCTCAGCTGGGCATGGCCCGCACTTCGACAGTGGGCATCAGCCTCGCCATGACGTTCTTGATCGGTGCCGGCACCGCTGGTCTGCTCAGCAGCTGCAATCTGATCACACAGATCGGAGCTCCGCAGGTGATGCGCGGCCGGATGGCCGGCCTGAGCCAGATCGCCTTCCTCGGGGGTGGTGGCCTGAGCGGATTGCTGGCAGCTCTGATGGTGATGGCCACAAGCCTTTCCAACACCTTTGCCATCACGGGAGGTGTGGGAGCGGTGCTCGCCTTGATGTGGATCGTGAGACGCGGCGGTCAGCGGCTCGAGCCCCTCAGATCAACTTGATTCCCTTAAGAAGCTTGGTGAGCACAAAAGCCGCCACCAGACCGGATCCAACCAGGCCGAGATAGATGCCGACGCCCATGTGCAAGTAAGGAGGTGACCACCATTAGATCAGAGATTGTCCTGGGTTCAGGCCATTGCGCTTAGGGTTTGTTCAAACCTGATACCGATTGAGAGGTATCCCTAACCGGGCCGACCGGAATCCCATCCATCAACGCCCGAGCTGATGCGCACTCTCTTTATCTATCCCGAGTTCCCGAAGACCTTCTGGAGTTACGAGAAGATCCTNGAGCTGGTGAACCGCAAGGTGCTGCTGCCTCCGCTGGGGATGGTGACGGTGGCGGCCCTGCTTCCCCAGGACTGGGAGATGAAGCTGGTGGACCGCAACGTGCGNGANGTCNCNGANGNGGAATGGNANTGGGCNGAGATGGTGATCATCTCNGGNATGATCGTGCANAAGGACGACATGGCCGTGCANATCGGCNNNGCCAAGNAGCGNGGNCTNCCNGTGGCCNTNGGCGGCCCCTTCGCCAGNTCCACACCGGANGCNCCGGAACTNGANCANGCNGATTTNAAGATCCTCGANGANGGNGAAATCACCCTGCCGATGTTCCTGGAGGCCCTGGAACGGGGTGAAACCAGTGGCCGCTTCACCTCGGAAGGCGAAAAGCCGGATGTGACCGCTACGCCGATCCCCCGGTTTGATCTGCTCGAGCTGGACGCCTACGACTCGATGAGCGTGCAGTTCTCGCGGGGCTGCCCATTCAACTGCGAGTTCTG
>NZHI01000042.1 GCA_002691345.1 Synechococcus sp. MED650 | reverse complement strand
TAACTACGTTGCTGATTCCGGTGAGGCCAATGACAGCAACCCCAACACGGGTGGCTTCATGACCGACAACTCCGAAGGCAACATCACCGGTCAGATTGCCTACGGCAACAAGAAGTGGGGNTTGGCNGCCGGTTATCGCTACGGCCAGTGTGGTGCCAAGTTCCGNACCGCTACNGAGTTCGCTAANGGCGACAAGTNCGGCACCCCTTGCACCGTNGCNGATGGTGAGCGCACCAACGCCGACAGCCACAGCTGGTCTGCACACGCCTTCTGGCGTCCTGAAGANTCCGGCTGGATGCCTTCCATCAGNGCTGGNGTCGGTAGCTCCTANCTNACNGGCAACGATGNNTGGGATGACAACACCAACAAGCGGTCNATGGCCAGCTGGATGGTGGGTCTGACCTGGAACGATGTCNTCCTNGANGGCAACGCTCTGGGTTANGCCGTGGGTCAGCCCCAGTTCGTCTACGAGGTCGANGACGGCTTNGTGGCTGATGGCGGTTACGCCATGGAGCTCTGGTACAGCTTCCAGGTCACCGACAACATCCAGATCACCCCNGCNGTNTACTGGCTNAGCCGTCCCTTNGGTGACGACACCCAGAACGTCAACGGCGACTACAAGTCCCTCGGCGTCTTNGGTGGCCTGGTTCAGACCACCTTCAAGTTCTGATCTTCTGGCCTGACCTTGGTTGGGCCCACAGAACAACCTTCCTCACACAGGCACATCAAGCCCTCCCCTTTGGAGGGCTTTTTTTATGGTTGTTCTGTGGGCAAGCTGAAGNCATGAGCATTGCCCCCGACATCACGGCATTGATCGGCGGCACGCCGCTGGTGCGGCTGAATCGCCTGCCTGCAGCCTGCGGCTGCCGTGCCGAAATCCTGGCCAAATTGGAGAGCTTCAATCCCTCGGCTTCGGTGAAAGACCGCATCGCCGCTGCGATGGTGCTGGACGCNGAGCTGGCGGGAACGATCACCCCCGGCTGCACGGTGCTTGTGGAACCCACNAGTGGAAACACCGGCATTGCCCTGGCGATGGTGGCGGCGGCCCGGGGCTACCGGCTGATCCTCACCATGCCGGACACCATGAGCACCGAGCGGCGGGCGATGCTGCGGGCCTATGGGGCTGAGCTTCAGCTCACCGATGGTGCCGAAGGGATGAATGGTGCGATTGCNCTGGCNAAAGAGTTGGTGGCGGAGATCCCGAATGCTTATCTGCTCCAGCAATTTGATAATCCCGCCAATCCAGCTGTGCATGAACGCACCACCGCCGAGGAAATCTGGTGCGATACAGAGGGCCAGATCGATGCCTTTGTGGCAGGGGTGGGCACCGGTGGAACGATCACAGGCTGTGCCCGTTTGCTCAAGCAGCACAACCCCAAGCTCCAGGTGGTGGCGGTGGAGCCGGAGGCCAGTGCCGTTCTTTCCGGGAGGCCCCCAGGGGCCCATCGCATTCAGGGGATCGGAGCTGGCTTCGTGCCCGCCGTACTCGAGCAGGATCTCCTGGATGTGATCCTCACCGTCAGTGACGATGAGGCGATGGAGATCGGGCGGCGTCTGGCCCGGGAGGAAGGTTTGCTCTGCGGCATCAGCAGTGGAGCTGCCATGGCGGCCGCCCTGCGTNTCGGTCAACAGCCCGAGATGGACAACAAACGGATTGTGGTGATGCTGGCCAGCTATGGCGAACGCTATTTGTCCACCCCCATGTTCAGCGCGGCATCGCAANTGCCAGCCNGGAGGGATGGTCAGTTGTGAGTGATCCCTATGCCGTGCTTGGCGTCAGCAGCTCAGCCACTGCTGCGGAAATCAAGGCGGCCTATCGCCAGCTGGTGAAGCAGCACCATCCCGATGCAGGTGGAGACGATCAACAGATGCTCGCCCTCAATGCCGCCTGGGAGGTGCTCGGNGATNCCGAGCGGCGTCGGGCCTTCGATCGCACGCGGCCTCAGCCAGCACGCTCCGCCTCTACGCCAGACCTGCGCCGGGCCAGCCGGGCCCACGAGCGCTCTGTTGCGGCTGATGATGCNCTGGTGGAGTGGCTGCGGCGGGTGTATGCCCCCATCGATCGCATGCTCGGTGAGGTGATCAATCCCTTCCCCAAGCAACTCAAAGCACTGTCGGCCGATCCCTATGACGATGANCTGATGGAAGCGTTCTGCGCGTACCTCGAGGCAAGTGGTCGCCGGATGGAACGGGTCAAGGACCTGTTCCAGTCGCGACCCACCCCTGCCTCGGCCCGCGGTTTCGGCCTCAGCCTTTATCACTGCCTGTCAGAAGTGGAGGACGCTCTGGCGGAGCTGGAGCGCTACACCATGGGCTACGTGGATGGGTATCTCCACGATGGCCGCGAGATGCTGCGGGAGGCCAAACAGCGGCGCAAGCGGCTCCAGGATGAACGGCGTCGGTTGGAGATCGTGTGAAGCAGCGCTGGCGTTTCTGGTTTTGGGTCGCACTGATCTGGATGCTCTCCACCCTGGTGGATCGGATCTGGTGGACGCAGCAGACCGGCGTTCCTGCCTGGGATCAGGCGGACTACCTCAACAGCGCTCTCGACCACGGCCGGGCCCTGGGGCTGTTNCCNGGTGGCGGCTGGCAGGGGTGGAACGCGCTGCTCGATCTGTCCCCCAAGATTCCACCGCTGGCGTCTCTCGTGAACGGCAGTGTGATGGCTTTCAGCGGAGATGCCCCCGAGCAGGCAGCCTGGAGCCTCAGCCTCTGGCATGGCCTGCTCCTGGTGGTGATTGCCGCCTGGGGTCGCCGCCTTCAGGGGGAGGGTTTGGCTCTGATGGCCTGCCTGCTGGCGGCGTTGTCGCCTGCGTTGTTGGACCTACGCACCGATTACGTGCTGGAGATGGCACTGGTGGCCACCTGCAGCTTGGCCCTGTGGCGTCTGGGTGTTTGGTGTGATCCCCAAACGGGGGGTACCTGGTTTCAGGCCTGGGGCTGCACTGTTGCTGCTCTGGCGGCTGTATTGGTGAAGCAAAGCGCCTTGCTGGCCTTGGTTCCGGCTGGCCTCTGGGCCGNATGGATCGCGATGCGGCGGGGTGGACCCTGGTTGCGGCAGGCCCTGCTGTTGCCCATCCTGGCGGCCGCCTTGGTTGGCCCCTGGTTGCGCCACAACTGGATCACCAGCCTCGGCGGCACCAACCGGGCGGTGTTCGAGTCGGCGGCGCGGGAAGGCGACCCCGGCGTACTCAGTCTGAACAGCTGGCTCTGGTACCCAAGGCTTTTACCGGAGCAGCTGGGCAGTGTGCTTCTGGTGGTGGGTTTGTCAGGGCTGCTGCTCTGGTGGTGGCAGGGTCGTCAGCNCCCCTTCGGCGATGGGTGGTCTTGGCGCTGGCTGCTGATCAATCTCCTCGCAGCCTGGGTGTTGACCACCCTCAGCCCCAACAAGGGTGATCGCTACATCGCTCCCCTGCTGCCCTGGATGTTGCTGGTGCTCGCCCGGGGATGGTGGCANTGGGGAGTCTGGTTGCAAGCCAGGCGATCGGCTCTGGTGTGGCCCCTGGTCGGTGCCGGNCTGNTGGCCTGCGTGCCGGCTGGCTGGAGCCATCAAGTGCGTCGGTTTGAGGATCGCCCCCGAGGCCCGGTNGAGGCTGTGGTGCGGGCTGCAGGGGGGGCTGACCCCAGTCAACCGCCNTCCACCTTGATCGTGGTGCCCAGCACCTCGGATCTCAATCAGCACAACGTCAGTTTTTATGGCCGCCGCAACGGTGGTCAGGTTGTCGGTCGCCAGCTTGGCGGCAGTCGGCGTGATCGCCAGCCCGTACTGGAGCGAGCTCAATGGGTGGTGCTGGCGGAGGGGCACCAGGGTTCGGTTCGCAAATCAGCCCGCCGGCTCGACAAGGCCGTGCGTCGCAGTGGTGTGTTCGAGCTTGTGCAGCAGTTTCAACGCCCAAGAGGAGGCAGTTATTCCCTCTGGCGGCGTCGAGCGGATCAACCGAGGCAAGGCCTCACCTTTGCGCAGCGGTTCCCCGATCTCGCGCTGGGGCTCGCTGGAGGGCCTTCGGGGCTGGATCCGGTGTTCAGTGCCGTTGCGCTTGAGCACATGCTCGACGGTCATTTCAGCTACCGCGAACCAGTGCGCTCCCAGGCTCTGGACGCTTTAAAGCTGGATNCGAACGCGGTTCAGCCGCGCTGGACTCTGGCCTTGCTCGCCGTGCTGGAGAACCGCCCGGACGCAGCTGCTGAGCAGTTCGCGAAATTACAGACCCTGCTGCCTGAGAACCCATGGCCAGCGGCTTATCGCAGTGTTGTGCTTTTGGCTGGTTGGAACCCNTGGCAGGCTGCGGCTGTCGCTGATGCCGCGGAGTCCGGCCATCCGGTTGTGGTGGGGCTGGCGGATCTCAGCGGTGTGCTTTCCGGTGCGATCTGGCGTCTGCCCGATGCCCTCGAGTCCGTGCCAGCGGCTGCTGAGGCGGTGGAGAAAGCTCTCCAGCCCAATGTTCAGGAACAGGCTTCCAGCTGATCCATACGCAGCCATACATCAGGGACCGGGCGATTCCAGCGCACTTGTCCGTACTCCCCTTTCACCACGAGCAGTTCTCCCGGACCTTCAAAGATGTAATCCGGTGGCGTTGGGTCACTCGCGGCTGCTTCCAAGCTGGCTTCATAGGCCGAGCGATTCACCTTCACCAAAGCACCCTTTCGAAGCGCAGCTGGTTTGGCTTTGGCGGGGGCAGCGGCGTCGGTTTCGGCCATGACGGGTGCAGCAGACAAGGGCAGGCTAGAACCAAGATCACTCCCGCTTGAACGGCTTGCAGGATCCAGTCGCCCTTTATCTGATCGCCTTCGGGGGCTTGTTGCTGGCTGCAGTGCTGCTCGATGATCTCGCCGATCGAGTCAAATTGCCGGGAATCCTGCTGGTGCTGGCGCTGGGCTTGCTGGTGGACAACGACATCCGCGGNAGTAGCGANCCCTTGTTGTCGTTGGTTCGGGCCAACAACATCACGCAGGCGGCCCTTGTTCTGGTGCTGTTCTTTGGTGGGTTGACCACCAACTGGAGCCGGATGAAGGCGGTGGTTCAGTCNGCAGCTCGTCTGGCCACCGTTGGTGTGCTGATCACGGCTGGNTTGATTTCCCTGTTCGTGATCGGANTNCTCCAGCTGGAGGGGCGGTGGGATCCAGCGCTGATGGCGAAGGTTCTGTTCATCGGGGCGATGNTGAGCAGCACCGATGCATCNGCTGCTCTCTCNCTNCTGCGCCCNCTCGCCGGTCGCATGCCCCAGAAAGTGTTGGATTTGATNGAGGTGGAATCCACCATCAATGATCCGATGGCCGTGGTGCTGGCCGGTTTNGCCCTGGCCCTGGCCGGTGGTGAGGGGATCGCCACGGAGGCGTTGGTCACCGATGTGGTGCGTCAGTTCCTGCTGGGTGGCCTGCTTGGGTTCATCGGCGGCAGCCTGATTTCCCAGTTGCTCAGGGGCAGCAGCTCCCTCAACCGGGGCTCGATGCTGCCGGTGGTGAGTCTGGCTTTGCTCCTGGTGCTGTCTGGCGGCACCACGGTGATGGGAGGGAGTCCCTTGTTGGCGGCTTATGTGGCTGGGTTGGTGCTGGGCAATGGCACGTCCACCGATCAACAGGTGCTGGAGGAGGCCCACTCCAGCTTCGCCAAGATGGCGGAATTGATGTTGTTCCTCTGCTTGGGTCTGGTCGTGGANCCCANCGATGTGGTGCGCGCGGCTGGTTTGGCACTCGCATTATTNGTGGCGATGCAGCTGGTGCGCTGGCTGATGGTTCAGNTGTTGNTGCTGCGTTCAAGCTTCAGCCCGAAGGAACGTCGTTTTATCTGCTGGACCGGTTTACGGGGCGCGGTGCCCATCGCCATGGCGATCCAGGCTTGGAACTCCACGGCCAGCTGGGGAAAGCTGATGCCGCCCCTGGCTCTTTCAGTGGTGTTGCTGGGATTGTTGATTCAGGGCTTTGCTCTGGTTCCGATTGCCCACCGGCTCGGGTTGGTGCTCCCGTCGGATGAAGGCCAACCCACTTAGCCTCGCGGCTTGAACTGGATTTCTGGTCATGCGCCTGCTGTTGCTCGGCTGCACTGGTTTCGTCGGCAGGGAATTGCTGCCGTCGCTGCTTGAGGCCGATCATCAGTTAACCGTCGTGAGTCGCCGGTTGGCGCGGGGCTACGCCACGGAGCGGGCCGATGGGCGCTTGGCCTGGCTTCAGCTGGATCCCACATNTGCGTCCACCTGGTCGGATGCTGAGCTGCTGCAGGCGCTGAACCAGGCCGATGGGGTGGTNAACCTGGCAGGAGAACCCATTGCTGAAAAGCGTTGGACTCCAGCCCATCGGGCCGTGATTGAGTCCAGTCGTTTGGAGACCACACGGCATCTGGTGGCTGCGATCACAGCCGCTGGAGCTTCCGCTCCCAAGGTGCTGGTCAATGCTTCCGCAATTGGCTTTTACGGGTCATCTCTGACCAATCGATTTTTGGAATCCAGCGCCGCTGGGGATGATTTTCTCGCGTCCCTGTGCCAGCGCTGGGAAGAGGCCGCCGCCGCCGTGCCCGATGGCGTTCGCCAGGTGACGCTTCGGATCGGCATTGTTCTGGCGGCTGATGGTGGTGCGCTCGGCAAAATGTTGCCGGTGTTCCGTACTGGGTTTGGCGGACCGATCGGCACGGGTCAGCAATGGATGAGCTGGATCCACCGCAGTGATCTGTGCGCCCTGATCATCCGCTCGTTGGAGGATCCCGATTGGGGTGGTGTGATCAATGCTGTTGCCCCCGAGCCGGCCTCCATGGCCACCTTTTCCAAAGCGTTGGGACGCAGCCTCGGACGGCCGAGTCTGTTGCCGGTGCCAGGGCCGGTTCTGCAGGTGCTTCTGGGTGATGGGGCCAAGGTGGTGCTGGAGGGCCAGCAGGTGGCTTCCGAGCGGCTCGATTCTCTGGGATTCAGCTTTCGCTACCCCGATCTGGACGCAGCACTCGCCGCTGCAACCAGCTGAGGATGCCGCTGAGCAGAGCTGCCATGATCAGCAGGCTGATGGCTGGTGTGAACAGCGGTTGCCACAGCGTTTGAAACAGATCCATCAGCTGATTGCGGCCCTGGCTCTGGGCCACGATTGCCACGGCGAAAAAGCCGGCGCCGAGAAATACCACCAGCACGTTCACCATCAACAGACGGTCGAGCCAGCGTTTCCAAGCCGGTTCGGATGGTGCACTCATGGCAGCAGGGCGCTGATCGCTGCCGCCATTCTGAGTCCGCCGCCGTGGGTCCCAAGTCGGCGAACGGCTTCCGTTCGCAACTGTTGCTGAAAGTGGGGATCGTTCCTGTAGCGCTCAAGCAGTGCGATCACCAGCTCGGCCGATGCCTGGAGGTTGGCCTGGCTGCCACTGTCACCCGGGGCGCAGAACACGGTGGGTCCGAGCAAGCGTCGCTGGGCTTCGGCGAAGGCACTGGTGAACTGGGGGCCTTGGCCTGGAATCTGCAGCGCCGGTTTGGCCAGCCCGACAGCCTGCTCGATTGCTGTTCCCGCCATCCCGATCACCAGATCGCTGTGCTGAAGAACGGATTGGAATGCATCCCGATGCACGGTGATCGGCAGGGCATCGTCTCGAAGCAGCTGTGCACCATTCAGCTGCCAACCTTCACGGCTCGCGATTGATGCCAGGGCTGCATCATTGAGGCTGCTCACCAAGGCCAGATCCAGCTCGCAGACGGGGTTGGCTGGTAGTTGCTCGATCAATCGCAGCAGCAGCACCAGATTGTGTTCCAGTTCCGGGCGCCGGCTGCCCGGCAGCAGTCCGATGCGGCGGGGTGCTGCCGGCAGCGCCGGAGCCGGCGTGAGCACGGGGTCCATGAAGGGATTGCCCACAAATTGCACCGGCCGCCTCAGCTGTTGGCTGAGGTCGTCGGCTGTGAGCTGATCTCGGCTGAACACGGCCCGAAACCGCCGGCTGCGCAGCAGTGCTGCGCAGGGCCAGGGCAGTCGCAGCCGACCTTCGTAGTGACTGGAGTAGGCCACCAGGTACGTGGCCACTGGGCGACGGCTCAGCCAGGCTGCGATCACGGGGATCACATCTCCCACCACCACGATCAAGTCGAAGCGGGGCGCCGAGCGCAGCAATCGGATCAAACGCCGCAGCAAGTAGAGAATCTGCCCCTGCAGCAGTTCTGTCAGCCGGCCTCGCAGGCTCGTGTAGCCAATGCCGCCCGTGCTGAATTCATGGCTGCTGCCCAGAAGCGGGATGCCGGCCTTCCCATAGGCGCTACCCAGACCCGCCAAAGGCAGAGCTGTGATGTCGTGCCCCTGATCCTGAAGCGACTGCCCCAGGAGAGAGCCAGACAGATCCTCCCCGTGGCCATTGCTCAGCAGCAGGATCCGCGTCATCCGTGTGTCCAGGGATTGTCAGCGTTGCGCACCCCTTAGAGCTCGAGCCAGTTCTTCACCTTTTCCAGAGATTTCCAGCCCGGCCGACGCTCCAACCCATCGGCGATGGAGGCTTTCAGTTCCGAGCTGAGATCCGGTGCGAAGGCCATCACCTGCTGCACCACCTGGATGTGATCACGCACGCCTTTCGACTGGGTTTCCAGCAGGGCAAGGCTCAGGTTGATCCTGGCCTGGGGATCCTGGCCGTTCAATTTCACCGCGAAACGGGCGGAACGCAGAGCTTCTTCCGGCTGGTCGCAGAGCAATTGCAGCCAGGCCAGGCAAGTCCACCCAGCGGACTGGCGTGGAGCCGTTTCCGTGATTTGGAGGAAATCGGGCAGCACGTCTGCAGCGTCAGCACCGGCCTGATAACGAGCCATGGCCTGTTCAAACAGGCTGTCCTCGGATGTCTCCATCAATCGGGAGAATGCATGGGTCGCTCCTCAGATTCCCACGCGGCTTCGCTCAAACAGCAAAGGAACTGCCGCAGCCACAGGTTTGGCTGGCGTTGGGATTGGTGAAATTGAATCCACCTCCGATGAGAGCGGTGCTGAAGTCCAGCTGCATGCCGTAGATGTACAGCAGGCTTTTGGGATCACAGATCACCTGAAAACTCTGGCCGTCAGCAGCCACATACTCATAGGTCTCGTCGTCGTCCTCCGTGTCTGAGGAAGGAACGAAATCCATCGTGTAGCTCATTCCGCTGCACCCACCGGAACGCACACCCACCCGGAGCACTTGGTTCTCCCCCTGGTCCCGGCAAAGCTTGGCCAACTGCTGCATCGCCGGTTCGGTGATCAAGATCCCTTTGCCGTCTTTGGCGGTATGGGCCGGCGCAGTGCTTGTGGTGGAGGTCATAAGGAACACAGGCTGGTTCCCTCACTCTATGGAGGCTCATACATAGAGTCGAGCCAGTTGTGCAGATCATGTGCGGGTCGCGATCGTCGGTTCTGGTCTCGCCGGCCTCTCCGCTGCAGTGGATCTGGTCGATGCCGGCCATGAGGTGAACCTTTACGAAGCCCGGCCCTTCATGGGCGGCAAGGTGGGCAGCTGGGTGGATGACGGCGGCAACCACATCGAAATGGGGTTGCACGTGTTCTTCTTCAACTACGCCAATTTGTTTGCGCTGATGCGCAAGGTGGGTGCCTTTGAGAATCTGCTTCCCAAGCAGCACACCCACCTGTTCGTGAATAAAGGCGGGGATCTGCGCGAGTTGGATTTCCGTTTCCCCATCGGCGCGCCGTTCAATGGCCTCAAGGCGTTCTTCACCACGCCACAGCTGAGCTGGATCGACAAGCTCCGCAACGCCCTCGCCCTGGGTACCAGCCCGATCGTTCGCGGTTTGGTGGATTACGAGGGGGCGATGCGCACCATTCGTGCCCTGGATTCCGTGAGTTTCCAGGATTGGTTTGTGGGCCATGGCGGCAGCCCGGAGAGCATCCGTCGCATGTGGAATCCGATCGCCTATGCCCTCGGCTTCATTGATTGCGAAGCGATCTCCGCCCGCTGCATGCTCACCATCTTCATGATGTTCGCGGCCAAGACCGAGGCCTCCAAACTCAACTTGCTGAAGGGATCACCCCACCGCTGGCTCACGGGGCCGATTTTCGACTACATCCAGCAGCGCGGCGGCAAATTGCACCTGCGCCACCGGGTCAAGCAGGTGGAGTACAGCGAGGGCGAGACTCCTGAAATCACCGGCCTTCAGTTGGGAACACCTGATGGCGACATCCGTGTTGAAGCAGATACCTATCTGGCGGCCTGTGACGTACCGGGGATTCAGAAGCTTCTGCCCAAAGATTGGAACCGTTACCCCCAGTTCGAAGCGATCCATCAGTTGGAGGCGGTGCCGGTGGCCACGGTGCAGCTCCGTTACGACGGCTGGGTGACCGAGCTGGGTGATGCCCATGAAGCCCAGCGGCAGGATGTTTCAACACCAACTGGTTTGAACAACCTGCTGTACACGGCGGATGCCGACTTCAGCTGCTTTGCTGATCTCGCCCTGGCCAGCCCAGACGATTACCGCAAGGAGGGGGAAGGTTCCCTGCTGCAATGTGTGCTCACACCGGGTGATCCTTGGATTCCCAAATCGGTTGAGGAGATCGTCGCCCACACAGATCGCCAGGTGCGGGAGCTGTTCCCTTCGGCCCGCAACCTCAAGCTCACCTGGAGCAACGTGGTGAAGCTGGCGCAGTCGTTGTACCGCGAAGCTCCCGGGATGGAGCCCTACCGCCCGGATCAACGCACGCCGATCGGTAACTTCTTTTTGGCTGGTAGCTACACCCGTCAGGACTACATCGATTCGATGGAGGGAGCCACGATGAGTGGCCATTTGGCCGCGGCGGCGATTCTCAATCAGCCGGTGAAGCTGGCCTCCAATGCGGCGGTGGCCTGATGGGACGCTGGCTCGAACACACGGTGACCACGCAGGTCAAGGCACCTGCTCAGCGGGTCTGGGATGTGTGGAGTGATCTTGAGGCGATGCCGCGTTGGATGCGCTGGATCGAGTCGGTCAAACCGCAGGATGATCCGGATCTCACGGATTGGACCCTGGCAGCCCAGGGCTTTCGCTTCAAATGGAAAGCCCGGATCACCCAGCGGGTGGAGGCTCAGCAGCTGCATTGGGAATCCGTGGGTGGTCTGCCCACCAAGGGTTCGGTGCGCTTCTATCCGGAGGCGGCTGATCGCACCGCGGTGAAGCTCAGCGTCACCTATGAGTTGCCCCGCGTGTTGGCACCGTTGATGGAGCCCACCATCCTGGGGGGGATCGTGACGAAGGAGCTCCAAGCCAATCTTGATCGCTTCAGGGATCTTGTGGAAGCCGGCGGCTGAGAAGCTTGCCCTCGCGGCACTGCTCGGAGCCGGTTTGTGCTCCTGCGCAGGGGATGAACCTGCTGCTCAATCCGGCGCCTCTGCTGTTCCACCGCCGCTGGCTTCCACGGAGCAACCCCAACCAGTTCCCCCGGCGGTTGGTTTCACCCCGTTGCCCACGGTGCAAGACGTTCAGAACGCTGCACCCGGCGGTCGCAATGATCCTTTTGCTCCCCTTCCGGGTGCTCAGATCCAACCAGGGGATGCCGAAGGGCAACCAGGCGATGCCAAAGATTCAGGTGCCGGCGTGACGCTCACTGGCGTGCTCACCGTTGGCAATCAGCGCCGGGCCTTGGTCACAACGGCCCTGGGTACAGGTGTGATCTGTGTTGGTGCTGATGGGCGTTGCAGCTCCGACATTCCGGAGCTGCTGCCGCCGGGCTGGTCGGTGGTGAGCATTGATGTGCAGCGGGGCTGCATTCAGCTGGCTTTAAACGGTCAGCCGCAGGATTCGCTCTGTATCGCCTGAACGCAGGCTTCGGTGAGGCCCTCGAGGTCGTGGGGATCGGCCTCGGCATCCACGCGTCCGAAGCAGCGGCGGCAGCTGGCACTGGTCTGGGGTCCGATGGAGATCAGCTTCACCCTGCTCAGCCGCTCCATCCAGGTGGTTCCGAAGCGCTGCTCCAGCAGTCGAGCTGTGTGGTCGGCGGTTTTGCCGCTGCTGAAGGCAACAGCATCAACGCTGCCTTGCTCCAGGGCGGCCGCTGCGCTGTCGGGCATGGTGTCCGGACACCGGGAGTCGTAGGCCGCCACTTCCACCACTCGCACGCCGGCTTCCCCGAAGGCATCGGCCAGAAGTGTGCGGCCTCCGCTTTCCACCCTTGGCAACAGCATCTTCAAACCCCATCCCGAAACTGGAAAGTGCTCGATCAGGCTTTCGGCCACAAAGCTGGGGGGCACGAAATCGGCGGGGGCTCCCAGGTCGTCGAGCAGTAACGCTGTCTTCCTTCCCACAGCCGCGATCTTGAGGCTCGATGGTCGTCTTGCCAGACAACCTCCGAGGCGTTGCATCCGTGTCTCCACCGCCTGCACCCCGTTGGCGCTGGAGAACACCAGCCAGTGGAAGCTCTCGAGATCTTCAAGGGCATCGTCCAAGGGCCCCCAATGGGATGGCGCTCCGATCACCAGGGCGGGGAGATCTAGCACCGTGGCGCCGCGCTGCTCGAGCAGCCGGCGGGCGGCGCCCTGCTGCTCCGCCGCTCGGGTCACGATCACCGTTCGGCCTGATAGTGCTCCGCTCACGCTGCGGTCTCCGCATCGAGCTTCACGAAGGCCTGCGCTTGCCTCTGCAGAGCCAACGCCTCCTCCGCGCGTCCTTGCCCATGCAACAGATCGATTGCTCTGCGGAAGCTGCTCCGGGCCGTTTCGATGTCACCGCCNAGAAGGCGTGCCACCGCGTGGTTCTGGTGNCATTCNGCATGGTTGGGGTCTAGCTCGAGAGCCCGCCCGTAGGCGTTGAGGGCTGCGGCGATGTCGCCGCGGCGTCGTTGCATCAGGCCCAGGTTGTACCAACCCAGGGCCACCTCCGGTGCTGCTTCAGTTGCATGCTGGGTGAGCTGAATCGCCTCGTTCAGTTCGCCCTGTTCCATCAGTCGNGCCGCCAGGTTGAGCCGGGCCCCCAGGCTGATGCGCGGGTCCATCGGAATCTCCAGTGCTCGCCGGTAGCAAGCCAACGATTCGGCTGGATCGCTGGAGCCCAGGGCCAGCCCGAGGTTCAGCAGCAGCTCGTAACGCTCCGCCTCCAACCCATTCGCGTTGGCCAGGCCGTCCCGCAGGAGGGCGATGGCTTCGTGGGTGCGGCCTTCGCTGATCAGCAGCCCACCGAGCTTGGCGCTGGCATAGGGATCGCCGGGANGCTCCCGCAGATCAGCTTCCATGGCCTNNCGGAGCCGATCGGCTTTGTCGCTGCCGGCCAGCAGCTCCGGTCGGTAGCCGTCATGGAGGATCGCCGGTTCATCGCAATCCGCGATGCGCCAGTGCTGTTCGATCTCCAGCAGCTCACGCACGCTGTCATCAATCATCGAGTGATACGGCCGGCTCCAACGGATCGCGGAATGCCGTCGGAACAAGCGGCTCACGTTGGAGTAAGGCGCCATGGCTGCGCCCACTTCGTGACGCAGCAGATTGATCACCAGCACCTCTGGTTGCGCCATCAAGGCCTTCAGCGCTGGAATCGCCTCGGAACGCAGCTGCTCATCCGCATCCAGAACCAACACCCAGTCACCGCTGAGAAACTGGAGGGCCTGGTTACGGGCCGGGGCGAAATCGCCTGGCCATGCGATCCGCTCCACCCGGGCGCCGGCAGCTTCCGCAATGGCGATGGTTGCATCGGTGGAGCCGGTGTCCACCACCACCAGCTCATCGGCAAACCCTTTCACCGATGCCAGACAGTCCGCGAGCCGTGCCTCCTCGTTGCGCACGATCATCGAGAGGCTGAGCATGGCCATCGAACTGGCAAGTGGCGCGAGATTAAGGCGCTTCAGTCGGTGAAAGCCCCATCCGNACCCGTGTTGCTGTTCTCCGGAAACAGGGCCTTGAGCACCTGGTGTTGGGCTTCCGGCATTTGCCCCGCGGAATAGGCCGCTGGCAGGTTCGGCGGTAGCAGCGGCTGAAGATGTTCCCATCGGTACGGGCTGCCGTAGATCACAAGCCCGGCCAGGCGGTCGGCCGTGNTGAGCTGTTCAATCACCGCTGCCCAGGGCTCTTGGGAATCCTGTCCGGCCCGGAAAGGATTCCCCCGTAGGAACAGCTGCAGCAGCACCGGGCCATCCCCCAGGCGATCGAGAGCCAGCGGAGCGTCGGGTTGATCACTCCAAGGGGAGACGCCCTGGCCGTGAACCAGCACGGTGCGGAAGCCNTGGGCGGCGGGAACCTGCAGTGCTGGTGACCACCCACTGAGAGCAGGTGCCCCGGGNAGAACGGCATCCACGCGCACCAGGTTGATCCCTTGGCTTGGTGGTGCGATCCGTGNTCCACAGATGTCGATGCTGTGGGCCACCAGCTCGGTTTCCAGCGCCTGGTCTTCGGCGGATGCGATCGGGCCGGCGGGAGTGTGGGCCATCACCTTGTGCAGTGCGCTTCGGCGTCGTTCGCGGCTCTCCTGCAGCCTTTGCATGGGGATTCGACCCGTTTGCAGGGCTTCGCAGACACCCTCAATCGCAGCATCAGCGTCGGCGGGCATCAGGATCAGATCCGCACCCGCCTCAAAGGCCAGCACGGCTGCTTCTGCCGCACCATGCCGCGCACTGATCGCCTCCATCACCAAGGCATCGGTCACCACTAAACCCTCGTAGCCGAGATCGGTGCGCAGGAGGTCGGTTAACACCCGGCGCGACAGGGTGGCAGGGTGCTCGGGGTCGAGGCTCGGGAGCAGCAGATGGGCCGTCATCACGCTGTCGACGCCGGCGGCGATCAGCTCACGGAATGGGGGCAGTTCCACCTGCTCCAGCCGTTCGCGGCTGTGGGGCAGCACGGGGAGGTCNAAATGGGAGTCGCTGCTGGTGTCGCCATGGCCCGGGAAGTGCTTGGCGCACCCGAGAACACCACCGGCCTGGAGGCCGCGCTGGAATGCTGCTGCCAGAACGCTGGCACGAGCTGGATCTTCCCCCCAGGCACGCACGTTGATCACCGGGTTCGCCGGGTTGTTGTTCACATCGCAGACCGGGCCCAGAACCCAGTTCAAGCCGCAGCGGCGGGCCTGAAGAGCCGTGGTGTTGCCATAGCGTTCCGCCAGGTTGATCGCCAGTTCAGGTTGCCTTTGGTGCAGCCTGCCGATCGCCAAAGGAGGCACCAGCCAGCTGGCCCCCTCAAAGCGCTGGCCCACTCCCTCTTCCACATCGGCACAGAGCAAAAGGCTGTTGGCGCTCCAGCTGCAGAGCTGTTGGGTGCGTTGCTGCAGTTCCACCGCGCTGCCGCCCAGCAGGATCACGCCACCAACGCCATCGGCGAGCAGGCGTTGCAAGTCGCGGTTGGTCAGTTCCCAGCGCGGGTAGCGGCGCTGATGGTCATTCAGATGACCGCTGGCTCGCACCACCAGAAGTTCAGCAACCTGGCGCCGCAGGCTGTCAGTCGGGTTGAAGCTCATCACTCCCCGGGGGAATCTCACCCCGCTCCTTCCGCTCACCATCCAGGCGGTTGAGCAGCCCCAGCACGGAGGTGCCACGCTCCAGGCCGCGATCGAGTTGGAAGACAACTTCAGGGGCTCGGCGCATCTGAAGACGCCGTCCCAATTCCCCGCGTAAATAGCCGCTGGCGGCCTGGAGGCCATCCAAGACTTGTTCTTTGTCTTGGGCTTCTCCAAACACGCTCACGAAGATCTTGCAGTGCTGCAGATCGCCGGACACCTCCACTTCGGTGATGCTCACCATGCCCTGGTGCACCCGTTCATCGCGGATGCCGTTGATCAACAGTTCACTGACTTCTTTTCGGATCAGGGCGGCCACCCGCTCCACTCGACGCCCCTGTGCCATCACGCCATTGGTGCTGAATTCACCATGGCACGCAGCACCAAGGTGAGGCTGATGCCGCCACTGATCAGGGCGCCGATCAGGGCCACCGCTGTCACGGGATTGCTGCGGCGTGCTGCCAGAGGTTCAGCCACAGAGCTCATCACACCAAGCGTGAAGGCCACCAGGTATCGGGGGTAGCGGGTGACGTTGAGGAAAAACTCCCGCATGGTTCTGGCGAGCGTTGGAACGTACTGGCTACTCTGCCGGGCCCATGGATGCTTCGGCCATGTTGGAACTGCATCAATTCCGCCATTCCGCGTTTTGTTTAAAAGTGCGGATGGTGCTGCAGGCCAAAGGTCTCAGCTTCCGAACCGTGGAGGTCACCCCAGGAGTGGGTCAGGTCGCTGTGTTCCGGATGTCCGGTCAGCGCCAGGTGCCGGTGCTGGTGGATGGCGATCAGGTGCTGGCCGATTCCTCCGTCATCGCCCGCCATCTGGATCGGCGTGAGCCCGACCCTGCGTTGATTCCTGCTGATCCGCGCCAGGCCGCCCAGGTGCATCTGCTGGAGGACTGGGCCGACACCACCTTGGCCATGGCGGGCCGTTCCGCACTCGTTCAGGCCGCGGCACTGGATCCCGAGCTGCGTGTCGCCCTGCTGCCCGATGATCTGCCGGAGCCCGTGCGGTCGGTGATGGGCGTGATACCCGGTGGTTGGGTGAGCAACATCACCGAAGTGGTGAACCAGAAGGAACGCACCGAGCTCTTGGCCAGCCTGGAGCAGCTCGCCGCCTCCGTGCAGGCCAGCCCCTGCTTGGTGGGCGACAGCATGACTCTGGCGGATATCGCTGTGGCCGCCCAGCTGTCGCTGCTGCGCTTCCCCTCGTCCGCAGGGTCGGCCTTAGCGGGCAAAGGTGTGGCTGGTCTGAGTGACCACCCCAAACTGCAGCCACTGTTCCAGTGGCGCGATCAGATCGAGCTCAAATTGATGGAGCGGACCCTGGAAGAGGTGTGAAACGCAGGCGGTAGTGGTGATGGGCGACGGCCTGATCCCGCAGGCTTTCGCCTGGGGAGGCATAGCGCCCCTGCCACTGCTCCGCGCAGATGGCGTCGCCGCAGCGGCTGTAGCGGCTGAGGGTTTCGATCCGACTGAGTCGGGGTGCTCCTGGGGTGTGCAGGATCTGCAGCACCAGTTCATCGGCCAGGAAGGTGTCGGCCGTCGGGGATTCCTGGCGGCGGCCTGTCACCGTGGTTTCCAGGTAGAGATCCCCTTTCAGCCGTGCGATCTGACGGTTGGCGGAGTCGGGGTCATCCTCCACCCGCAGCANTTGGTCGCCGAGCAGGGCGCGGCCGATGGCGGTGGCATTGAAGCTGCGATCGCCAACGAGCCGGCCGCGGCGATCCGTTTCAAANCGTGCCTGGTGCAGNAGNGGTGGATCNNCTGGGGCATCGAGATCGATGCTNTCCACCTGCCAGAGCCCNNCAAACCAGTCGGGATAGATCAGATCGTCCCGATTNGANGGCCGCGGCAACGGTGCCGGCAGGCTCCAGTNGGGCCANCTGTTCAACCGCTGTTCNAGGCTGCTTTGAGCCCAGGCGGGGCCGCCGCTGAGCAGGATGGTGAGGCTGATCAGCAGCATCCANACGCGCCGTTCCATGTCTGATCCCCTGATCCGTGCCCTTGATCACTATGTGGTGCTGGAGCCCGGCAAGCCGGAGCAGCTGCTCAGCGCTGCCGACACGTTGACATGGCTGAGCAGTTGGTTGCGCAGCCTTGATCAGATGCCGGCCGATCTGGTGGATCAACCCGATGTGGAAGCAGCGGCGCAGCGGTTGATCGATACGGCCTGTGATCTGGAGATCAGCCCAGGGATGACNTTGCAGTGGTTTGCGGTGCGCTTGGAGCCGCCTGCGGCTTGAGCCTCAGTCAGCTGGCCGCTGGGTCGGATCCTTCAGCAGGCTCGGCAGCAATTGCAGGATCCCGTCAGCCACGGTCTCTGGAGTTTCCTCGTTGATCACCACCGTCAGATCGGCCTCGGCATAAAGGGGCCGGCGCTCGTTCAACAGCGCGTTGAGTGCGGCTTCTGGATCGTCGTTCTGCAGCAGCGGCCGCACGGTGCTGTCGGCCTTCAGCCGTTGCAGCAACTGCTCGGAGACCACATCGAGCCAGATCACGATGCCGCTGTGCAGCAGTCCCCAGTTTTCTGGCATGGTCACCACGCCGCCGCCGGTAGCCACCACGAGGGAGTGGCGCTGGCTGATGGCGTTGAGCACCTGGCTTTCGAGGCTGCGGAAGCCTGCTTCGCCATCTCGCTCAAAAATCTCAGGAATGCTGCAGCCGGCGGCCTGCTCGATCACGGCATCGGCATCCACAAAGCCATAACCCAGCCGTTCCGCCAGGGGGCGACCGGTGCTGGTTTTGCCGCTGCCCATCATTCCCACCAGATACAGGCTGCGCCCGCCCAATCGCTGTTTGAGGGTGGGGGTGGAATCCGCCATGACTCGGAATCGGCATTAGCTCATTAGGATGCCTCGCGGCCGGAACGTCACATGACTGAAATGAAGTCACCAGCACGGCACGGCCAAGGTCGTGGCTGTGTCATTACCCGGAGGGCCTGTTTCAGTGCCAGCCATCGCTATTGGCTGCCTGAGCTTTCCGCCGATGACAATGCGGCCCGATTCGGGCCCTGTGCGATGGCTCCCGGCCATGGCCACAACTACGAACTGATCGTCTCCATGGCCGGTGGTCTGGATGCCGACGGCATGGTGCTCAACCTCTCGGAGGTGAAGCACGCCATCCGCCAGGAGGTGACCGGCCAGCTCGATTTCCGCTTCCTCAATGAGGCTTGGCCGGAATTTGATGTTTCCACCCCTGATGGCTGCCTCCCCACCACCGAGGCCCTTGTGCGGGTGATCTGGCAGCGCCTCAGCCCGCATCTGCCGATCACGGCGCTGCGCCTTTACGAACAACCGGGCCTTTGGGCCGACTATCTCGGACATCCCATGGACGCCTTTCTCACCATCCGCACCCACTTCGCCGCTGCTCACCGCCTCGCACGTCCGGAGCTCAGCCAGGAGGAAAACGAAGCGATCTACGGCAAGTGCGCCCGTCCCCACGGCCATGGCCATAACTATCTGGTGGATGTGACTGTGCGCGGTGAGATCGATCCCCGCACCGGCATGGTCTGCGACCTCTCTGCGCTGCAGCGCCTGGTGGATGATCTGGTGGTGGAGCCTTTCGACCACACCTTCCTCAACAAGGACGTGCCCTTCTTCGAGGAATGCGTGCCCACGGCCGAGAACATCGCCCTGCACATTGCTGATCGGCTCTCCAGCTCGATCAAGGCGATCGGCGCCAGCCTGCACAAAGTGCGTTTGCAGGAGAGCCCCAACAACGCAGCTGAGGTGTTTGCTGAAGCACCGCAATTGGAGATGTCTCCCGCGGCCTTGGATGCCGTCGCGGCGATCTGAAGGATTTCTTGCAGGGCAACCGCCCCACCGTTCGTTTGGTGCTGGCCATCAGCCTCGATGGACGGCTTGCCCCTCCTGAAGGAGGGGCGGCTCAACTTGGTGGTAAGGGGGATCGAGCTGTTCTGGAGCAAGCATTGGCCTGGGCCGACGCCTGCTTGGTTGGCGCAGGAACGCTGCGAGCCCATCAGTGCACCTGTCTGATCCATGACCCTCAGCTGCTGGAGCAGCGCCGGCAGGAGGGGCGCCCGGAACAGCCGGCCGCGGTGGTGGTGAGTCGGCAAGCTGAATTCCCTCAAGATTGGCTTTTTTTTCTCCAACCGCTGCGGCGATGGTTGATCGCACCGTCATCCCCAAAGCAAGGGTTTGATCACTGGCTGCCTTTGGCTGAGTCCTGGTCCGCGCAGCTTCAGACGCTGCCTGGCCTCGGCGTTCAACGGCTGGTGCTGCTGGGGGGAGCTGGTTTGGCGGCTGATCTGCTTCGTGAGGATGTGGTGGATGAATTGCAGCTCAGCTTGGTTCCTGCGTTATTGGGTGGCGAGCACACGTGGCTTCCCTTGGATGCAAGCGGCTTGCCTGCTTCTTTGTCTCAGCCAGGGGCATGGGCCTTGTCGGAGACGCGGCCACTCGGGCGAGATGAACTCCTGGTTCGCTACCGGCGACAACGTTGTTTCTGAGTGGTTGGTGAGAATGAGAGCAAATCCCCCAGTCGGGGGATTTTATAGTTTGAATTTTTCATTTATGATTCGGCTTGATTAGCTCTTCTTCATTCTCAAATGGCTAAAAGATGGAACAAGCTGAAAGGCACTAAGCGTGGAGATGCGCTGATTGGCTCATCCCGGCGAGACAAAGTAACTGGCGGGGGTGGTGATGATGTCATCACAACTTATGAGGGCGATGATAAAATTAAGGCTGGCAAGGGTGATGACATCATCACGTCTGGAACGGGGATGGACACTGCCTGGGGAGGCAATGGTAATGATGTTTTCGTTACTGAAAATGGCAGTCCNNCCAATCCAAAAGAGGGATACCTCAAGATTATGGATTTTGAANTTGGTGACACGATTGAATTCTGCGGATGCCTTTCCGCGGCCTTGGAACAGCGTGGCAAAAATGTTTGGTTGATTAAAGGTGATGATGTCAAGGCAGTGATCAAGGGCGTCGACGCTGAAGATCTTGATATCGATTACAGCGGTCGTGTTGTCACTTTTGCCGCTGATCCGCTGGCCTGATCATCGTCCTGGTTAAGGTCTGCCGTACTGGCCTGCGGCAGACCACCCATGTCGTTATTCACGGCCCGCTGGCATCGCTCCATCTCTGAGATCTCGGAGCAGCAGTGGACTGCTCTTGTTGGCGAAAACGCGATTCCCTTTTATCGCTGGGCTTGGCTCGAGGCTCTGGAGAGCTCTGGGAGCACCATGCCTGATCAAGGTTGGCAACCCTTGCACTTGGCTCTTTGGCGGGATGACACTCCGATCGCTGTGGCGCCGTTGTACTTGAAGGGCCACAGCTACGGCGAGTTCGTTTTTGACCAAACCTTTGCGCGGCTGGCCGCTGATCTGGGCTTGCGC
>NZHI01000041.1 GCA_002691345.1 Synechococcus sp. MED650 | reverse complement strand
GGATCCGGAGACAAAACCGGGAACACCACTTCTTGATGTTGATCGCCGGGGATCGGGCCCACTAAAAGGATGTTGGGCTGATCATCGCTGTATTGCGTGAAATACACCCCCTCGGTCTCTTCTTTGATTTCATCAGTCCAACGGTCTTGAGGGGCAAGGGTGAAACCATCGGGAAGCATCACCACAGCTCCAACCTGTAGGCCAACGTCGCTCCCGTCAGCACCGATTTCCTGAAGGCCCTCCTCATAAGGCATCTTCACGCTTGCTGTGAAAACACTGTCGGGAAGAACCGACTGAGGCACTTCTGCTTGGGTCAGCTTTTTGGCAAGGTGACAGTTCGCACACACGATCTTGCCGGTGGCTTCACGCGGGCTGTCGTAATTCTGCTGAGCCCAGAAGGGATAAGCCCAGCTAGCGGAGGGAGCGATGAGAAGCGCCAGGCCGAGGACCAGCGATCCGAGCAGAAGGGAGAGGTGGCGACGCATGGGACGGGGAGAGGGGATGCAGGCGTTAAAGACGACGATCAGGCCCACCAGGGCTTGTCACCGGTGCGGAAATCGGTCTCAGTCCATTGGCTCATGAAAACGTTGTCGTTTTCGACGCTGACGTTGGCGAGTGCAAGGGAGAGGGGAGCAGGGCCGCGCACCACCTTGCCGGTGGCGTCGTACTGACTGCCGTGACAGGGGCACATGAACTTGTTGGCGCCGCTGTTCCAGGGCACGACGCAACCCAGATGGGTGCAGATGGCGTTGATGCCGTAGCTGCCGATGGCGTCTTCTCCCTCAACAATCAGGTAAGTGGGATCACCTTTGAGACCTTGTACCAGGCTCCGATCGCCCTCCGGATGGCTGGATAGCCAGCCGCTGGCTGTAATGGGATTGCCGAGTTCGTCCTTGGCACTGGTGCCGCCGCCGCTGCCGGCAGCCTTTGGGGGGATGAAGTAATTGGCCACCGGGTAAAGCGCTCCCAGGGCAACGCCGGTTACGGATCCGAACGTCAGCAGATTCATGAACTGCCGACGACCCATTCCGGGCACATCGCTCGAGGGGAGTTGGGTCATGGCGGACGTTCATCCAGCACGGAATGGGCATCATTATGGACGCTTAAGTGCCTGTCACGCTTTGCAACGACTGGTGTCTCATGCTGCCCGCCGCCTCGGCTTCTGTGCTTGATCTCGCAACTTCAACCCCCCAGCCGCCGCTCACGGTCGATGAGGTGATTGGCTGCTTACGCCAGCGCTGGCGGGCGACTTACGACCTTCAGCTCGTGGTTCGGCGGCGCCGTTTGTACCTCCAGGTGATGTGGGCCTATTTGGAGCAACAGTCCTTTCCGATGGACCTCACCACCTATCGCGAGCACATTGGCGAAGTGCTGGATGTTGTGAATCGTCTTGGTTTGGCCGGTGAAGTGCGTGAATGGCTCGCTTCCACCCGGGATAAACCTCGTCTTGGGAAAGCTTTAAGCCTTCAACTTGAGGCGATGGGGCCGGAAGCAGACAGCCTGCTCAGGGAGTTTCTGGTCTGAGGCTTTCAGTCAGTGCCACCAGTCCGACGCCGATCAGGAACAACGCTGTGATCGCTCCAGCGAGTAACAGCATTGTGATTGGGTCGGTTGAGGGAGTCAGCACGGCTCCAGCCAGTGCTGAGCCCAGCACCACCCAGCGCCAGGAGCTGAGCATCGTGCGCCAGCGCACCAACCCCAGGGCGCCAAGCAACAGCTGGAGCACTGGCAGTTGAAAGGCCAACCCGGTGGCCAGCATCAATAAAAGAACGAAGTCGAGGTATCTCTCGATCGACCACAGCGGCTCCACGACATCGGCTCCNTAGCTCACCAGNAAGCGCAGAGCTGCCGGCACCAGAGCCCACCAAGCGAAGGTCAGCCCNGCNAGAAACAGAACGGCAGATCCAGCCACNGCAGGTGCAATCAGGCGCCGTTCTCGCAGGGTGAGGCCGGGGAGAACGAAGGCCAAGAGCTGAAACAGCACGAAGGGCAGCGCCAATGTGAGGCCTGCGTAGCCAGCCACTTTCAGGGATACAAACAGGAATTCCCCTGGCGCCAGTTGGAGAAAGTGGATTCCGCTGGCCGGGGCTTCAAGGATCCTCACGAGGGGTTTGACCCCCAGCAGACAGAAGAACGCTGCAACCACCACCGCCAGAAGACTGCGAAGAACCCTCTGCCGGAGCTCCTCCAGGTGATCGACGAGGGGCATTTCCACCTCGTTGGGCAGTTCGGGCGCGTCCGGATCTCGACCGATACGGATCGGAGGCGGTGGCTGCAGAGCTGGGGAGGCTTCGGGGCGCTCAGACACAGACGCGGGTGGGGCGTCCTAACAGGTCAGCCCGATTCAGTGTCCAGGCTAGGGGCAAGCAGATGCCGTTCAGCCCGTTGTGGGTCTCCCCAGCGGATTTCGGCTCGGCCATGCCGCACGGTGCCAGGGCCTGCACCTGGAATTCGTTGGAGTTGTTCGATGGGAACCATCACCACGGGCACGATGCTGTTGCCACGGGCTCGGCTGAAGTAGGCCGCGAGATCCGTAGCGAGTTCGAGATCCGCTTCGTCGGCCAGTCCATTGGAGCTTTTCAGAACGACGTGGCTTCCAGGACACTCCTGGGCGTGAAACCAGAGATCACCATTGCGTGCCTGCCGAAGACTGATCCAGTCGTTCTGGCGGTGGTTGCGCCCNACTTGCACTTTCAGCTCCCCGGGCGTGGATAGTTCCAGAGGTTGTGGCTGGCTCTGGCGCTGCTGCTGACGCTTGGGGCGACCCCGCTCATGCGGCTGGAGAATGTCCTCCANTTCGTCCAGTAGCCCCCGCAAGGCTGAGAGCCTTGAGCTGCAGGGCTGCCAGCGCGCACCCAGCAGATCATTGATGAAGGTTTCGCTGCCGTTGATCAGCTCAAGCCGCTGCTGATGATGCTTGATCCGCTCTTCAAGAATCGGCCGTGCCCGGCGTAATTTTTTCGCTTTTCGATAGAGCTTCTGCGCCTGATCGATTTGTTCTCGGGAGGGTTGCTGGAGGCAAAGAAGGTCGTCAGCCTGACGCTGAATCTGNTCGTGGTGGTCTGTGTCATTCAGTCGGCTGCACTGATCTTTAAGCGCTGCCTGTTCCTTGTTTCGCCAGCGGCCCAGACGTTGCGCCAGTTCATCGTTCATTCGCGCCAGGGCGCGCTGTTCCAATTGCTGTTGATGCAGTGAACCCAGTTGCATGGCGAGGCCAGCGCCCGGGGTGGAGTCAGGGCTGTCAGTCCAGACCCGGTAGCGACCATTGCCGTGATCAATCCAAGAAAATTGCTCGTTGTNCAACTGTTCGAGCCAGNGGCACCAGCGGNNGTGCANCGTTTGCCATTGATCGCTGCTCAGCTGGTCGACAGGTGCCTGCAGCCAGGCCCCAGCAAGTTGTTCGGCAAGGGCTGGGCTGATCCCCTGATAGGCCTGCTGGAGAGCCTTGCGCAGCTTGACTGGCACCAGGCTCAACCGGGATTGCCAGCGCTGGAAAGGTTCAGACCGATCAGGCGCGAGGCCTTGCAGTGGTGGTGGNGGNGTGTAGAGGTCTCCTGTGGAGATGGGTCGGATTCGTGATTGGTGGTCGCGGACCTGCCTGCCCAGAGCAATCACNCGTCGCTGTTCGTCCAGCAGGAGCAAATTGCTNTGGCGGCCCATGAGTTCGAGCACCAAGGTTCGCTGCACGGGTTCTCCAGGTCGGCTGGCAAGGCGAAACTCCACCACCCGTTCGAATCCAGCTTGATTCAGTTCAACAAGGGCCAGTTGGCGGAGGCTGTGCTGCAGCTGCTGGGCGAAGGTGCTTCCGCTCCCCACGCGAGGTGGGGCTTGGATTTGAACCAGCCGAGGGGCTTCTGCCTGCCAGCTCAGTTCAATCCACACCATTCCGCGCAGGCTGCGNAGGCCTAGCTGAATCGTGCCCGGATCCGGTTGCTGGGCCTTCTCGAATCGACTGGGCACGATCTGGCCGCGCAGATCCCANAGCACCGCCCGAAGGGTGGTGAGATCCATCTGCTGCAGGGTGGCCGTTGCTGTCACCGGGGCTTCTTCCGGATGGGGCAGGAAGGCTTCCTACTCTGCTGGCCGATGCAAACCACCTGATGCCAGGCACCGGCAAGCTCTCTGTGATCACTGGCCCCAGCGGAGTCGGAAAGGGCACCCTGGTGAAGCGATTGCTGGAGCGGCATCCCGAGGTGTGGCTGTCTGTATCGGCNACCACNCGGGCTCCTCGGGAGGGGGAACAGGAGGGCGTGAGTTATTTCTTTCACAGCCGAGAGAGTTTCGACGATCTCGTTGCTCAGAACGGACTGCTGGAGTGGGCGGAATTTGCAGGTAATTGCTACGGCACGCCGCGTCAGCCGGTGGAAGATCAGCTGAAGGCAGGGCATCCCGTGCTGCTTGAGATCGAACTGGAGGGAGCCCGACAGGTGCGGCAAACGTTTGAGGATGGTTTTCAGATTTTCCTGGCCCCCCCCAGCTTTGAGGAGCTTGAGCGCCGAATTCGCGGCCGTGGCACCGATGCCGAGGAGGCGATCCAGCGCCGCCTTGCCNGGGCGAAGGATGAGCTGGAGGCAAAGAGTGAATTTGATGCTGTTGTTGTGAACGACGACCTTGAAACGGCGTTGCAACAGCTCGAGCAGNTGATGAATCTCGCNTNACNCGNCTTCNGCGAGAGCAAGGCAANAAAAAAGGGAGCTCGAAAGCTCCCCTNTNTGNGTTGTTGACCANCGCGATGATCACATNGGGTGGAACAGAAGNTCNGGGAAGAAGCGATTCCANTCGATCAGAATTCCTGCTGTTGCGGTAAACCAGATNGCNGCAACTACGGGGGCAGTGGTGAGGAATTTTTTCATGATTTAAGGAGAGAAAATGAACGTTTGTTTTGCTGGATCAGCGAGGAGAAACGGTCACCTTGTTGTCGTCCTCCAGGAGTTTTCCGCTGGTGAACTCACCAAAGGCGGCAAGGGGCCAAGTTGCCGATGCCAGAACACTCTTNAACGCAATGCCTAGATCAATCTGGATCTCATAGGTGGCTGCATTTTTGCCACGGGTGGCCTTCAGATATTCGCGACCGGCCCAGCCGATGCANCCGGCGATATACAAAAACATGATTCCTGGATACACAAAATCACCTGCATGGCTCCAGCGGCCATCAACGATCAGGTGAGGGAGGCCATCGTCGCCACACGTGGCTTGGCTGTACATCTCGAAGCGGGCTTTGGCCTGAGGCGTGGTGGCTGCAGCGGCGCGCTGCTGAAAACGAGCGCTTTCCGAACAGGGGGTCAGGCCTGCCACATCCGCCTTGGCGACGGGGGCGAAGCCAAACACCAGAAGGGCTGACAGCGCAACGGCGAAGAGACGACGCATCGGAACGATTCCTCTGAACGATGCCCTGGAGGGCAAGATGTCACAAACGGAGAGTAGGGGAGGCGGATCACCACGATGCATGCGGTGCTTGCCCTCGAAACAAGTTGTGACGAGTCCGCTGCGGCTGTCCTCAGCTGCGGAGATGACGGGCGGCCGGAGGTGCTGGCGTCGCGGATCGCTTCGCAGGTTGCGGAACATGCGCGCTGGGGTGGCGTGGTGCCTGAAATCGCGTCCCGGCGCCATGTTGAAGCCCTGCCTGGATTGATTGAGGCTGTCCTGGAAGAGTCGGGTCTTGCCCCTCGGCAATTGGATGCCATTGCGGCCACCGTTACGCCAGGCCTTGCCGGGGCATTGATGGTTGCATCGGTAACCGGCCGAACGTTGGCGGCCCTTCATCAGCGGCCCTTTCTTGGAATTCATCACCTTGAGGGCCACCTTGCTTCGGTTCGCCTGGCGGATGCGTCCCCTGAGCCGCCTTATCTGGTTTTGTTGGTGAGCGGCGGACACACCGAGCTGATTCGGGTCGATGTGACTGGATCAATGGATCGCTTTGGCCGAAGCCATGACGATGCTGCTGGCGAAGCCTTCGACAAGGTCGCTCGGCTGCTGGGTCTTGGCTATCCGGGGGGACCAGCCATTCAAAAAGCTGCTGAAGGCGGGGATTCCCAACGTTTCCGTTTGCCCAAGGGGCGCATTTCCCTCCCTGGAGGCGGCTTTCATCCTTACGACTTTTCGTTTAGCGGTCTCAAGACCGCGATGCTGCGCACGGTCGAGGCTCTGCAAAAGGTGGAGCAACCACTGCCGGTGTGTGATCTGGCGGCAAGCTTCGAAGCTGTGGTGGCCGATGTGCTGGTGGAGCGCAGCTTGCGGTGCGCTCAGGATCACGGCATCGGGGAGTTGGTGATGGTGGGAGGTGTTGCCGCCAATCAACGTCTGCGAACGTTGATGCAGGAACGGGGTCGGCATCTCGGCGTGTCTGTGTCGATTGCCCCCTTGGCGTACTGCACCGATAACGCGGCCATGATTGGTGCGGCCGCTCTGGAGAGACTTCGGAACGGAGCCTGCGAAACGCCTCTGACCACTGGCGTTGCAGCCCGTTGTCCCCTCGAGGATGCCAGTCGGCTTTATCAGGGCCAGCCAGCCTTTTGAAAAATGCTTTTAGGGTGTGTTCATCTTTCAGGGCTTGTTGACCGTGGAGCAACCCGAAACCACGACAGGTTCCAATGATCCAGCGCCTGTCGCAGCTGAGGAACTCAATGCCTGGAAGCGCGGTTTTACTCCTCAGGCTGAGATCTGGAACGGGCGTCTGGCAATGATCGGGCTGTCTGCGGGAATCGCTGTTGTGCTTCTGGCCCGCGTGTTCAGCGGCGGTTGATCAGCTACGCCCCCTGAGCGCCTGCGCCAGTTCATTCGGGCGAAGGCTCACGGCAACGGCTTTGTCCGGTTCAACCCGTCCTGCTTCGACAAGCCGTTGGAGCGACTGATTGGTGGTGACCATGCCATCAAATCCACTCCGCTCCATGATCTCCTCGACCTCGTCCAAAGCCCCCCGTTGGATGTAGTCCTTGCAGGCGTCGGTGTTTACCAAAATGTCGTGGTAGGCAGCCCGCTTGCCGTCGTTGGTTCGGATTAAGCCCTGGGCAACGACCCCCAGCAACGATTCCGACAGCGAGCGTCGGACGCTCTCTTGCTCCTCAGGTGGATACATCCCGAGCACCCGTTCCACTGTTTTGACAGCCGAATTGGTGTGGAGTGTTCCAAAGACGAGATGACCTGTCTGGGCGGCTTCCAAAGCCGTGGATAGGGTCTCTTGATCGCGGATTTCTCCCACAAGAATCACGTCAGGGTCTTCCCGCAAGGCGGCACGCAGGGCGTTGTGGAATTTGAGGGTGTGCTGCCCCACTTCGCGGTGCCTGATGAGGGATTGACGGCTCTCATGCACAAATTCCACGGGATCCTCGATCGTGAGGATGTGGCGGGTTTCATGGCGATTGATCCAATCGATCATGGCCGCAAGAGTGGTGCTCTTCCCCGATCCAGTCGGGCCTGTAACCAGCACCAGCCCCTTGGGGCGAGCGGCAAGTTCCTGAAGCACTGGAGGCAAGTTCAGCTCCTCCATCGTCAGGATGGTTTGAGGAATCAGGCGCAGCACCATCGCCGGCCCTCGCAGCGAGTCCATCAGGTTGATCCGCACCCGAACGAACGGAAAGGCATGGGAGCCATCGAATTCCTTGTCGCGTAGGAATCCATCGATCTGTTGCGGCGAGAGGATCTCGCGCAGCCAGCCTTGAAAGACAGCTTGATCGCTGGTTGGCCATTCTGTTTTCAGCATCTCGCCGCGGGCGCGATACCGCGGCACTTCTCCGACGCCGAGGTGCACGTCGGAGTGCCCCATCTCGTTGGCGATGCGCACGATCTGCTCCAGGCTCGGAGATCCGCCCGTCTCTGCCTGGACAGGTTGTTGATGGCGAGTCTCAACTGCGGCTTGCCGAGGAGGGAAGCTGGGTGGAACAACCGGCTGAGCCACGACAGAGCCAAGGAATCTGATTCCAGGATCGTTGCGCTGCCGCTGATGGCAAGTCATCTCTCAGTGTTCTCTCCACAAGAACGCTCGTAGGATCCACCTGTCTGTCTGACTGGAATGGCTGAACAGCCCCGCGTCACGATCGTTCTGGGAACGCGTCCGGAGGCAATCAAGCTGGCTCCGGTGATCCGTGTCTTTCAGGCCTGTGATGCCTTGCAGACCAGAGTTGTCTTGACCGGTCAGCACCGCGAGATGGTGACACAGGTCATGGATCTCTTCGCCTTGAAGGCTGATCAGGATTTGAACCTGATGGCGCCGCGTCAAACCCTCACCCACGTCACCTGCTCTGCACTTCAAGGCCTCCGAGAGGATTTCCAGGCCTACCCACCTCAAATGGTGCTGGTGCAAGGCGACACCACGACAGCCTTCGCCGCTGGGTTGGCAGCCTTCTACGAACAAATTCCGGTTGGTCATGTGGAGGCCGGCCTACGGACCGACAACCTGTTGGATCCTTTCCCGGAAGAGGCGAACCGCAGGCTGCTGTCGCAGATCGCAACCCTCCATTTCGCCCCCACGACCAAAGCGGAAACCAACCTGCGCGCGTCCGGCGTGGTGGGTGAGGTTGCGGTGACTGGCAACACAGTGATTGATGCGCTGCTGCTGATGGCTGAATCAGCTCCAGAGATCCACTTCGATGGTCTCGACTGGACCCATCAGCGGGTGATCTTGGCCACGGTTCATCGGCGAGAAAATTGGGGCGAGCGTCTGCGGGATATCGCGCAGGGGATGCTCCAGGTGCTGGATCGTTTCCCGGACACGGCTCTGTTGCTGCCTCTGCACCGCAATCCCACAGTGCGCGAACCGTTGCAGAAAATGCTGGGAGATCATCCTCGTGTGGTTCTCACTGAGCCGCTGGATTACGACCGGCTTGTGGCTGCAATGAAGGGCAGCACGCTGCTGCTCACCGACTCCGGAGGCTTACAGGAGGAAGCTCCAGCACTTGGTAAGCCGGTTTTGGTTCTGCGGCGCACCACTGAGCGCCCCGAAGCGGTTGACGCAGGCACGGCTCGCTTGGTCGGAACCGATCCCGCTGAGATTGTGGAGCAAGCATCGCGCCTGCTGGAGAATGAGGCCGCTTATGAAGAGATGTCCCGAGCTGTCAATCCCTTTGGTGACGGTCAGGCCAGTGAACGGATTCTCGCGATGTGCTGCGGACATCTCGGCATCTGATGCTGGATTCAGCCGTGATGGTCTCTACCGCTGGTGGCTGAAACGGGTTTTCTCGCCAGGCGATCGCACCATTGTCTTCGTAGGCCTCAATCCATCCCGTGCTGACGCAGGCAACGATGATCCGACCTTGCGTCGGCTGATGGGTTTTGCTCGGCAATGGGGTTATCACAAGCTGGTAGTGCTCAACTTGTTTGGCTGGATTTCGCCCTCACCCGCTGTGTTGTTGCGGGCCCGCGATCCCATCGGTGCTCGTAATGACGCCGTGCTCGATCACTGGTTGGCAACCTGGGCTGCCACACCGACGGTGGATCTTTGGTGCGGTTGGGGCGTGAATGGTGGTCGTTTCCAGCGGAGTGGCCAGGTGTTGCAACGACTCCAGCAACATCTCCCTCAGCGTCGCTGTTGCGCTCCTGGCTCTCCAGAACCCCTGATGCTGGGTCTTACGGCGTCCGGCCATCCTCGCCATCCTCTCTACGTTCCCAAGCAAGCAACAGCTGTACCGTTCCGTTGGGCACAGACCGAAGTGATCCGTCATCCTGAGAGCACGCTCACGCCCCGTTTTCAGCGCTGATGCCCCGTTCACCCCGCCGTTATGCGATTCATCTTCATCTCGTTGGTGGGCAAACCGAGCGGGTGTTCTTTCCCAAGCTCGAAACATTCCAGGAGTGGTATCAGGGGTTGGTGAATGCGGAGAGTCAGGGAGGATTTGTCAATGTGCCGATCAGTGATCTTGATGGTGAATATCTCGTCGTCCGGCCTCAAGCAGTGATCGGCGTGCGTGTGGAACCTCAGTTCTCGTCCGTCGATGACGCCTGAGCGGCTTGGGCTTCTGTGGGGTGTCACGGTTTTCGCCGGTGCAGCGGCGCGGCTTCTCGCTGCTCTATCGGGGCTGTCGGGAGTTGTGTTGTTGCTGTCATCCGGGTTGTTGATCGGTCGATCCGGCTTGGGGTGGGTTGAGCCTCTGGACCTTGGCCCTGGTTTGGGAACTGTTGTTGGTCTTCTGGTCAGCCTTGTGCTGTTCGACGGGGGGATGAATCTGCGGTTTCCGGATGACACGATCAAGGCAACGGTTCAGCGGATTGCCGTGCTGCGTCTGCTGATCTCCCTTGGCGGCGGCTTGTTGGCCGCGCACTGGCTGGCGGGCCTGAATTGGCAGGTGGCGGCTGTTTTCAGTGCCATCGTTCTGGCCACTGGCCCGACGGTGGTGACCCCTCTGGTGCGGCAGATCCGACTGGCCCCCCCGTTAGGAGATGTTCTGGAGGCGGAGGGTCTGGTTCTTGAACCGATCGGTGCGGTGCTTGCGTTGCTCCTGCTGGAGTTGGTGCTGGGGAATCTGCATGGATGGCGAGAGCTGTTGTTGGGCCTGCTGTCCCGTCTTGGTGGTGGTGTTCTGATCGGCGCCAGCGTTGGATTTCTGCTCTCCGAAATTCTCCGACGCCTGAAGCCTGAGCAGTCGTCCGGTTTGCCCCTGCAGCTCAGTCTTGGCTTGTTGTTCTTGATGTACGGCGTTAGTGAGTGGTTGCTTCCGGAATCGGCTCTGCCGGCATCCGTGGCCGCCGGCATCGTGGTGGGTCGTCGGCCTGGAAGTCACACTCCTGAGCTGGAAGGGTTGATCCAGGAATTGGCCCAGCTGGCGATCACGATGTTGTTCCCGTTGCTGGCCGCTGACGTGTCCTGGGCTGAACTCAGTCCCCTCGGCTGGGGAGGCATTCTCTGCGTTTTGGCTCTGATGGTTGTGGTGCGCCCCATCGCTGTTGGGCTTGCCACTGTTGGTCTACCTCTGAACATCCAGCAGAGGCTTTTCCTCGGTTGGCTTGCTCCCCGGGGGATTGTGACGGCTGCAGTTGCCTCGTTGTTCTCGATTCGCCTGGAACAGGCGGGCATCATCGGGGCAGGACGTCTCCAAGGACTGGTCTTCCTCACGATCTTGATAACCGTTGGCCTACAGGGGCTGACAGCGCAACCCCTGGCTAAGGCTCTCGGCCTGACCAGCAGCGAGACCGATCAGGAACCCTCAGCTGATGCAGCGACGGAGCCGGGGTAGGTCTTCGCCGATTTTCGCCAGCAGCGACCAGGTCGTGATCAGATCCGGCCCCTGAAGACGACCCAGCAGGGCTGCTCGCAGTGATTTCATGATTACGCCTTTCTTAACGCCCGCAGCTTTGGCTGCATCCCCGAGCAGGGCTTTGGTGCGATCGTGATCGACACCATCCCATGGATCGGCCTCGATCAGAGTGATCAGCTGTGCCAAGGAATCCCGAGCGCCCTCAACCTCCAGTTGCTGATGGGCGTCGTCTGCGAGGTCTGGGCATGCAAAGAAGGGCTCGGCCTGCTCAACGCCATCGCTTAACAACGTCAGCGATGGCCCCAGCAATTCACAAAGCGCCAGCTTCCACTCTGTGCTTTGGGTGAGTGTCCAACCCCGTTCCTCCCAGAGAGGGGTCATCGTCTCGAGCAGCTGCTGCGGTGACCACGCATGCAGGATCTGGGCGTTCAGCCAATTCAGCTTGTCCCAGTCGAAGCGTGCCCCTGCTTTGTTGACGCGATCGAAGCTGAAGACGTCTGCGGCTTCCGTCAAGCTGAAACGTTCCTCCATTCCCTCGGGTACCGACCAGCCCAGCAGGGTCATGTAGTTGGCAATCGCTTCTGGGGTGTACCCCATGGCGCGGAAGTCATTGATCGAGGTGACGCCATCTCGCTTCGAGAGCTTGCGACCCTCGGCATTCAGGATCAACGGAGCATGGGCGAAGGTTGGTAGAGGCAGCTCCAGGGCCTCATAGAGCAGCAGTTGCTTGGCCGTATTCGCAATGTGGTCTTCCCCACGGATCACATGGGTGATGGCCATGCCGGCGTCATCCACCACCACAACCAGGTTGTACAGCGGATCACCGATCTGATCGGCGGCTGCCCTTCTGGCCACCACCATGTCTCCACCAAGGTCGGCCCCTTTCCAACGCATCGGTCCACGCACGAGATCGTTCCAGCGGATTTCTGCGTTGTCATCGATCCGAAAGCGGATCACCGCTTCTCGACCCTCCGCTTGATAAGCCTGTTCCTGTTCGGGAGTCAGGTTCCGGTGCCGGTTGTCGTAACGCGGTGCTCGATTGGCAGCCTTCTGTGCATCTCGCATCGCCGCCAACTCCTCTTCGCTGGCGTAGCAGCGATAGGCCAGGCCTTGATCCAGAAGAGTTTGGATTGCCGCCCGATGCTGTTCAATGCGCTCGCTCTGAATGACGGGTTCTTCATCCCAATCAAGTCCCAGCCATTGCAGCCCTTCAAGGATGTTTCGGGTGTATTCCGGTTTGGAACGTTCCTTGTCGGTGTCTTCGATCCTCAGAACGAAGGCACCTTTCTGGTTGCGGGCATACAGCCAGTTGAAAACGGCGGTACGGGCTGTGCCGATGTGAAGCGTGCCCGTTGGGCTGGGAGCCAGGCGAACGCGCACCATTGCGATATCGGATGGTGAAAACGGGACCGACGGGATTCGAACCCGCAACTTCCGCCGTGACAGGGCGGTGCTCTAACCGGTTGAACTACGGTCCCAGATCGGATTCAGATCGACGATTTTCGTACGTTGAAATCTGATCTGTGTCGCCTGCGCGACCAAATCAGTATCGACCCTTGCCCTGCCCTCCGTCAACAACTCGGTTGGAATGCTGCGCTGAATTGCATGTGCGGCGACAGAGCAGATAACAGGGCACAACAAAACCCCCAATGAATCAACATTGGGGGTTTTGAGCTTGTTTTCAATGAGATGGATGGGTCAGGGACGGAAACCAGCTGGCTCAATCAAGCGCACCTGATTTCCACGAGCCGTGAATTCGCGACCTTGATCGCTCTGGACGACCACTCGGCCGCCAGATTTGACACGAATCACACGGGCACGAACCCAGCCGAGAGCGGCTGACTCAAGCACCTTGACCACATCACCAGGTTGAAGATCCAACTCCATGCTCAGAACCGGGAAACTGCACGAGGGGTCATCGGACGCGCCGTGGAGGACTCGAACCCCCGACATCAGGTTTTGGAGACCTGCGTTCTACCAACTGAACTAACGGCGCAAGGC
>NZHI01000040.1 GCA_002691345.1 Synechococcus sp. MED650 | reverse complement strand
CAACGACCAGTGGAACTTCCTCTGGGTGGTGGACTTCCCGATGTTCGAGTTCAACAGCGACGAGAACCGCTACGAGGCCCTGCACCACCCCTTCTGCGCTCCCAACACAGAAGATCTGGGCAGTGATGCCTCCCAATGGGCCAACACCCTCCCCGGTGCTCGGGCCCAGGCCTACGACCTTGTGCTCAATGGCCTAGAGCTCGGTGGCGGCTCCCTGCGCATCCACGATTCAGCCTTGCAGCGCCAGGTATTGCAGACCGTTGGCTTGCCCCTCGAGGAGGCCCAGGAGCAATTCGGCTTCCTGATGGATGCCCTCGATGTGGGCGCACCTCCCCACGGCGGCCTGGCCTTCGGTGTGGATCGCATGGTGATGCTGCTGGCTGGGGAAGAATCAATCCGCGACACCATCGCCTTCCCGAAAACGCAGCAGGCCCGCTGCTTGATGACCAGTGCCCCTGGCGGGGTGGCCGACAAGCAACTGGAGGAACTGCACGTCGCCAGCACTTGGGTGGATCCAGCCGACGAGGACGACTGAACCACAAACGGGCGGGACAGATCCCGAAGGGAATCAGCGCATTTGTCGCACTGCCGTCAACGGCGAGGAACCCTGAAGTTGGACTTCACCCAGGCCAGCTTTTGCCCAGCAAGCCCCGACGGACAGGGGGAACCCGTGATCGCCGAAGCAGCGGCACTGCGGATTTGCTGCGGTTGTATCTCCAGGACATTGGTCGAGTGGACCTGCTCACCAATGAGGAGGAGGTCACCCTGGCCCGGCTGGTGCAGCGGCGGGAAGCACTGCTGCACCAGCAACAGAACCTGGCCGATGGAGACCCTGCCATTGAGGAGCTGCATCGGCTCGAGGAGCTGCAACGCCGGGAAGCCAATCAGCACAGCCACTGGCCCACCAAACAGGAGTGGGCCCGTGCCGCCGGATTGACCGTGCCCGATCTGCAACAACGGATCGAAGCGGGATATCAGGCCTGGGCCGACCAGGCCGGGCTGGAAGCCAAGGAACTGAAGATCGCCCTCCGCAATGGCCGCAGGGCGAAGGATCACATGATCCAGGCCAATCTGCGGCTGGTGGTGGCCGTGGCCAAGAAGTACCAGCAACGGGGCATGGAGCTGTTGGATCTGGTGCAAGAAGGCACCCTCGGGCTGGAGCGGGCCGTCGAAAAGTTCGACCCCACCCGCGGCTTCCGGTTCAGCACCTACGCCTACTGGTGGATCCGCCAGGGGATCACCCGTGCCATCGCCACCCAGAGCCGCACCATCCGGCTGCCGGTGCATGTCACCGAAAAGCTGAATCGCATCAAACGAGTGCAGCAGGAGATCGCCACCAATGAAGGGCGCATCGCCTCCATCGCGGATCTCTCCCGGGAACTCGGCATCAGTGAAGACACCGTGCGCCAGACCCTGGCCCGGGTGCCCCGCTCCGTGTCACTCGACACCCGGGTGGGACGTGATCAGGACACACAGCTTGGAGATCTGATCGAGGACGGGCACGCCACCCCCGAACAAACCCTGACCCATGACGAGCTGCATAACGATCTCGAGCACCTGCTCGATGAGCTCACCAGCCGGGAAGCGGCTGTGCTGCGGCGACGCTTTGGGCTAGAAGACGACACCCCCCAAACGCTGGCTCAGATCGGCGAAGAACTGAAACTCTCCAGAGAACGCGTTCGCCAGATCGAAACCCGGGCCCTGCTCAAACTGCGCCAACCGCAACGGCGCAGCAAGGTCCGGGATTACATCCAAGGGCTGGATTCCTAAACCACCCCCCTCACCGACAAACCATTGCTGATGGACTGGGACGGCTTTTGGCCGACACCTACGTGTTGTACGGCAAAACCCACGGCTTTCACTGGAACGTGACCGGCCCCATGTTCAACACGCTGCACCTGATGTTCATGGAGCAGTACACCGAGCTCTGGACAGCCCTGGATCAAATTGCCGAACGGATCCGTGCTCTCGGCGTCATGGCTCCCCATGGCGGCAGCAGCCTGGCAGCTTTGTCGTCAATTTCAGAAGCCGAACAACACCCCGCTGCCTTGGACATGGTCCGAGAACTGGTAACGGGCCACGAAGCGGTTGCCCGGACAGCGCGCAGCNTGTTCGCCCTTGCCGATGCGGCGGATNATCAACCCAGTGCCGATCTATTGACCCAACGCCTCCAGGTGCACGAAANAACCGCCTGGATGCTCCGCAGCCTGCTCGAGAGTTAACGGCATNCTCAGCCTTGCGGCTGGAGCTCNTGGCCAACGCCAGGTAGCTTGAAGAATCGCCCGGCAGGTCATGGCCAAATTCGTCTTCATCACCGGTGGTGTTGTTTCCAGCATCGGCAAGGGGATCGTGGCTGCAAGCCTCGGCCGGTTGTTGAAGTCGCGCGGCTACAACGTTTCAATCCTGAAGCTGGATCCATACCTGAATGTGGATCCTGGAACGATGAGCCCGTTCCAGCATGGAGAAGTTTTCGTCACGGAAGACGGCGCCGAAACGGATCTGGATCTCGGCCACTACGAGCGNTTCACCGACACGGCGATGTCACGGCTGAACAGCGTGACCACCGGCTCGATCTACCAATCGGTGATCAACAAGGAACGACGCGGCGACTACAACGGCGGCACCGTTCAGGTGATCCCCCATATCACCGGCGAGATTCGCGAGCGAATCCATCGGGTTGCAGCCAATAGCGGGGCTGATGTGGTGATCACGGAAATCGGCGGCACCGTCGGNGACATCGAATCGCTGCCCTTCCTCGAGGCCATCCGTGAATTCAGAGGNGATGTCGGTCGTCATGACCTCGCTTACATCCACGTCACCCTGCTGCCCTACATCGGCACCTCTGGCGAACTGAAGACCAAACCGACCCAGCACTCGGTGAAGGAGCTGCGCTCGATCGGCATCCAGCCTGATGTGCTGGTTTGCCGCAGCGACCGGGANATCAGCGACGACCTCAANCGCAAGATCGGCGGCTTCTGCGGCGTTCCCAACCGCGCCGTGATTCCGTCCCTCGATGCCGACAGCATCTACGCCGTGCCGCTGACTCTGGAACGGGAAGGCCTCTGCCGCGAGGTGCTGGATGTGCTGGATCTCGAGGATCACGACAGTGACATGGCGGCCTGGGAGCAACTGGTGCACAACCTGCGCAATCCGGGCCCTGCAGTGAAGGTGGCGCTTGTGGGCAAGTACGTGCAGCTCAATGACGCCTACCTGTCTGTTGTGGAAGCACTGCAACACGCATGCATTGCCCAGGACGCCTCCCTCGACCTGCATTGGGTGTGTGCGGAACAGATTGAAAGCAATGGAGCCGACGCACTTCTCCGTGGCATGGATGCCGTCGTCGTGCCNGGCGGCTTCGGCAACCGGGGTGTGGACGGCAAGATCGCTGCGATTCGCTGGGCACGGGAACAACGCGTTCCCTTCCTCGGTCTCTGCCTTGGCATGCAGACCGCTGTGATCGAGTGGGCTCGCAATCAAGCAGGCTTAACAGATGCCACCAGTGCAGAGCTGGATGCCGGCACACCGCACCCAGTGATCCATCTGTTGCCGGAACAGCAGGATGTGGTGGACCTCGGCGGCACCATGCGTCTCGGCGTCTATCCCTGCCGAATTGCAGCAGGAACCCTGGCNCAGAGGCTCTATGGCGCAGAGGTGGTCTACGAACGCCACCGGCACCGTTATGAATTCAACAACGCCTACCGCAATCTCTTCCTTGAATCNGGCTACGTGGTGAGCGGCACATCGCCGGATGGCCGACTGGTGGAGCTGATCGAGCTCAAGGGCCATCCCTTCTTCACCGCCTGCCAATACCACCCGGAATTCCTGTCACGTCCGGGGCAGCCTCATCCATTGTTCCGCGGCCTGATCGAGGCAGCCCAGCAACGCCTTCCTGCCTCCCCTACGGAAGCGATCCAGGCCCAGCGATGACAACAGCGGCCACCCTCCCGGTGGTGGAAACCTTCCATTCCCTTCAGGGGGAAGGGCACCACAGCGGCCGTAGCGCCTTTTTCATCCGTCTCGCCGGCTGCANTGTGGGTTGCCCTTGGTGCGACACCAAACACTCCTGGCCCGCNGCACAACACCCAAAGTTGGATGTGGATGACCTTGCTGAACAGGCCCANCAGGCGCAGGNGAACGGAGCCGCCTTCGTTGTGATCACCGGCGGCGAACCCCTCCACCAGGATCTGGCGGCTCTGACCCGGGCTTTGCACAATCGCTGCAAGCTCCCCCTGCATCTGGAAACCAGTGGAGTGGATCCACTCACCGGACGCTTTGAGTGGATCACGCTGTCGCCAAAGCGCCATCGCCCCCCTCTCCAGCAACTGCTGCAGGCCTGCCACGAGCTGAAGGTTGTGGTCCACACCGCAGACGACATCAGCTTCGCCCGAGAAATGGAGTCGCAATGTGCGGCGTCGACGAAGCGACTGCTGCAACCCGGATGGAGCAGCTCCGANGGTGAACAACTGGCCCTGGAGCACGTTCGCAAGCATCCCCANTGGCGACTCAGTCTTCAGACCCACAAGTGGCTGGAAATTCGCTGAATGATCCCTTNGCCAGGAAGCAGGTTCGATTACTTTGAAATCGAGCAAGAGTTTCCGATCGCTTCAGCCATGACCTCAGTAGCCCTTCTGGGAACAGGGCTCCTCGGTACGGCCATCGCCAAGCGACTGCTGGATGAGGGACTGGACGTTCATGTATGGAACCGTGACCCCACACGCCTCGCACCTCTGCAAGAACAAGGCGCGATCGCCATCCAGGATCTCGATGGTGCGGCCCACAACCGCGAAGCTGTGATCACCGTGTTGCGGGATGGAGCCGTGACAGCAAGCGTGGTGAATGCGCTGGGCCCCCTGCACNGCTCCACCGTGATGCCCATGGGAACCATGGGTGTGGAAGAAAGCCGCCAGCTGGGCCAGCAAGTNCTGCAACAGNACGGGCGTTATCTGGAAGCCCCGGTGCTTGGGAGCAAGCCCCAGGCCCTCAGTGGCACGCTTCTGGTGATGGCCGGCGGAGAAGCGACGGATTTCGCAAGACAGCGCAGTGTTCTGACGCATCTCTCTGAACAGCCAATCCATGTCGGTGCTGTGGGCACCGGTGCAGCCACCAAACTGGCTCTCAACCAGATGATCGCCAGCCTCACCCACAGCTTCTCGCTGTCCCTGCGACTGATCCAGCAGGCGGGAGTGCCTGTGGACACATTCATGGAGATCCTGCGGCCATCGGCTCTCTATGCACCCACCTTCGACAAGAAGCTTCAGCGAATGCTGAACAGCCACTACAGCGATCCGAACTTCAGCACCGCCTTGCTGCGCAAGGACCTCAAGCTGTTCCTCGAAGANGCGACAGCCTCCGGCCTTCAAGACCATGGGCTGAACGGTTTAGCAGCGCTTCTTGATCAGGCGCAGGGAACCGAGCTGGACCAGCAGGACTACTGCGCCCTGCATGAGCTGACACAGCGGNCATGAGCCAACGCACCGCNATCGCCCTGCTCTCAGGCGGGNTGGATTCCGCCACCGCCGCAGCCCTGGCGATAGAGGCTGGAGACCGTGTCATCGGCTTGTCGTTTGATTACGGCCAGCGTCATCGCCGCGAGCTGGAGGCNGCAGCCGTGATCGCNAACCAGCTCGGCCTCGCCGAGCATCACTGCATCAGCGTGAATCTCGCGAGCTGGGGAGGCTCTGCCCTCACCGACGCAACACTGACAATCCCAAGCGNAGGCGTTCAAGAGGGTGTGATCCCACCCACCTACGTGCCCGGTCGCAACACCGTGTTCATCGCAATCGGGCTGAGCCTGGCGGAAGCCCGGGGAGCCGAGCGACTGGTGCTGGGCGTCAACGCTGTGGACTACTCCGGCTATCCCGACTGTCGACCCGATTACCTCGAGGCGTTCCAGAACCTGGCTGCTCTGGCCAGCAAAGCAGGACGNGAGGGGCATGCCCCAACGCTTTGGGCCCCCCTNGTGAGCTGGAGCAAAACACGAATCGTGNAGGAAGCGTTGCGCCTCAACGTTCCGATCCAGCAAACCTGGAGTTGCTACAGCGGGGGCACGTCGCCCTGTGGACTCTGCGACAGCTGCAGGATCCGCGATGCAGCCCTCCAGGAAGCCGGTCGCCCTGATCTCTGCAGTCATGCATCCCGATGATCAGCCCACAGCGGCTTGAGCTGCCATGGCGTNCCCCCGCAACNATCGCGCCAATTCTTGCGGCATCGGGAGAGGAGGGCCTCATCTGGCTGGATGGTGATGGCAGTGANCTGGGCCGCTGGGCAACCCTGGCTTACCAGCCTCAGCAGACGGTGTGCTGCCGCGGGCTTCCGGGGGAACCCAACGCAAGCAATCCCTTCGAAGCTCTGCGCCAACTCGGCGAAGGCCATTGGAGTGGCTGGCTGAGTTACGAAGCCGCGGCCTGGACGGAACCTGCCAACCCCTGGAGCAGCGATGGCATGGCCACCCTCTGGATGGCGCGTCACGACCCCGTGGTGCGGTTTGACCTGCAGCAATGCCGACTCTGGATCGAAGGAACTGACCTTGCCGTGATGCAATCTCTGGCCGAGAAGCTCCTACACGCGCCGGAGCCGCAGAGGCCGAAGCCTTCCGGCATCCTCCTGGAGGACTGGCATCACCACACACCAACCGAGCACTACGCCAACGGGGTTCGACAGATCCGTGCCCTGATTGCCGCAGGGGATTTGTTCCAGGCCAATCTCACCGCCTGCTGCAGCACAGCATGGCCGGCGCAAGCCTCCGCCTTGGATCTCTTCAGCACTGTGCGCAGCCACTGCCCGGCCCCCTTCGCTGGCTTGATGATCAGCGATCAAAACGAAGCTCTGCTCTCCGCATCGCCGGAACGCTTCCTGCAGGTGAACACGGCAGGCCAGGTGCAAACCCGACCGATCAAAGGCACAAGACCACGCCATGCATCACCCGAACGGGATGCGGAACTTGCAGCTGAGCTGGTTTGCAGCGACAAGGACCGGGCTGAAAACGTGATGATCGTGGATCTGCTCCGCAACGACCTGGGGCGAGTGTGCAAGCCGGGATCCATCCGAGTCCCCCAGCTGGTGGGCTTGGAAAGCTATGCCTCCGTCCATCACCTCACCTCCGTTGTCGAGGGAGAGCTACGCCAGGGGTTGAGCTGGGTTGATCTGCTGGAAGCCTGCTGGCCCGGTGGATCCATCAGTGGTGCACCGAAACTGCGGGCTTGCCAGCGACTTCAGGAGCTGGAACCCACCAGCCGAGGGCCCTACTGCGGATCAATGCTGCGCATCGACTGGGATGGCAGCTTCGACAGCAACATCTTGATCCGCTCCCTGCTGCGGCAAGGGGACACCCTGCGAGCCCATGCCGGCTGCGGCATCGTCGCCGACTCCGACCCCAACAGCGAAGCAGAGGAGCTGCAGTGGAAACTGCAACCGCTGCTGGAGGCACTGGCATGAGCCGATCCATCGCCTGGATCGACGGGCAATGGCTGAAGAACGATGACCGATCCATCCCGTTGAACGACCGGGGGCTGCTGCTGGCAGACGGTTTGTTTGAAACCGTGCTGATCCGCAACGGTGTGCCCCTGCTGCTGACGGAACATCTGCAGCGCTGGAGCAGCAGTGCTGCCTTGCTGGAGATGGATGCACCACCGGATTCCCGGCAGCTGCTGCCGCTGATTCAAAACGCAGTGCAACGATGCGATCTCTTCAGCGGATTCGGCGCACTGCGGTTGAACTGGAGTCGTGGAACCACGATCGAACGTGGCATCGGCCTTCCCCCGCCTGGAGGCCATCGCTTCTGGCTGAGTCTCCCCCCATGCCAGCCATGCTTCACACCCGCCGCGACAATCATCAGTCGCCATGAGCG
>NZHI01000039.1 GCA_002691345.1 Synechococcus sp. MED650 | reverse complement strand
CATGGCCATCGCCATGACCACGGGTTACAGCGCGCAGACCGAAGGCGCTCTCCTCTGCATCGAAGCCGCCTCGGACTGGGCCTTGACTTGTGTACATCAACTGGCTGTCGCTGACAGCCATGTCCTGATCGATTACGGAGCTGCCGATGGGGGCACCGCGGTCGGACTTTGGAACCAGGTGCTGGATCGCCTGCATGCCAACCAGCCGAACGCCCACCTGACGCTGATCGGCAACGACCTGCCCAGCAACGACAACCTCGCCCTGGCCGAGAACCTGGCCCTTCAGATCCCTCGGGCTCCCAAACCCACGGTGCTGGTGAGCGCACGGAGCTTCTATGAGCCCTCGGTGGCACCGAACAGCGTGAGTTTCGGCTTCTCCGCCACCGCCATGCACTGGCTGAGCACCTCCCCGGGCCCCCTGGAAAGCCACACCCACGTGCTGGCCTCCAATGATGCCGANGCTCTTCAGCGCTTCACCGCCCAAGCGATGAAGGATTGGACATACATCCTCGAGCTGCGCAGCCGCGAGCTCAAAGTGGGTGGCCGACTGCTAACCGTGAACCTCTCCCGTGATGGCGAAGGTCGCTATCTCGGCCACAACGGTGGCGAAACCCGCAACGTGCACGACCAGCTGCATCAGATCTGGCGCGGCATGGCGGATGAAGGCCTGATCAGTGAGGAGCAATACAAAAAAGGCACCGTTCTGAACTTCTACAAGTCACCCGGGGAGTTCATGGCCCCCTTGAAAGACACCAGCTCTGCTCCCTACCGCAATGGCTTGCGCCTGGTGGACGAGCGCACGGTTTATGTGAAGTGTCCCTACCGCCGCCGCTGGAACGACAACGGCGACACCGCCGCCTTCGCCGCCGGCCTGATGGCAACGATCCGCAGCTGGAGTCGCCACAGCTTCGCCAGCACCGCTGGGGATGCCGCCGCAGACACGGTTTATGAGCGCTTGCAGCAACGCATCGCCGAAGCCCCCAGCGAGTGGAGTCTCGATTACGTCGAGCACCACCAAATGATGGAGAAGGTGGCCTGATGAACAACAACAAAAAGTCAGCACCGACGGTGTCGGTGCTGGCGGAACACGTCTCCGATCACCTCTCGGTGTTCGTGGTGGCGGAGGACACCGATGCCAAGCGGCCCGCCAACGGCGGCCTGCGGCTGCTCAATTACCCCAGTGATGAAGCCTGCATCGCCGATGGCGAACGCCTGGCCGGTCTGATGACCCACAAGCACGATCTCTACGGCACCGGTTTCGCCGGCGGCAAAATCGTGGCCCGAGCCGCCGAGCCGAATGCCGTTAAGGATGAACTGATCAGCGTCACCGCTGAACTGCTTGAGTCGCTCGACGGCGCGATGATCACGGGCTGCGATCTGAACACCAGCCTGGCGGACATGGAGCGCTTAACAGCGCTCACTCCCCATGTGCTGGCGGCGGTGGGAAGTCCGGTGGATGCCAGTGCCGCGACGGCCCACGGCACCCTCGGTGCCGTGGAAGCCGTTTTGGAAAAGGAACTGAAGGACGCCAACCCCGGTCGGGCCCTGGTGCACGGTTGCGGTGCTGTGGGTGGCACGGTGGCCCGTCATCTGGTTGACCACGGCTGGACGGTGTTCACCGTGGATCTGGATCGCGACAAAGCAAGTTTGCCCGGAGCAACCCCTCTTCCAGAGAGCTGCCCGTGGTGGGAGCTCAAACTCGACATGGTGCTGCCCTGCTCGATCTCAGGGTTAATCAACAGCGAAATGGCGGCGGCTCTCAGGACCCCTGCTGTTGTTCCGGCAGCCAATGCCCCGTTCCAGCAACCCCAGTTGGCCGATGACCTACGGCGGCGTGGTGTGCGGGTTCTGCCCGACCCCCTGGTCAATGCCGGAGCCGTGATCGCCGATTCGATCGAGCGTTTCTCACCGGATGCCTGGAAAGACGCGGGCGCCAAAGATGTTTATGCCTTCGTTCGCGAGGAAGTGCGCCGACGGGCCAGCGACTACCTGAACCAGCGCGAACAGGGGTTATCGGTCGGTGCTGCTCTTCACGAAGTGGCGGCCACTCCGACCACCGAGCCCATCGGCCTCAGCTTCGGGGAGAGCGAATGAGCACTCCCTCCTCTCTGCCGAGCAAAGCAGCTGTCGTGATCGTTGGCGGTGGCATGGCTGGCCTCAGCTGCGCCGCCTCCCTCGCCCGGAAAGGCATCACCGATGTCTTGCTGCTTGAGGCCAATACCCTGGCCCACGCCAAAGCCAGCAGCTTCGGCGAAACCCGGATGTTCCGGGAGATGTACTCCGATCCAGTGCTCTGCCGCCTGGCCCAAGAAGCCAATCGACTTTGGCGTGAGGAGGAAACCCACGCGGGCGAACAGCTCCGAGACACCCACGGCCTTCTCTTCTATGGCGAAAGCTGGGATGAGGAAACGATCGAAGGATCAATTCCCGGCGCTCGTCGGGTGATGGACGACCAGGGCATTCCCTACGAAGCCCTCGACGCCGCCCAGATCGCAGCCCGATTCCCGCTGAAACCGAAAGCCAACTTCACCGGACTGTTCGAGCCCACAGCAGGCGCCGTGCGCAGCGACAAAGTTGTTGCCCACTGGATCCGCACCGCCCGCGAAGCTGGCCACCAGCTGATCGAACACTGTTCCGTTGCCGGGCTCGATCCCGATGGCGGTGGTGTGACCCTCGAAAACGGGCATCACATCGCCGCCGGGCAACTGGTGGTTGCCTGCGGCATCTGGAGCCAGTTGCTGTTAGCCCCCCTCGGCCTGGCACCAAAACTGGAGGTCTGGCCGATGCTTTGGGCTCATTACACGGTGAATCCAGCCCTGGCCGACCGTTACCCCCAGTGGTTCTGTTTCCAGAGGGAGCGCGGCGATGACGGTGGTTTGTATTACGGCTTCCCGGTGTTGAGCCGAACGGCGGATGGTCGGCCCCGGATCAAGGCCGGTATCGACTGGGCCCCACCGGAACTTCGGGTGGCCGAACCCAACGCCATGGTCACCGAACCACCCACGCGCCTGGTGGAACTGCTCGACACCTTTTTGTTCAACGAACTGGAAGGGGTTCAGGAGCGGGTGGAGACCGTGGTCAGCCCCTATTCGATGGCCAGCGATGTGAATTTCGTTCTGGATCGGCTGACCCCGAAGCTCAGCCTGTTTGCCGGTGGTTCGGGCCAAGCCTTCAAATTTGCTCCCCTGATCGGCGACTCCCTCGGCCAACTGGCCAGCGGCAGCCAACCATCCGTCGACCTCTCTTGCTGGAGCCACCAACGCGACGCCGTTCGCGCTTGATCAACAAACCACAAGTCAATGTCTGAACTCCCCTCCGCCGACCGATCCTGGTGGCGACAGCCGCCCCTCTGGGTCAGCGCCATTCCCCTGCTGATTTTTCTGCTGGTCTCGGCCATCGACCTTGCTCTGGCAAAGCACTTCACCGAAGCCGGCAAAGCCGTGATCAGTGATGCCCTGGGCGGGGTGTGGCAGTGGATGGTGATGCTGCTGTTTCTGATCGCGCTGATCCTTGCCATCAGCCCGATCGGCAAACTCCGGCTTGGGGGAGCNGACGCCAAGCCGACCTTCAAATTTTTCGATTGGTGCGCTGTTCTGATCTGCACCCTGCTGGCGGGTGGTGGTGTGTTCTGGTCTGCAGCCGAACCGCTGTATCACTTCCAGACCCCATCACCGGTGTTCAAAGGTGTCGAAGGCAGCACAGCGGCAGCTGTGGATCCCGCCCTGGCGGTGAGTTTTCTGCACTGGGGGTTCCTGGCCTGGGCCCTGGTCGCTACCACCACCACGATCACCTTCTCGATCCTCGAACGACGCGGTGAACCCCTGCGTCCCCGCACCCTCCTGGTGAACATCGTGCCGCGCTCCTGGGTGGATGGCCCGATCGGTCACCTGGCGGATGGTTTTTCCGTGGTGGCCGCGATCGCCGGCACCGTTGGCCCCCTGGGATTCCTCTCCCTGCAGCTCAGCAACGCCGCAGGCCAACTGCCCTGGCTCACCGACAGTGCCGGCTTGCAATCCCTGGTGGTTGTCCTGCTAACTGCCGTGTTTGCGAGCTCCACCGTCAGCGGGATTCAGAAGGGAATCAAGTGGCTCTCGGAGCTCAATGTGTGGCTCACCCTGACCATGGCGGCGGGTTTGCTGCTGCTGGGCCCTGGCCTCTGGCTGATCCAGCACTTCTTCAGCAGCTTTGTCACCTACTTGATCCATCTACCGCAGATGGCCCTCACGCCCAACGCCATACCTTCCAACTGGGTGAACGGCTGGACAGTCTTCTACTGGGGTTGGTTCCTGGGCTATGCGCCGCTAATGGGGCTCTTCACCGCCGGCGTCAGCCGCGGCCGCACCATCCGTGAGCTGGTGCTGGCCGTGGCGATCCTCTGCCCGATCGTGACCAACGTCTGGTTCACCCTGCTTGGGGGCACCGGACTGCATCTCGAGTTGGCAGGGGGTGGCATCAGTGAAGCCCTGGCCCAAAACGGTGCCGCCGCAGCGCTGCTGACCATCTTGAGCCAACTTCCCCTTGCTGGAGTTCTGATCCCCATCGGCCTGGTGCTGGTGGTGCTGTTCATGTGCACCAGCGCCGACTCGATGAGTTACGCCGCAGCCATGGTGGTGAGCGGCCGCAATGAGCCGCCAGCTCTGCTGCGGCTGTTCTGGGCCTTGATGATTGGCAGCCTCACGCTGGTGCTGCTGCGCATCGGCACAGGCCTGGGTGACAGCACCTCCATCGATGCCTTGCAGGCCTTCATCGTGATCACGGCTGTTCCGGTCACACCACTGGTGCTGGCCACCCTCTGGAGCGCGCCACGGTTGGCTTGGAAGGAAGCCAAACGCGAGGGTCTCAGCTGAGCTGAGCCGCCCTCATACAGCGGCGTCGTACAGACGAAAAAAGCGGCGCCGCAACCGCCAGGGGAAACGCAACTCCCGCAGCACCTGCACCATCAGCCGGCGCATGTCGTGGCGTTCGGCCGCAGACTGAGGCCCCGTAAACACCCTCTGGGAAGCGGCTTTCGCTGGAAACAGGCTGGTCCAGCTCACACCCCAGTGCTGTTGCGCAAAGGCTTCATTCGACGACGCATAAAAACCCGACACACGATCCAGCAGGGGTTGATCAAAGCCATCGAACTTCTCGCGATCCCAACCACGCTCGATCGCGAGATCACGGATCACCTTGCCCTTCCGCTTGAGCGATTCCGGATCAAAGCCGCTCTCCACCATCAACCGACGACACAGGCTGGACATCCAGATCCCACGGGCACCGGGCTGAATGTTCTGCTTGGACGAGCGACCATCCAGCCAGCCCTCCGGGCCTTCGGGGCGATCGAGATCAAGGGCATCCACCAGCGCCAGGAAGGGATCGGTGATCGCCACCTGCTTCGACAGGGGGAGAAACAGGGTGGTGATCCGCGGAAATCGGCTCAGCACCTTGAATTTGGACGGATAGGCAATGTCCCAGGATTCGGCATCGCCCATGATGTAGTTGCAGTAACCCGCGAAATCCGGCGTCTCCCGGAAACGGCGGACCCGATGGCCATAGACCGAATTCAGCCAAGACGGCTGATCGCGAATGCAGTAACTCACCCCGAGTTGAAAGCCATGGCGATCGGCCATCGCTTCCAAGTGTCCGAGGGCCACCTTGCTGAGGATCCTGTCATCCAGTGAGGAGCTGCTCAGCAAAACCCGCCGGTACGTGTCTGGCAAATTGGCCAGAGCCTGATCAATGGCCTCATAGCGCTTCTCGGCAATGGCATTGGCCAGATGGTTGTTATCGCCATCCATCAACACGCCTTGAGCGGCCAGGTTTTGCCTGTTCTGCCGCAGCCTCTCAGTGATGTAGCTACTGGCTGCCTTATGGGGGCCGGCGTGGATCCACAACATCGGCTGATCGCGATTGATCGGCGGACGTGTGAATGCAGTTAACACCAGTTCCCCAGCTTGAGGAATCAAGGTATCAGCCGGCTAGGTGAGGCAGTACAGGAGCTCCATCCGCACCGTCGCCATTGGCTCAGGGGCCTCACCGGGATCAAAACCTGAGCGCGTGGCCCCCGAGAGCTGAACCCGCCTTGGGCCACGCATCGCATCACTGCGATTGATTCTGAGGAGCCGCACCCTGGTGGCGCCGATCGCCGCAGCCGTGCTGTCAGCCTCGCCCATGCCCTGCCGCAGTGCCGCAGCCCTCAACCGTTGCTGAAGCGCTGTTTCGGCTTGTTCATTCGCGATGGACTCCATCCCCTGCAGCCGCACACCGGGTTGCCCTCCAACGGACTGAATGAGCTGGTTGTACATCTGCCGGTTCACCTCACCGGAGACACCGGTGTTGGCCACGAAGGGTTGCCTGGCCCCACTGCGTCCTGGGCGCGAATAGGTGGACGGTGAGGGAACGATCAGGCGTCCCTGAATGACCGGTTGGAGCGCTTGACGCAACCGAGCCAGGCGCTGATTCAGCTGATTCAATGCAGCCTGCTCCGTGGATCCTTCTCCGGACAGCGCCAATGCGAAGCGAAAACGATCAACCGCTGTCTTGCCCTGTTCAACAACAGAGAACTGGAGCAACGCCCCCGAACAAGAAGGCCTTGGCGGGGACGCCAATGCCGATGTCTGTCCCCCCAGAGCGAGGGTCGCGACCATCTGCAGTGCTACCCAGCCATAAATGCTCCGATGCATGCCTTACAGCACTCAGCTGAACCTGATCCTGACGACCTCAGAAGGCAGGGATATGACTCCATGCCAGTTCAGATCGGACCAGGTGTGACAGGAATGTGGCGACCGTGGCTCAGGCCGGTGCCCAGCTGCCGTGCAAGCCGTGGGGTACGGCCAACGGCAGCTCCAGCACCGCCACTTCCGCAAGATCACGGGCGTTGAGAACCACCAGATCAGAAGCCTGACGTGCACCGTTCCACACCAGATCCAGCACCCAGCCATCATCNTCNGCNTCNGCNCCGGGNCGNCGCACCATCANCGGCTCACTCACNAAGCCNCGGGGCGCCGCACTCCAGGTGTGGGTTGCACCGGAGTCCAGATCAAGCTTCTGGATGGCCTGCAGGGGGTCATTGCCCGTCTCCCGCTCAGCCACNGCCATCCAGGCGTAGCGAGCGCTCAACCCCTGCCGCTGCGGATTCACCATGGCGAACTCGCAGGTGCGCTCGCTGATCCGCTCGGTCTTCACAGTCTCGCGACTCAGATCAAGGCGGCATCGGTGCAGCGTTCCCTCCGGCACCGTGTCGAAATCGACCTCNGCGAAGTCATCGTCTGGGCCNATCGAGGGNAAGTCGTCGTAGACGATGCTCTCCACCACNACGTGNTCGCCATCCTCAAAAGCGTTGAGGTGATGAAACACGAAGCCATCGGGAGCTTCGAGGATGCGGGGCTTCTGGCCTGCGAACTCACCTGAATCGCGAGGAATCAGCCAGAAACGCCCCTTACCGCCCGGCTGAGACTTGAGGCACTGGGCAGCGCCCTTCTCTCCGGTAACGAAGGGCAGCGGATTGAAGGCGATGGCGTTCTGAAGGAACACCGCCCAGTTGGGGGTNATGGCGAAATCGTGAAGGAAGGCGAAGCCGGGGAAACTNTCGGATCGGTCGTGCAGCAGCGCACCGGCATCCGAGCCATCGGTGGCGAACTCCATCAAACGAATGGTGCTGCGNGGGCCTGTCTTCACCCCGAAGGTGACCATGCAGGGACGACCGTTGTGACCGGGGTCGAAGCGGGGGTGGGCGCTGAAGGCCTCACCCTTCTTGAGCACGCCATCGAGCCGGGAGAGNCCACGGGTCTCCAGGCTTTGAGGATCCAGCGCATGGGGCTCGGCCGCTTCCCAGAGAGCGAGCAGCTGGTCGCCGAGGCGCACCACGTTGGTGTTGGCAATGTTCTTCAGCCGAAGGTCAAAGGCATTGGCCAGGCGGCCACCGGGCTTCTGGCTGCCGAANACGCCGCGATAGAGCACNTTGCCGGCCTTCTCCTCCGCCAGCCAGCCCTCGGTGCGCACGAAACGGTTGCTCAGGCTGACGCGGCCGTTCTCGAACCGCATCGCTGCGATCATGCCGTCGCCATCGAAGGGGTGATGCACACGATGGCCATCCCGCTCCAGCCGCCCTGGACCATTCCGGTACAGGGTGCCGTTCAGCTCCGCCGGCACGGTGCCGCGCGCAGCGGTCACNGACACATCGGCAAGCTCCTGATCCACGTTCGCAAAGGAGCTAGACCAGTCGCTGCGGTTGTAGTTGCGGGCGGGGGCGACGGTCACGGGCAGAGGGTCAACGTCTGACCATCTTCTCGTAACAGACTGTGAAGCGCGGTGTCGTTTCAGTTGGCGCCGGCTTGCTCCAGCACTCCCTTGCTGCTGGGGATGGCCCCTGCGCGGCGGGGGTCGATTTCCGTGGCCATGCGCAANGCCCGGGAAAAGGCCTTGAAACAGGCTTCCACGATGTGGTGAGAGTTCACCCCATCCAATTGACGGATGTGCAGGGTGAGGCCGCTGTTGTTGACAACGGCCACGAAGAACTCCTTCACCAGTTCGGTGTCGTAGGTGCCGATTTTCTGGGTTGGGATGGTGAGGCTGTAGCTCAGATGGGGGCGACCGGAGCAGTCCAGCACCACCTGCACCAAGGCTTCNTCGAGAGGTGCCACGAANTGACCGAAACGGTGGATGCCGCGGCGGTCTCCCAGAGCCTGGGCCAGGGCCTGGCCCACAGCAATCCCCACATCTTCGTTGGTGTGGTGATCATCGATATGGGTGTCACCCACCGCATGGATCTCCAAATCGATCAGGCCGTGGCTGCTGATCTGATGGAGCATGTGGTCGAGGAAGGGCACGCCGGTGCTGGCCTGGCACTGGCCGGTGCCATCCAGATCCAGACGCACCTTCACGTCGGTTTCACCGGTGACCCGATGGATCTCTCCCTGGCGTGCCATCACTCATCCTCCAGTNCTCACATCGTGCCTCACATCCCCGTGACGCAATAGCCCGCATCCACATAGATGGTCTGACCTGAGATGCCGCTGGCCAGATCGCTGAGCAGGAAGGCAGCGGTACCGCCCACCTCCATCTGGGTCACGGTGCGGCGCAGGGGAGCCTTCTCCTCCACGTTGTGGATCATGTCGAGAATGCCGCCGATGGCAGAGCTGGCCAGGGTGCGGATCGGGCCGGCGCTGATCGCATTAACGCGCACCTGCTTCTCCGGGCCCAGCTCAGCAGCGAGGTAGCGAACGGACGCCTCCAGTGCCGCCTTCGCCACACCCATCACGTTGTAGTTGGGGATGGCCCGCTCAGCGCCCAGATACGACAGGGTGATCACACCGGCCTTCTCGCTGAACAGTGGCTTGGCGTGAGCACAGAGGGGCGCCAGGGAATAGGCGCTGATGTCCAGGGAACGGGCGAAGCCTTCAGCGGTGGTGGCGCTGTAATCGCCGATCAGCTCCTCCTTGCCCGCAAAGGCCAGGCAGTGCACGAGGCCATCGAGCACCCCCCACTTCTCCTTGATCTCAGCGAAGACCTCTGCCATCTGGTCGGCGTCCTGCACGTTCAGCGGCAAAAACAGGCTGGGCTCAAGCGGCGCTGTGAGCTCACGCACCTTGGCCTCGAAACGGCCCTTCTCATCGGGCAGATAGGTGATGCCCAGCTCGGCGCCGGCCGCCTTGAGCTGCTGGGCAATGCCCCAGGCGATGGAGCGGTTGTTGGCGATGCCGGTGACCAGAATTTTCTTGCCGGTGAGATCAAGCAGCATCGGAACGGACCGGGACGGGTTGCAATCGCGCGATTCTCCCCCATCCCCCGCCAGGATCACCGCTCCTTTGCTGACGAAGGCCGGTGCCAAGCGCTGCGTCACCCCCGATCAACGGCGATCTGCCGCGGCAATTCGGATCACGCGATGAGCTGAATTCCTTGTTGGCGCAGGAGTTCCCGGAGGCTGATGGGGCCCTCAGCCCGATCCGCGGAGGTCGCGAAGCGGCCAACGAGAAGCTGCGGCGCATCGACGCCAAGCGCTACGCCAAAAGCCGCAACCATCTCAAGGGTGCCGTCACCGGTCTATCCCCCTACATCCGCCACGGCGTGCTCACCCTGGCGGAGGTGCGCGATTCGATTTTTGCCCGGATTCGCAACCGCGATGAAGGCGGAAAGCTGATCAACGAGCTGGGTTGGCGCGACTTCTGGCAACGGATGTGGCTGGATCTGGGCGACGGCATCCACGACGATCAGGAACCGTTCAAAACCGGCCATGACGCCGGGGCTTATGCCCGGGAGCTGCCGGCCGATGTGCGGGACGGCACCACCGGTCTGGCCTGCATGGATGGCTTCCGCGATGAGCTGGTCACAACCGGTTGGCTCCACAACCACGCCCGCATGTGGATGGCAGCCTGGCTCGTGCATTGGCGACGGGTGCACTGGAGGGCCGGGGCCGACTGGTTTCTGGAACACCTACTGGATGGCGACCCGGCCAGCAACAATCTGAGCTGGCAGTGGGTGGCCAGCACCTTCAGCCACAAGCCCTACTTCTTCAATCGCGGCAACCTGGAGCG
>NZHI01000038.1 GCA_002691345.1 Synechococcus sp. MED650 | reverse complement strand
CCCCAGAGCCGATACGCGGGGCTGCCCGATGACGCGATGGAAAACGCTGAACGCCAAGGGCGGCTTCGGCTGCTCGCCCACGGCAAACAGGTGGGGTACACCATCTTTGAAACGCCAGACCAGCGCCAGCTGATGCACCTCGGCCACCCGGAATACAACGTGGGCCGGATCCTTGGGGAGATGGAGCGGGACAAGGCACGCGGTGATGTTCCTCCGCCTGAAAACTTTGAGCCCAATCATCCAGAAACACTCTGGCGCTCACACCGCAACTTGCTGTTCCAGCAATGGTTATGGTTCTGCTATCAGCGGGTGAGCCTGGCCAACTGACTGATTCAGCGTGTGCGCTTCTGGATCACTTCAGACAGCTTTTGCGATTGGAGCGGTAGCGCTTCCGGGCGATCAGCGGCTTTTCGATTCAACTCGCGCTCCAGAGAAGCAATCCGTCGCTCCCGCAGGCAATATCTGCAACCTCCAAGGGTTTGCAGATGTTTTTCAGGGGTGATGGTGATCTCTTGAACAGGGTGATGCCTGCACCTGATTCGAACAGGGCTCTTGTAACTACGCCATCGAATCAAGCTGTAATCAAACTGCGAGCCGAAACGCTGCTCAGCGCGTTTGAGAAATTCGTCTTTGGTGATGCGTGCTCCCATGCATTGAATGTATGGGACAGTCACTGAGACGAACCGAGCTCGTCATCCGACGTCACGAATGGACGCCCACCAATCCGAATGGGACAAATCCTGGACGCATCATTCAGGATGGTTGGCCTCTGAAGACGCAAGATCTTGGCAGCGGAAGCTGACCGAGGGGATGGCCTGGCAGCAACCCATGGTTCACGTGTATGGGAAAAAGCATCCCGTACCGCGACTGACGATGTTTCTGGCCGATGAAGGGCTCCGCTACCGCTACAGCGGCACCACCCACATCGGCGAGGGATGGCCGGCGTGGTTTTCACCACTTCTCAATGCGGTGAACAAAGCCTGCGTGACCCAATACAACGGTTGCCTGCTCAATCTTTACCGAAGTGGGGAAGACCGGATGGGATGGCATGCAGATGATGAACCCGAGATCGATCAAAGCGAACCGATCGCGTCGCTGTCGTTGGGTGCAACACGTGACTTCCAATTGCGACACCGGAGCGACGCAACACAGCGGGTCAACCTGGCCTTAGCCGATGGCGATCTGCTGATCATGCATCCCGGCTGTCAACAGCACTGGATGCACAGTGTTCCGCAACGGCGCAAGGTTTCCGCGGCGCGCATCAACCTCACCTTCCGCAGATTTCGAACCTGCTGATCAGCCAGAAGACACCAACAGAGGTAGAGCCACTCCCCACATCGGCGCACTGATCAGAGCGAGAACTGTGCTCCAGAACACCTGTGCTGCTGCACGGTCTTGATCCACTCCCACCGATTCAGCAATCAACAACAACGAGATGGCTGTGGGAGCAGCTCCTTGGAGGGCAAGGGCTTGGATCATGAGAGGGTCAAGCCGTAATGCCAAGCCCATCAGCAGGAGTAGCAGCGGGTAACCGAGCAACTTGGCCAGCAGGGAAGGCAGCAACCGGAAGCGCCATGGCGACGGTGGTCGGCCTCCACGGGAGATGCTGCCAAGCCGCATCCCCACCACCACAAGAGCGAGAAGAATCACGAACCGTGAAGGCCACCACAATGCGTCCGTCACCAGATCGCGCCAGGGTGTCCATTGCACCAGCAAGGCTCCGACCAACCCTCGCGTGGCTGGACTGGCACTGAGACTGATCACCAGTCCGCGCAAGGCCTGATGCCCCGCCAGCTGTGCACCAAGAAAGACAGGGCCGATGCTCCAGGTGAACAGGGTCGCCCCCAGGTCGTAACCAATGGAGATCGGTAAGGCTTCAGCGGGGAGAAAAGCGAGAGCCAGCGGCACGCCGAAATAGGCGGTATTCCCGATGCAGCTGCCAAGACGAAGAGATGGCCGACGCAACTCTCGGCAGCCGGGTAGCCATGGAGCCACGCCGAGCACACAACCGATGGCCAAAACCGCCAACGCTGCTGCCTCGAGCATCTCGCTGCTGAGACCGCCTTTGAGCAGCAAGCCCATCACGCTGATGGGAACACCAAACCGCACCAAGGGCACTGCCAATCGAGCGGAAAGGTCAGGGTGCTGGCCTCCTGCCCAAAAACCAATCAGCAAGCAGGGGACAAGCTCCAGCAAAAAACGCAGCATCGCTAGCCCAGGCCACAGCGCGCACCGATGAACGGCCGAGCACTGTGCCAGGGTATCAAGCGTCCACAGGGAAAACGATGCTGCGAGAAACCCTCAAAGAGCGCTACGAACAACTGATGGCCTTACTGGCAGACCAAGTGCAAAGCCTTCCATATGGCAATGAAACCTGGCTCACCACTGAGCGGGAACTCGTGGCGGTCGAGCAGGCTCTTGCCCGACTTCCCATTGCAGATGCCTGAAGACCAGCCACAAACAATCCATCAGATCGTTCGAAGCGACGGCAAAGAAGACGGTCTGACACGCCTCAGCTTCGATAGTTACGACAGGGCTTACGACGAACTGGAGCGCTACTACGGAGATCTCTGCTGCTCAGATGATGATCGGGTGGATTACACCATCGTCACCAAAGCAGAGAAAATCCTGCGGAACACGATTGATACGAAACACCCCACGGCTGAGTAGCCCAAAGAAGCTCAAAGCCATCTGGATTGAGTTGTTGATTCAATTCACTGAATCCCACAAAGCAGATTGACACTCTGCGGGGAATTCCGCTATGAATAGATCATTCAACAGATCAATTCCAATGCTCACTGGCTCTGAACTCCTGGCAAAGGTCAAGGACTTGGGCGATGTTTCCAAATCCGATCTGGTTAGAGCTTGTGGCTATGTATCCGATAAGAAGGATGGAGGCGACCGCCTGAACTTCACTGCGTTCTACGAGGCGCTTCTCGAGGCCAAAGGCGTTAATCTCAGCAGTGGCGGAGCTGCAATTGGCAAGGGTGGCCGCAAGCTCAGCTATGTGGCAAAGGTTCAAGGCAATGGCAACCTGCTCATTGGCAAGGCCTACACCGCCATGCTGAACCTTGAGCCTGGCGATGAGTTTGAAATCAAGCTGGGCAAGAAAGCGATTCGCCTCATTCCCACAGGTGCCGCAGCAGAGCACAGTGAAGCCGCAGAAGCTGTCGAGGAGTGATTACCAAGCGCAGCAGCTCCCTCTGAATCCAAACTTGCGCCCCTGCTAACTCCATTGCAGGGGCTTTTTATTGGTCACGAATCTGAACGTGAGTGGAACCATCTGGCATTTTCCAAGCGGGCCGGTATGGTTGACCAACTTCGATCGATGGCATTGCAGAGATTAAAAGCTGTCGTGTCTGAGTTCCTCAGTTTGGTGCTGTTGTTAGCAGGTTCTGTAGCGATCTCGATTCATATCGTTCTGACGTTTTACAACTTGCATGGCACGGTACTCACTTTGGCTTTCGTGGGGTTTTGGCTTGCTGGAGTCACTGGCTTCGTTAAGTGGAAGGAACGTGACCGTGTCAGTCGGCCGAACCACCAGCCGCGAGCCATACCCAAAAGAACCGCCTCATCCGAAGAGAGCTGGAACGATCGACTCTCTGCTTAAGGCGAGCAGATTCCGCCGTTGGCGCACCTCAGTGCTGCATCTGGTTGAGAAACTTTCGGCTGCGTTCTTCTTTCGCATTGGAAAAAAACGTCTCTGGATCTGAGATTTCCACCACCTGGCCCTGATCCATGAACATCACCCGGTCGGCAACCTCCCGCGCGAACCCAAGCTCATGGGTGACCACCACCATGGTCATGCCGCCCCGAGCGAGCTGACGCATCGCGTCCAGCACCTCTTTGACCCGCTCAGGATCGAGGGCACTGGTGGGCTCATCGAACAACATCACCTCCGGATCAAGAGCCAATGCACGAGCAATCGCCACCCGTTGCTGCTGGCCACCACTGAGTTGAGCCGGAAATTTGCGCGCTTGTTCGCGGATTCCCATCTGATCGAGGAGCTCGATGGCCCGCTGTTCTGCCGCAGCCTTGGCACGCTTCTGAACCTTGATTGGCGCCAGGGTGATGTTGTCGAGAATGGAGAGGTGGGGGAAAAGGTTGAACTGCTGAAACACCATGCCCACGCGCTTGCGGATAGCCCTCACCTGGTGTTCCTCATGCGCAGCATCCAGACGCATTCCCAACACATCCAGTTCACCACCATCCAACGGTTCAAGCCCGTTGAAGGTGCGGATCAATGTGCTCTTCCCGGAGCCAGAGGGACCCATCACCACCAGCACCTCACCGCAGGTCACGTCCAGGGACACCCCATCCAGGGCCCTCACCCCTGGGATGTAGCTCTTCACCAGATCGGTGGCGCGGATGGCAACGGTCATCGGTTGGATCGAACGGGATCGAGCTGAACTTCCAGGTGGCGGGCCAACAGAGCCATTGCTGTACAGCAAAGCCAGTAAACAGCAGCCAGCCAGAGATAAACCTCCAGGTATCTGCCGATGAAGGCTGGATTGGCCAGCAGGCTGCGGCTGATCCCTAACAGCTCCACCAATCCAAGCAGTGCCATCAGGCTGGTGTTCTGGAGCAACCCCACCGCCTGGTTGGTGAGCGATGGCAAGGCGATGCGCAGCGCCTGGGGCAACACCACGAGCTGAAGAGATTGCAGGGGAGAGAGACCCAGCACCTCAGCAGCCTCCCGTTGCGTCGGTGGAATCGCCTGCAACCCCCCACGGACGTCTTCAGCGATGTAGGCCGCCGCAAACAGAGCAAAGGCCACCACTGCGCGCAGAACACGATTGATCTCCAACCCGGGAGGCAGAAACAAAGGAATCAACAGCTGCCCGAAAAACAGCACCGCAATTAACGGCACCGCTCGCATCAACTCGATGTATGCGGTGCTGCTCCAACGCAATACCGGAAGGGCACTGCGACGCCCAAGGGCCAGCAGAACGCCGAGTGGCAAAGCCAGCATCCCGCTACCAGCGGTCAACAGCAGCGTGAGGGTGAGTCCCCCCCAATCCCGCGTGCCCACAGGCAGCAAGCCCAGGCCTCCTACCAGCAGCCAGAGCCCGATGGGAGCCATGGCTATCCAAAGCAATGGAAGAGCACCTCGCCACCCAATGCGTTTGGGGCCCAGCAGGGTCAAAACGGTCAGAAGGACCAACCCCACCATCCAAACCAATGGCCGCCACCGTTGATCAGCCGGGAAGCTGCCCACGGCGTAAAGCGGCAGATTGGTCGTCACAACCGACCAGTCAGCCCCATGGATCAACCAATGCAGTGTTGACCAACCACCCCAGCCGATCAGGGCCGCCAACAACAGGGTGATCAGACGATCCAGCCAGCGATTCATCAGCGGCTCCTCCGCAGACGTCCGAGCACAGCGCCGTTGACCGCTGCCATCCCGCCGCTGATCAAAAGATTGAGCAGCAGGAAACTCGCAAGCAAGAGGAGGAATCCTTCAATCGCCCGGCCTGTCTGAGTGATCGTGGTGTCGCTGACCGCATAGAGATCGGCGTAGCCGACGGCAATGGCAAGGGTGCTGTTCTTGGCCAGATTCAGATACTGGCTGGTGAGGGCAGGCAGAATCGCTGGAAGCGCCTGTGGCAACACGATGCGGCGCAAGCCAAGGCCTTCCCCCAGGCCCAGGCTACGAAAGGCCTCCCACTGACCACGCGGTACCGCATTGATGCCACCGCGCACGATCTCCGCGATTGAGGCGCCGGTAAACACCGTTAGCCCAACAAGAACGGCGCAGAACTCAACGCTCAGATTCAGGCCGAGCACTGCGATGCCCTGATTGGAGAGTTTGATCAAGCCACCAACGGGCGTTTCTGGAAAGCCGAGGAAGGCAACGAAATACCAGAACAGGAGTTGCAACAGCAGTGGAACCTGACGGATCAGCGCCACATAGCCACCGGCCAGGCTGCGAAGCAGGCGGTTGCCGCTACTGCGAGCAGCTCCAGCTCCAACCCCCAGAAGAGTTGCCAGAGCAAGACCGGCCACGATCACTTTGAGGCTGTTCAGCCAACCGATCGTGAGAGCCCATAAATAGCTGTCAGATGGGGCGTAGGGGAGCGCTGTTTCCGCCAGGGCGAAACCCGCAGGACGCCCGAGCCAGCCAAAACCAAGACCAAGGCCTGTGCGGATCAGGTTGACGGTGAGGTTGTTGACCAACAGAGCCGCAAAGCCAACAAGAAGTGCAGCCAGAGCGAGCTGCACAAGAACACGTCGCTTCCGCATCAGGTGAACGGCGGAGCAATCATCAGGCCGCCATCACCCGCCAGGCGATTGGCGCCACGGGGAATGGGAACTGGGCTCTGCGGCCCCAGATGGCGGTTGTAGATCTCGCCGTAATTGCCGGTGGCACGAATCACGTTGACAACAAAATCGTCCGGCAATCCCAGTTTGCGCCCCAAACCGGCATCCACTCCGAGGAAGCGGCGCAGGGCCGCCTGGGATGGATCAGCCTGAGCTTTTTGAAGGATGGAATCCAAATTGGCTTGGGTGATGCCTCGCTCCTCGGCTTCGATCAAGGCGAACACCACCCAAGTCATGGCGTCCCCCATCGGCTGATCCCCACCCACCACTGCAGGAGCCAGGGGTTCCTTGCTCAAACGATCTTCAAGAATTATGTGTGCATCGGGATCTTTAAAGCCGGAGCGAGCTGCTGCGAGCTGTGAACGATCCGAGGTCATCGCCACACAACGTCCCTGCAAATAGCCTCCCACCACCTGATTGAGATCCTGGTACTTAATCGGGGTGTAAGGGATCCCCTGGGATTCCAAGGCGTCGTTGAGGTTCTGCTCCGTTGTGGTTCCCGAGCCCACACAGATCGCCTGACCACTCAGATCAGCAAGAGAGCTCACCCCGCTCGCGGTCGACACCATCAGTCCCTGGCCGTCGTGGAACACCACCGGCGCGAAGCGCAGACCATTTCCCCCCAGAGCATCGCGGCTCAGGGTGTGCGTGGTGTTGCGGGAAAGCAGGTCAATTTCCCCTGAACGCAGGGCCGTAAACCGCTCCGGAGCCGTCAACTGGCGGTATTGCACCTTCTCGGCATCCCCCAAGAAGGCTGCTGCCATGGCACGGCAGATGTCCACATCAAGGCCGGTGTAGCGACCTTCCGGGCTCAGAAAACTGAAGCCAGGAATTTTTCCACTCACACCACAGAGCAGCTCACCCCGTTGCTTGATCAAATCCAGACGGGAACCACGGGCATCGTCCAGAGAAGCGCAAGCACTGAGCAAGCCAGCCAAACCGGCGATGAGGCCGATCAAACGACGAGAGCTGGATCGGAACATCAGCGTGGGTACAAATCGGCCCGGATTGTCCCAGATTCCTGGTACGACGGCAGAATTCGGCCTAATTTTAAATCTCTTTACCAACCAGGGATGCGCCCGGTTGCTTGGTTGCTGTGTGGATTGGTCGGATTCATTTCCGTCCCTCAGGTTCAGGCATGGGAAGAACAGGATCGAGGTGCTTACAACAACAAAATGGCTCTGCTGAGCGTTCTGCTCGAAGGAGCTCAGGATCGCGCTGGAGGCAGCGACGGTGATCTGCAAACACTGTGCCTGCTGATGAGCATCGGGAACGACGTCACCCAGCGTTATGTGGATCTCAATCCCGAGGATGAGCAGATGGAACACCGATTAATGGCAATGCGCAACGACCTCACGGTGTGCTTAGCGCTGCTCTACAACCCCACCGCTGCATCACGATTCTGAACGGAGTTCAGGCATGCGCTGATTCCTGCCCGCCGATTCGCTCGAACAGATCAAGGCTCTCCTCATTGAGGCCAACGATGCTCACCACAGAGCCTCCCAGACGGAACTTTCGGATCACCTGATCGAGGGCAGCGACACCGCTCTGATCCCAGATATGCGCTTGGGAAAGGTCGATGGTGATTCTCTCGGGATGGTCATGCAGATCGAAACCCTGCATGAAATAGATCTTGCTCACAAAAAAGAGCTGCCCTTCAACGCGGTAGCGCCTCTCCTGCTCACTGATGTCAATGGTTTCGACCTTGATCACCTTCGCCACTTTGCGACTGAACAACACACCGGCCAGGGCCACGCCTGCCAACACCCCCAGAGCCAAGTTGTGAGGGGTGGTGAGCATGGTGACGGCGAAGGTCATCACCATCACAGACGTGTCGCTCTTGGGGATGCGGCGCAAATTGCGCAGCCCGTTGATATCCGCCGTGCTGACGGCAATGCTGATCATCACAGCAACAAGCGCTGCCATCGGGATCCGCTGAAGCCAAGGGCCTGCGAGCAGGATCATCGCCAGCAGGCTCACCCCGGAAAACAGCGTTGAAAGGCGCGTGCGTCCGCCGTTGTCCACATTCATGACGGACTGTCCCACCAGAGCACAGCCGGCCATTCCTCCGAACAACGAGGACACGATGTTGGCAATGCCCTGGCCACGAGCCTCAACGTTCTTATTGGTTGTGGTGTCGGTTTTGTCGTCGAGAATGTCCTGGGTGAGGAAGGTCTCCATCAAGCCCACAAGCGAGATCGCCAGTGCCGTGGGCAACACGATGCCAAGGGTCTCCACGCTGAAGGGGACCCCGTCCGCACCGAAGGGAATGCTGAAAGTCGGCAACCCGTCGGGCAGTGTGCCAAGGCTGCTGACGGCAGGAATATCGAAACTGAAACCGATGCTGATCGCCGTCAGCAGCACGATGGCGACCAACTGAGATGGCACAAGCCGGGTGAGGCGAGGCAACCCATAAATGATCACCAGCCCCAACAGCACGAGCCCCCAAACAACCGGGATCTGAGCCCCATGGGGAAGCAGGGAGGAACCATGCCCCTCAGCGTGGGCTTCCCCGAAGTGAAGGTTGAGGCCGAGCTGGGGCAGCTGCGCCTGAAAGATCAGCAGAGCCAGCGCATTCACAAATCCGCTCAGCACGCCCTGGGGCACAAACCGCATCTGATACGCCAGTCGCAGATAGCCCCACAGGATTTGCAGCAGCCCCGTCACCAGACCAGCCACCATCAGGTACTGAACACCAAGGCCGGCACCACGCGCCTCACCCGTGGCCACCAAGCCGGTCATCAACAGAGCCGTGGACCCTGTGGCCGAGGTGATCATGGCCATGCGGCCTCCCACCACTGCAATGGTGAGGGACAGGCAGAAGGCGCCGAACAGGCCAACCTTGGGATCAACGCCGGCGATCCCGGAAAAGGCAATCGCCTCCGGAATCATGGCAAAGGCCACCACGAGTCCAGAAAGAAGGTCCTTGCTGGGGTTGGCAAACCACTGATTCACCAGAGACGGAGTCGAACGCTTGGCCATCGCCGGATGCCACGGGCTGGGGCGACCGTAATTCAGAGGGTCGGCAAGGTGCCATCGGGATCCACCTGGGCCTTGAGCGCTCTGAGCCCCGGCAGCCAGGAACCGAAGGCCTGGGTCAGTTCCTTCTGATGGAAGGACAGATGATCATGCAGCTGAGCCAGGTGCACCCCCGGACACACCGGCTCGAGGGCAGCCCAGAGCTGTTCGAGCCAGGCCAGGCTCCGGCTGCGNCCGGTGGTATCCCCAGCCANCCAGGCCGCCGTGATCCANGGTTTCCAAACGGCATCGCGNTGAACGAAGGAGGTGGCCTCAATCGGGATTTTTGATGTTGCAGCACCGAGCTGCTGGCAAGCCAAACTGCAGCCAGGATGCGGCCGTTGCTGCATGAGCTGCTGCACGGCAGGCATCACGGAGGCCCANCGNTCNGCAGCCGCTGNGCCCAACAACCCCACCACCTCTGCGTGGATTCTGGGCTGGNTTGGCGGAGGTGACGTCAGCGGCGGCAAGGCATGGAGGCCAGCAATGGGCTGACCTCCAGCAAAAGCTCCCTCTCGGACGCGCAAACCGTGAACAGCATCACCCCCTCCCCAATGCCATTGCACGGACGTTTGCGGATCCGATCGCTCCGCATGGGCCATCAGAGCTGGTAAGTCCTGCGGCGGAGCAACGAACTGCTCAATCCAAAGTGGCCGAAGGCTTTGGGTGGCTAGACGCACCCCTTGAACAACAGCGAGAAACGGCGCGGCACCACAGAGCCCCCTCCACTCCGCTGTGTCGTGATGCTCCTGGCGTGACAGCGCAAACGCCCTGCCATTGCCCCACACCCCTTGAATTTCCAGAAGTTGGTCCACCGCAAGGCCGAACCTGCGACTCAGGGGGCCCATCCCACCGGTGAGTACGTACCCGAGCCCCGGGAATCCAGACAATCCTGCTGCGATTGTGCGGCCATAGGGAAGAAGCGCATCCAGCACAGCCCCCATCCGGCTGCCCGCACCAACCCACACCGTCTGGTCAGAGCATCGCCACTCGATGGCAGCACAGTGTCTCTGCAAATCCAGAGTCCAATGGCCATCGGCAGCTGNTTGCGACGTCGTGCCACCGCCGCAGACGCGCAGAGGTCGCTGTNGCGCCCACTGACCGATCAAATCGGGCAGCTCCTGNGGGTGAGGCTGAACCAGTCCCAGAAGCTGCGCATCGGCAGCCTGTGGATTCCAAAAAGGGCAACGGTCTGAATCCACAGCGATGCGACCGATAGGGTCAAACCATTGGAACAGTGGAACGACCTCTTGGCCGACCCGTACGCAGAAACCGGCAACGAGCGTCTTGGCGTTCTGATCTGCGGCCATGGAAGCCGCAACCGCCTAGCAGTCGAAGAATTCGCCCAGATGGTCGAAGCACTTCGCCCCAAGATGGCGCCGATGCCGGTTGAACACGGCTATCTGGAATTCGCTCGGCCGATTCTTCGGGATGGTCTCGAGGCCCTGCGTCAAAAGGGTGTGACCAGGGTGCTGGCGATCCCGGCCATGCTCTTCGCCGCTGGGCACGCCAAGAACGACATTCCGTCTGTTTTGAACACTTACACCGCCGAAACCGGGCTTCCAATCGACTACGGGCGCGAGCTCGGCGTCGACCGCTTGATGGTTGCCGCTGCAGGCGCTCGGGTAACGGAGTGCCTGGAGCAGGCCCATAGCGATGTTCCCGTTTCCGAAACACTCCTGGTGGTGGTNGGCCGGGGGTCATCCGATCCAGATGCCAACTCCAACGTGTCCAAGGTGACNCGNATGCTCGTTGAGGGATTTGGCTTTGGCTGGGGCGAAACNGTGTTTTCGGGTGTCACCTTCCCCCTGGTGGAACCCGGTCTTCGNCATGTGGTGAAGCTGGGCTTCAAACGCATTGTTGTGGTGCCCTATTTCCTGTTCACGGGCGTGCTGGTGAGCCGGATTCGTCAGCACACCGCCCTCGTGGCCAACGATCACCCCGAGGTTGAATTCCTGGCCGCCGGTTACCTGGGCGATCACCCGATGGTGGTGAACACCTTCCGAGAACGGGTGGAGGAGGTGCTGCGAGGCGACACAGCGATGAATTGCTCCCTCTGCAAATACCGGGCTCAGGTGCTTGGGTTTGAGCAAGACGTCGGCCGGGCCCAGGAAAGCCATCACCATCACGTGGAAGGGTTGGCCGAAAGCTGCACGCTTTGCGAGCGCGAATGCACCGGTGCCTGCCAGCCCGATGGCATCCCGATTCCCCATAGCCATGACCATGACCATGACCACAGCCACCATCACCCGCCCTATCCCCATGCCGATCATCCACTGGGTCCGGCGACCCTGAACCGAAAACCAAGAGAGAGCTAAAGAATTGCTCAACGAGCCTTAAGACAAACCAGGGGNATTNGGNNATTNATNAAACCGTTCTCGAAAGGGACNGAAGGGAATGTTTGGGTGATTAGTTTTCCTGATCACCAATGACGAACTTCAGTTNTCCGGTTTTTTTCCACATCAGCGTTCAGCTTTTCCACAGGCAACGGCGCAAGCCGCCCGCAGCTCCGATGNTCTGTGAAGTTCCATCGTGATGCGCTCAACGGGTTGACAGCCCTCGCAANAGGAGTAGCGCAACAAATCAGCCCAACAGATCNCGGTCAACAATCAAGNCCCCAACACGTGTCTCATCCAGTCTCAGGGTCAATCCAACAAAAGGCTGCTGCTTTGACGCAAGCCCCTGTTTTGTGGCTTTCTTGGATCCACAAGTGGATCAAGCAGAGCCTGAATGGATCGAAATCACCTCGAGCGATGCCATGAAATGGGTACAGCAGATCAAACGGTGGTCGGCACACCGGCGTATGTGAGCCTCGAGGCCGAGATCCCCGAGGTGCTCTNCAGAGGCATGAAAGATTTCATCGGAGAACATCCGAGCTGGGATCAATACCGGGTGATGAGTTCAGCGCTGGCCCATTTCCTGTTCCAGAACGGAAGTGACGACCGGGCCGTCACGGAGCGTTATCTCGACGATCTCTTCATCCGTCCTGATCACTAAGGGCAAGGCGACAAGCCCGCCGGCTGATCGCCATCATCGTCAGGGTTGGGCTCTGCCAAGCCGACGTTGGCCAACAGGCTCCATCCACCACGAGCACGTTTGGAGCGCGCCACAACCTGTTCCGAGAGTCCACAACGCTGGATTCTTCGCAGCTCCCCATCGCAGCGCCTCCCACTTCATGGATGTAATAACCCGGTGGTGCTGCACCCTCCGAGAGAGCTACTGCGCCTTCAAGCAGGGGCTCCAACAAGGGAACCCGGAATAAATCCTTGATCGGCAAAGCCTCTCCCCCTGCCGCAGCAATGCACGATGCGATCGTCGCTCGCATGTGTTCAACCATGCATTCCTCATTGCGGCTCCAACGGCAGGCGATGTGCGGCACAGCCATGTCGTGCGCATTGACCCGGTTGCTCAGGGTCACTCGGTTCTCCTCACGGGGAAGAACCTCCCCGTGGCCAATCAAAAATCCNGTAGTCGAATTGGGACGNCGTTTGAGCCAGCGCGGGGGATCAAACCGACCAATCCCTCCCCACAAGCCGTAACCCCCCTGAAAGCCAGCCCCCTTGAGGTGCCGACCGAGGGGGATGAAAAAACTTCCGGCACCCGTGAGGCTCGGCTGAACCCCACNGTCCAACNCAGGAACAGCAAAGAACTGCGATGTGGACACATGATCCATCAAGCGTGTGCCGAGACGTCCGGAAGGATCAACAAAACCGTGGTCATCGGCATCCCGCCTCGATCGGAGCAGGATCGAGATGGTCTGAATGGTGGAAGCAGCAAGCACCACCAGATCCGCATTGAATTGCCTGCGGTTGCCATTGCGTTGGTTAACGGCAACCACGCCCGTAGCCTTCTGTCCACAGGAAGCCATCTGGAGGCACTCCACGGCGTGGTCAGCCAACAGTTGAACGCGTCCGGTCGCCATCGCCCTCGGCAGTGAGCTGCCACAACTGCTGGAGCGGGGCCACGGTCCGTCACGGTCAGGCTGATGGGGACCAAAACCGCGCGACTGGATCACCTCGACATCCAATTGATCGCGAACGGCTTCGGCGAACTGGCGCTCGGCAAGCGTGGGTTCCAGGGGCGGCTGAGTCTCTCCATCAGGGAGGTGGGGCAGCCCGTCCTGAGCTCCATGCACCCTTAACCAGCGCTCAAGCTCGCTGTAGTGAGCGCAAAGGTCGGCACTATCAACCGGCCAGCTGATCCGCTCATCCCCAACGGTCACCCCAGAGAAATCCTCATCGGAAAGGCGCAGGGTGATGCCGCCCCAGGTCAGGCTGCGGCCGCCGACCTGATCGCCTCGGGTCCACAGAAAAGGCTGTTCAGGAGGATGGTCATAAGGATGCCTGCGCTCATCGGCATACAGGCGTGGGTTGGCCTTCCAATAGCCCGGATGCTGAGACTGTTTGACGTGACTGCCGCTGGTCAAACCGGCAATCCGTCGCATCAGATTGGCTGGCTCTGAGCCGAAGGCCTCGCGATGGCTCAGATCAGGGCCTGCATCAACAACAAGCACTCGAGCTCCTCCCTCGGCGAGGGTCATGGCGGCGACACCNCCGCTGGCACCAGAGCCCACAACGATGGCGTCCCAGGGCCCTTCGCAGCTCTGTGGACGACGAGGCATGGCGTACAAAGACAAAAAAAGATCCCCTGAAGGGGGATCAAGAATTCAATCAGATTTGGTGGCGGGGGGGAGATTTGAACTCCCGACCTTCGGGTTATGAGCCCGACGAGCTACCAGACTGCTCTACCCCGCGACGACANANNGATCATACATCTCGGTGTCGCTCAACACAGCGGATTTCAGCTTTTCCTGAACTCAAGTGCGCCGCTCACATCAAGGTCGACGCTTGGGTTCACGACCATCACCTGCTCCTCCANCTCCTGCAGGCCCATCGGCGTGAGCCATTCGAGTTGACGCAGGAGATGAAGAGCCACCGCTTGCTTGGCCCGTCTCGAGCCGTCCTCNACCTTGATCGCTACCCCAAGCCCCTCGCCAATGCGACTGAGGCATTGAACGCCCTCNGCACCTCCCTTGCTCAACACNTGTCCGTGGCTACGCCGCATCAATTCCGTGTCAAAACGACCTTCTCCAGCCACTAATTCCGGATTTGCAAGCATGGCTCTGCTGATTCGCTCCAGCTCAGCGTGCTGAGAGGCCCCAAGGTGGGCATAGAGCAAGGCAATCTGAGCCAGCTGAAGACGCAGGGTTGGAGCACCGCAGTCATCCCTTGCAGCGACCAGTTCATCAGCAGGAAGACCGATGAGCTCAGCCACCCGACGGCTCACCTCCTTCTGAAGCGGATGATCCTTCTGGAGATAGGTCTCCAGGGGCCAACCCATCTTGCGACTGGTGGCCAGAAAAGCAGCGTGTTTTCCCGAACAGTTGTGCTGAAGAGGGCTATTCCCGTGCTCCGGGATCGGGCACTGCAGCTGGGTGGTTTCCAAATTGGCCTTCCACATCAACTTGAACGCTTCTCGGGCATGGCTGTTGGTGCCGGAGTGAGAGGCGCAGCTGATGGCGATTCCCCGATCATCAACTTCCAGATGCTCGGCCGTGCCGCTGCTCAGAAAAGGGAGGGCCTGAAATGGCTTAAGGGCGGAGCGAATGAAGGTTGCGAATCCTGAATCTCCAGCCGACATCAACACCCGACCGCGACCATCGCAGACAACGGCATGCACGCGATGGAGTGACTCTGTGATGCCGCCTCGACGCAGGGAGACCTCCAACGGGGCAGAGCCAGAGCGGGCTGCTGAGCTGAAGCCCGAAGGCAAGGTCATTGATCGACCCAGAACACTTCAAAGAGCCTGACAGACACTGGCACCAACAAGCATCAACCCGGCTGCTGTGGCCATGGCACGCCCGAGGCGGCCAAGGATCGGCCGAACTTCATGCCGAGCGACCAGAAGGTCCCGTTCCCGCCAGGACAGGGGCTTCTCCCAGGTCTGGCCGTCGTACCAACCGGATTCTTCGTAGTCCACCGTTTCCCGCAGAAGACGCTGCATCACATACGTCCAACCAAGCCACTGGCGAACCAAAAGAAGAAGGGGAAGAACCAGTGCAGCAACAGCACCGGCAGCAACAAGACGTGGGGGATCCTGTTTCAAGGTCCAACTCCCGCTCGCCACAAGCGTGCAAACGGGCAACATCAGCACCCAACTTGAGATCAACCAGCGCGATAGAGAAGACGGCTGCTCTGTCGGCCAGGAAAAAAACCATGATTGACAGAGTTGACGAAACTCTTCCAATGGCCGCTGCTCCGGTGGAACGGGGCAGGACACCGCCTCTGTCATTGGGAAAGCGGTTGCTGCGCCGACGGTAGGAACGTGCGGCTTTCACCGTGACTCCAAAACGCCTCGAGGTCGTAATACCCCCGCTCTTCCGGCATGAGCACATGCACAATTACTTCCCCGTAGTCCAGAAGAGCCCAACGCCCCTCATTGAGACCTTCCTTTCTCAGGGGCAGCCTTGATGCATCCTCTTCCAAGCGATCTTCGACTGATCGGGCAATCGCACGCACCTGAACATCCGATTGACCGCCGGCAATGACAAGCCAGTCAGCCAGGCTCGACACTTCATCAACGCGAATCAAGCGCACATCGGTTGCCTTGCGGTCGTCACAGGCATCGGCAGCGAGCTCAGCCAGCTTTTCACTATCCATAGACGTTCTCACTGGTCACTGAGCTGCGGGATCCTTCCTGCTGAGCCATCTCGGCCCTGGCCTTGCTGGCACTCTTACGCAGGGCCTCGAGACGATCTTCATAGAAGCTACGCCGACGTTTTTTACGGGTCTTCTCCACCAAATCCTTCAGCGCACCACCAAGGCTTCGATAGGCGTTCGGAACGCTGTAACCGAAACGGCATGCCAAATCNATGGCACGTTCGTCTGCACTGATGGCGTCCTGAAGACGTTTCTCGGAGTTGTTTTTGAGATAAAGCCTGTAGCCAGCGAAACCCGACAGTCCCAGAGCCATCATCAGGAGCAGCCCGTCTTGCACCCAAAGTTCTCCAATGGCCCCGCCGAGGCCAATGGCCAAGGCTGCCATTTCCCAACCGTCCCGCGGAATGGTGTCGTTCTGAATCCGACCCACTTCATGCCAGAACAGCAGATTGCGATGGTCAAGGGCTAGGGCATCCCATTGATCAAGATCAACCTGGATTTCAACCTCGTCGCGACCGATTTCCTCCAGCGTGATCAAGGGTGGGTCAACTGCAGCCGCAGATTCCACGAACACCCAACTCTGCATCTCTGGTGGCAGCAGCCCCTTCAGGCGCTGGAGCTCACTCATTGCAACCCTGGTTTAAGCATGCACTTACGGTAGCGAGGTAAGGCCCTAAGACCGGGTGACAGCCGCGTGAGAGGCTGTAAATGTTTGGCCCATGGACACCTTCAATGCCGAGGCGGTCTGATCTGCGTCGCATCCTCCTGCTGGGATCAGGGCCGATTGTGATCGGCCAGGCCTGTGAATTTGATTACTCCGGCACCCAGGCCTGCAAGGCACTTCGGGCAGAGGGATATGAAGTCGTTCTGGTGAATTCCAACCCGGCTTCGATCATGACCGACCCGGGCATGGCCGATCGGACTTACATCGAACCGCTGACGCCTGAGGTGGTGACCCAGGTGATTGAGCAGGAGCGTCCCGATGCNCTGCTGCCCACCATGGGAGGGCAGACCGCCCTGAATTTGGCCGTCACATTGGCGGAAAACGGCACNCTGGAGCGTTTTGGCGTTGAGCTGATTGGTGCCGATTTACAAGCCATTCAAAAAGCGGAAGATCGTTTGCTGTTCAAGCAAGCGATGGAGCGCATCGGAGTGCAGGTCTGTCCTTCCGGGATCGCCTCGTCCATGGAGCAAGCGGAGGCCGTTGGANCAGCGATCGGCAGCTTTCCCCGCATCATCCGCCCTGCCTTCACACTCGGCGGCAGCGGAGGCGGCATTGCCTACAACCCCGAGGAATACGCAGCGTTCTGCAAGAGCGGCTTAGAAGCCAGTCCGGTGTCCCAGATTCTGATCGAACAGTCGTTGCTGGGTTGGAAAGAGTTTGAACTGGAGGTGATGCGCGATCTAGCGGACAACGTCGTGATCGTTTGCAGCATCGAGAATCTCGATCCGATGGGAGTCCACACAGGTGATTCGATCACGGTTGCGCCGGCGCAAACACTGACGGATCGGGAATATCAGCGGCTACGAGATCAATCCATCGCCATCATCCGGGAAATCGGTGTTGCCACCGGTGGGAGCAATATCCAGTTCGCCATCAATCCCGAGAACGGCGATGTCGTTGTGATCGAGATGAATCCCAGGGTGAGCCGCTCCTCAGCCCTGGCAAGCAAAGCCACCGGTTTCCCAATCGCCAAGATTGCGGCACGCCTTGCTGTTGGCTACACGCTCGACGAGATCCTCAACGACATCACCGGAAAAACCCCCGCCTGCTTCGAACCCACCATCGATTACGTGGTGACGAAGATCCCACGGTTTGCCTTTGAGAAGTTCCGTGGCAGCCCAGCGGTGCTCACGACATCGATGAAGTCGGTGGGCGAAGCCATGGCCATCGGCCGCTGCTTTGAGGAGTCATTCCAGAAAGCGATGCGCTCTCTCGANACGGGGCTTTCCGGTTGGGGAGGTGACAGAGCCGAGCCCGCACTCAGTGATGGGGAGTTGGATCGACGCTTGAGGACCCCNTCCCCNGAACGCATCCTGAGCGTGCGCACTGCGATGCTGCGTGGCCGCAGCGATGCTGATATTCATCGCATCAGCAGTATCGATCCATGGTTCCTGGCCAAGCTGCGCCGGATCATCGATACCGAGACGACACTGCTCAAAGGCCGAGGTCTGGACGATCTCGATGGAAATGCACTGTTTGAACTCAAACAACTCGGTTTCTCCGACCGCCAGATCGCCTGGCACACCGGAGCCGATGAGCTCACCGTTCGGCAACGGCGCCATCAACTCAATGTGAGAGCCATCTACAAAACAGTTGACACGTGTGCTGCGGAATTCGCTTCAGCAACGCCGTATCACTACTCGACGTACGAAAAACCACTGCTCACGCTTCAACCCGATGGATCCCTGGATCAACAGCCCAATTCCTCAGAAGTGATCCGCCGCAGCGACCGCCGCAAGATGATGATTCTCGGTGGCGGTCCCAATCGGATCGGACAGGGCATTGAGTTCGATTATTGCTGCTGTCACGCCTCCTTCGCCGGACAGGGGCAGGGCATCACCACCGTGATGGTGAACAGCAACCCTGAAACGGTCTCCACGGACTACGACACAAGCGACAGCCTCTACTTCGAGCCTCTGACCCTTGAGGACGTGCTCAATGTGATCGAAGTGGAGCAACCTGATGGGGTGGTGGTTCAGTTTGGCGGCCAGACCCCGTTGAAACTCGCTATCCCTCTGCTGCGATGGCTTGACAGCCCAGAAGGTCGGGCAACAGGAACCAAAATCTGGGGAACCTCACCCGAATCAATCGACAGAGCCGAGGATCGTGAGCAGTTCGAAGCGATCCTGCGGGAGCGGAAGATTCGTCAGCCCCGCAATGGATTGGCCCGGAGCGAAGCTGCAGCCCGCACCGTCGCGGCAGACGTGGGATATCCCGTGGTGGTCCGCCCCTCTTACGTCCTCGGCGGCCGAGCGATGGAAGTTGTCTTCGACGAAGAGGAACTCAACCGCTACATGCGCGAAGCGGTGCAGGTGGAACCCGATCACCCGGTGTTGATCGATCAATATCTCGAGAACGCTGTTGAAGTTGACATCGACGCGCTCTGCGACCACGACGGCAACGTCGTGGTGGGCGGATTGATGGAACACATCGAACCCGCTGGCATCCATTCCGGCGACTCCGCTTGCTGCCTGCCTGCCGTTTCTCTCGGGCAATCGGCCCTATCCACGATCCGAACCTGGAGCACCGCTCTGGCACAAGCCCTGAAGGTCTGCGGCCTGATCAACCTTCAGTTCGCCGTTCAGCGCGATGCCGAAGGGGAAGAAGTGGTGTACATCATCGAGGCCAATCCAAGGGCTTCGCGCACCGTGCCGTTCGTGGCCAAATCCACTGGCAAGCCGCTCGCACAACTCGCCACACGGCTGATGGCCGGCGAGAGCCTGGCTGACGTTGGACTCACCACCGAACCGCAGCCACCACTCCAATCGATCAAGGAGGCCGTTCTCCCCTTCCGCAGATTCCCTGGTGCAGACACGGTTCTTGGGCCCGAAATGCGCTCCACAGGCGAAGTGATGGGGTCTGCAGACAGCTTCGGCATGGCCTATGCCAAAGCGGAACTGGGCGCTGGTGAAGCCCTTCCCACCAGCGGGCGGGTGTTTCTCTCCACCCACGACCGCGACAAAGCGGCTCTGGTGCCGGTCGCCGCCCGGTTGATCGAACTTGGTTTCGATCTGATCGCTACATCGGGAACCGCAAAAGCACTCTCCGAAGCGGGGCTCAACGTGGAATCTGTGCTCAAGGTGCATGAGGGCCGCCCCAACATCGAGGATTTGATCCGCTCCAAACAGGTGCAACTGGTGATCAACACCCCGATTGGACGCCAGGCAGCTCACGACGACAAATACCTGCGGCGGGCTGCCCTTGATTACGCCGTTCCGACCGTCACAACTCTGGCGGGCGCCCGGGCAGCTGTGGAAGCCATCAGCGCTCTCCAGAACCAGCCCACCCTGACCATCCACGCCCTTCAGGACGTTCACGCCGGAGTCAACTAACCCGTCGGTAGTGTTGTGGAAACAGCCGAGCTGATGTGACTGCTTCTGCCCCCGCTAAGCCTGGTACCGATCTGCGTGATGCATTCCGCCGGGCCTACGAAAACCGCTACACCTGGGCTCCAGGATTTGGTGGTTACCGCGGCCGTTGCATCTGGCAACAGGGGGACCAGAAAGTGGAAGGTCGCTTTGAAATCGGTGCCGACCTGAAAGCCAAGGTCGAAGGCATCGAGGACGAGGCCGTGCTCAAGGCAATCAACTCCCAGCTCTGGGAAGTTGCCATCCACCGGGTGCGCCGTAGCTTCGAGCAAACCCACGGGGAAAACACGTTCACCGCCGGTGAAAGTGACGATGTCGGCACCGAAGTGATCGTTGGCGGTAAAGGCCAAGGAGACCGCTACCGCATCAAAAACGATGTGGTCACGATGGTGCACCGCCACATTCACGGAACCGTAGTCACCATCTTCACCACAGCCGTGACTGAAACCGGTGACGGATACCTCAGCCACACCTACACCAGTCAGTACGCCGATCCCTCAAGTGGTGAGCCCCGTGGTGGCCGTAGCAGCTTCAAAGACACCTTTATCCCTCTTGCCGGTGATCAACCCTGGGTGCTTTCTGAACGTGTGATCGACACGGATGCCCACGGTGATGTTCCTGCAGGATCCCAGACGTTCCGGTTCGAAGACCTGGAAGCGCTCTGAACCAATTGCCGGCTTCTGCCGGTTGTGACACGATCCCTGAAAATCGGAGCTTGGGATTGGTGTCACTCGAACAATCCATTCAGGCCATCAACAACCCGATCAACGGCGTTGTCTGGGGATGGCCAACAGTCATCCTGATCGCCGCCACCGGAATCGTTCTGACAATCGGCCTGCGGTTCATGCCACTGCACCGTTTGGGCTATGGCGTTTCGATGATGCTCAGGCGATCGGATGCCCAGAGCGAGGGAGAAATTTCCCCATTCCAGGCACTGATGACCTCGTTGTCAGCCACCATCGGCACCGGCAATATCGCCGGTGTGGCCGGTGCCATTGCCGTTGGCGGCCCTGGAGCCGTGTTCTGGATGTGGATCATTGCCATTTTCGGCATCGCCACCAAATACGCCGAGGCGGTTCTGGCAGTCCAGTTCAGAGAAACAGACGTTGAAGGGAACCACGTCGGTGGGCCGATGTATTACATCCGGAACGGCCTTGGTCAGAACTGGAGCTGGATGGCGGGTCTCTTCGCCGTTTTTGGAATGTTGGCTGGTTTCGGGATCGGCAATGGTGTTCAGGCATTCGAAGTCTCTTCTGCCCTCAGCCTGCTCGGCATTCCCAACTTCATCACCGGCATCGTTCTGGCCGCTCTCGTGTTTTCAGTGGTAGTTGGAGGCGTTCGCCGGATCGCCACAGCGGCTTCCGCCATCGTTCCACTGATGTCGATTCTCTACGTCGGCGCCTGTCTCATCGTGCTGCTCGCCAATGCAGGAGCAGTACCTGAGGCACTGGGCACGATTTTCAGCAATGCCTTCAGTGGCAAAGCAGCAGCAGGTGGAGCCTTGGGACAGGTGATTTTGATGGGATTCAAGCGCGGAATTTTCTCCAATGAAGCTGGGCTGGGAAGTGCTCCGATCGCCCATGCCGCTGCCAAAACAGACAATCCAGTTCGTCAAGGCACGGTTGCAATGCTTGGAACCTTCATTGACACCCTGATCATCTGCACGATGACTGCCCTTGTGATCATCACAACAAAGGCTCACCTTCTTTTGGATGAAGCTGGAGAGAAACTCAGCGGGGCAGACCTTTCGATCACCGCCTTCAACACAGGGATGGCGGGAAGTGGAGTTGTCGTCACCCTTGGGCTCGTGGTGTTTGCTTTCACCCCGATCCTGGGTTGGAGTTTTTATGGCGAACGCTGCACCACCTATCTCTTTGGAGATGCTGCGGTTCTCCCCTTCCGTTTGGTCTGGGTGGGCGTTGTGGTGATCGGATCAATCGCCGGAGACCGCGGAGTGGTGTGGTCAATTGCCGACACGCTGAACGGGTTAATGGCCCTGCCGAATTTGGTGGCTCTTCTGCTGCTCTCGGGAACAGTGTTCAAACTCACGCGTGATTACAAGTTCGGTGATTGAGAACCATTCGTGATCATTAAAAAGGGGGCCTCTGGTGCCCCCTTTTTTAATGATCCTCAACCTTCGTTATCAGGCAGCGGATTGACCGACTGCAGTTTTTCGTTGAGCTGCATGGCCAGGCTTTGGCGACCGACAGCAAGCACTTTGAGCGTGTCTTCATGCATCCGAAGCTGCGCATCCGCAACCTGCATTCCGCGTACAAGTTCCTTGAGCTCGTCGGGAAGAGTATTGAGGTCGTAACGCTTGCCTTCAAAGGTGAGGACAGGGTTGTTAGCAGCTGAATCAGTCATCGGTCTTGGCCGGGATTGTTGGTGTCCGGCGGGCTGATCGTAGAGGGATTCAAGAGCTCTGCAGATCACGAATGAACTGTCTTTCGCAGAGGTCCCGGTAGCGACCGCCTCGCTTCATCAGATCGTCGTGAGATCCACGATCGACGACAGAACCACGTTCAAGCACCACAATTTGATCGGCCTCCTGAACGGTCGCGAGCCGGTGGGCGATCACCAGCACCGTTCGACCGTTCATGGCCTGCTTGAGCCCGAGCTGCACCGCAGCTTCCGCTTCTGCATCAAGAGCACTGGTGGCTTCATCCAACAGCAGCAGCGCGGGGTTCCCCAGCACGGCACGGGCAATGGCTATCCGCTGAAGTTGTCCTCCTGAAACGTTGGTGCCCCTCTCCTCCAAAAGCGTGTCGTAACCATTCGGCAATGACCGAATGAATCCATCGGCATTCGCGAGGCGGGCCGCATCCTGAACCTCAGCATCGGTGGCCTGACGTCCGAAGCGAATCGCTTCAGCAATCGAGCCGGAGAACACCGTGGTGCGTTGAGGCACAAGGGCCACCTGCTTCCGGAGCTCACGGGCACGCAACAGGCTGATGTCGTGCCCATCCAGGAGGATGCGGCCGGCTTGCGCTGTGTTGAAACGCAGCAAGAGCGAGAGAAGCGTGCTTTTGCCAGCACCGGAGGGTCCAACGATGGCCAACACTTGCCCCGCCTCCACATGGAGGTCGAGATTGCGCAACACCAGCTCAGCAGAGTCATAACCAAAGCTCACTTGCTCAAAACTGAGCTCACCCTGGAGTGTTCCAAGCGGCTGAGCATTGATGGGATCAGCAGCTTCTTGAGGCTCTTGCTCGATCTGGCGCAGACGCCGAAGAGAAGCCTGACCCTGCTGAAATTCGTTGAAGTTGTTGGTGACATGGGCGATCGGATCGATCAGCACGATCAGACCGGTGAGATAGCTGCTCAGACCAGCAATGGTCAGGTCGCCGCTCTGAATGCGCCATGCCCCCAGGGCCAAAACGGCAAACAAACCGACAACCTCAATGATTCCGACAACGGGATGCTGCAGAGCTACAAGGCTGTAGGTGCGGTGCCGCGCTTGGCGGTGCTGATCAATCTCCGTTTCGAAGCGCTCTTGCAACCAGGGTTCTGCCGCGAAGGCACGCACCAGAGGGAGACCTTCAATCGCCTCCCCCAGCAAACCGGCCAATTCGCTGACTTGTTTTTGGCTGCGCTCAGTAGCTGCCATCACCCGGGCACCGAACAGGCTGATCAGCCAAACGATCACAGGTGCCAGCAACAGAATCGCCAGCGTCAGCTTCCAGTCGAGCCAAAGCATCATCCCGAGCACAGCCACCAGCTGCAGCAAGCTGGGAACGGTGTCGTGAATCGTTTTGTAGAGCACCTCGCTGACCCGATCCGCATCCTCGGTGAAGCGATAGGTGAGATCGCCAGCGGAGAGCTTTTCGAGGGCTCCAAGCTCAACGGTCTGCAGTCGACGAAAAAGATCTCGGCGCAAACGCTGGCTCACCAGCAACGCGGGCCCAGCGAGCAGGGAATCCTGGCCGAACTGAGCAATCTTTTGAACCGCAAAGATCAACAGGGCCAGGCCGATCAGCTGCAGAACTTGGTTCAGATCACCAGAGCCAAGAGCCGGGAACAACGAACCGGCCAACTGCACAAGAAGCGGGAAACTGCCCACATAAACCAACATGCAGATCCCCCCCCAGAGCAATTGCCGCAGGTGAGGGCGAAGGTGTGGGAGAAGTCGGCGGAAACCGGCCTGAGATGGGGTCAGCATCGCGGCACAGTATCAATGGTGAGATCAGAAATCCCACGGATGAAGCTGGATCAGTATCTGAAATGGATGGGCTGGGTCTCCACGGGTGGGGAAGCGAAACAACGCATTCAGATGGGCGAGGTGGAGGTGAATGGAAGCGTGGAAACCCGTCGGGGGCGCCAGCTTTCAGCAGGAGATCGGGTTGTGCTTGCTGGTGAGGAGTCTGTTGTGAGTGAGGAAAAGGCGATCGGGCCGTAAGTTGGCACCCACATTCCATGAGGACGCAAGGCGTGCGCAGACCGGTGATCGCTGGCAACTGGAAAATGCACATGACCTGTGCCCAGTCGCGGGAGTTCATGGCTGCATTCCTGCCGCTGATCGCCGAAACCCCTGACGATCGGGAACTTGTGCTGGCACCCCCCTTCACCGCCCTCTCAACGATGGCAGAGCTCAGCCAAAACTCACGGCTGCACCTCTCCAGTCAGAACGTTCACTGGGAAGGCGAAGGTGCTTTCACCGGAGAAATTTCACCCAACATGCTCAAGGAACTTGGCGTGAGCCACACAATCGTGGGGCACAGCGAACCGCGCAAGTACTTCAGTGAGAGCGACGAGCAAATCAATCACCGAGCCCGTTCCTCCCAGGCCAATGGGCTCATCCCCATCGTTTGCGTTGGAGAAAGTGATGAACAGCGTGAACGTGGAGAAGCCGAACGTGTGATCCGGCGCCAAATCGAGCAGGGCATCGAAGGTTTAGACGCCGACAAGCTTGTGGTGGCCTACGAACCGATCTGGGCCATCGGCACCGGCAAGACCTGCGAGGCCGAGGAAGCCAACCGGATCTGCGGTCTCATCCGCAGTTGGGTGGGCTCTCCCGATTTGGTGATCCAGTACGGCGGGTCGGTCAAACCCACCAACATTGATCAGCTGATGGGAATGAGCGATATCGACGGAGTGTTGGTGGGCGGTGCATCCCTCCAACCCGAGAGCTTTGCCCGCATTGCCAATTACCAAGCGGCCTGATTTGGGTTCCTGGCCAGCGAACTGGCAGAGCCGCACAGCCTTGATGGGTGTGATCAACATCACCCCAGATTCCTTCAGTGATGGGGGTCGTTTCCTCGCCACTGAAAAGGCTCTAGCCGAGGCCTCTCGGCAATTGCAGCGGGGTGCGGATGTCCTGGATCTCGGAGCCCAGAGCACGCGTCCGGGAGCTGATGAGGTTGGGGCCGAAGAAGAGTGCCGGCGGTTGCTGCCGGCCTTGGTGGCGATCCGCGAACAGTTTCCGGATGCCTTGCTGTCCGTCGACACCTTTCTCGCTCCTGTGGCCGAGGCGGCCCTTCAGGCCGGAGCGAACTGGATCAATGATGTCAGTGGCGGTCAGCGCGATCCAGAGATTCTGCGGGTCGTGGCAGACGCTGGGTGTCCAATGGTGCTGATGCACAGCCGTGGAACCAGCAAGACGATGGATGAGCTCACTAATTACGTCGATCTCATAACTGATGTGAAACAGGGGTTGCAGGCCCGGAGCGAGGCTGCACTGAAGGCTGGGGTTGCTGCGGATCAGATCATCTGGGATCCAGGTCTTGGATTTGCCAAGACCCATGAGCAAAATCTCATGCTTCTCAAGCACCTCGAACAGCTCACTGAAAGCAACATCCCTGTGCTGATCGGCCCATCACGAAAGAGATTTATCGGCGCAGTGCTGAATGAGCCCAGAGCAAAAGCGCGCCTCTGGGGAACGGCGGCTGTGGTCTGCCGTTGTGCACAGGCTGGCGCTGCTGTTGTCCGCGTCCACGATGTGGGCCCCATCAGCCAGACCCTCCGCATGGCAGCAGAGCTTTGGTGAACCCAACGCTGTTCATCCAGATCGCGGCCTACCGGGATCCTGATCTTCCAGCCACCCTTCACAGTCTGATTGAACGGGCAGCGCATCCTGAACGTCTTCGGTTCGGCATCTGCCTGCAGCTGAAGGATGGCGACCCAGTGCACTGGGGGGCCAATGCTTTTCCAGACCATCCATCGATCACAATCGGAGCGTTCAGCGCAGCAGAAAGCCGCGGGGCCTGCTGGGCACGCCGACAGGCCCAGAGCTTCTACCAGGGAGAAGACTTCCTGCTGCAGATTGACAGCCACATGCGGGCAGTGGAGCACTGGGATGCCCTGCTGCTCGAAACCTGGGCTGAGTGCAGCGATCCACTTGCGGTGCTGAGTGTTTACCCAAACGGCTTCCAGCAACCTTGCCAATTGCAGACATCAACCCTGCCGGTGATGGGAGCCGCCGGTTTCGACAACTACGGCATCCTGAAATTCCAAGGGATCAGCCGGTACCGGTTGCCGGAACAACAACCTGAACGGCCGATTCCAGGCGCGTTCATCGCCGGAGGATTCCTTTTCGGTCCGGGCTCAATCGTCTCCGAGGTTCCCTACGACCCAGGGCTTTACTTCTATGGAGAAGAGGTTGCGATGTCAGCGCGGTTATGGACATCAGGCTTCAACATCTACGCCCCGAACCGTTTGCTGCTCTTCCATCTCTACAAAACAGGACAAAAGGAAGGTGACAACTCAGCCACTCACTGGAGTGATCACAGCAACTGGTTCGAATTGAACCGACGATCATTGGTGCGGGTGCACACCCTGCTGGGCAGTCTTGAGACAGCACCACAGAAGTTGATGGCAACGATCGAAGACGTGGATGACATGAACAACTACTGGCTAGGAGACAAACGCTCACTGCACAGCTACCAGCAGTGGTGCGGTGTGCACTTTGCCGATCAGAGCATCAAGGTCTCGACGCTGAAAGGGGAGTTCACTACAGAGACGGACCCTGCTGCAACGCAGTTCAGTCAGTAACAACCCCCTCAATCCGATCTTCTACCTCTTGATACAGCTCCTGCAACTGTTCGATGTTCTCGTCTGAGGTCTCCCAATAGCCGCGGCCATGAACCTCGAGAAGCGTGCCCACAATCTGTCGGAAGCTGTTGGGATTCAATTCGAGAAGACGCTTGCGCATCTCCGGATCGTTGATGAAGGTCTCGTTGGCTTCTTCGTAAACGAAGTTGTCAACGGCACCGCTGGTGGCACTCCAACCCAGGGTGAAGTTGAGGCGCTTGGCCACCTCCCGTACCCCTTCATAACCTGAATCGAGCATGCCCTCATACCACTTGGGATTGAGGAGCTTGGTACGTGAATCAAGCCGGATCGTTTCACTCAGTGAGCGAACTTGAGCATTGGCTGTGGTGGTATCGGCGATGTAGCTGGTGGGAGCTTTGCCGTCATCACGCAAGCCAGCAATCAACTTGGTGGGATCGGAGTCGAAGTAGTGGCTGACATCCGTTAACGAGATCTCAGCGGAGTCAAGGTTCTGGAAGGTGACATCAGCCGTCTTCATCACATTCTCAAACACCTCACGCTTCTGATTCATTTCGCCGGGATTATCGGCGTTGAACGCGAAAGTTTTCCTGGAGAGATACATCTCCTGAAGCTCACCTTCTTCCTCCCAGGTGCTGTTCTCAACAGCCAGGTTCACATTGGAGCTGTAGCTGCCACTGGCATTCGAGAACACCCGGCAGGCCGCATCGCGAAGGCTGGTGCCTTCCTTCTCCGCCTGCTCAAGAGAGTGCTTGCGAACAAAGTTCTGATCAAGGGGCTCATCCGCCTCTGCCGCCATCTTCACGGCCTGATCAATCAGGGCCATCTGATTGATGAACAGATCGCGGAACACACCGGAGCAGTTCACCACCACGTCGATCCGTGGGCGACCGAGTTCTTCCAGGGAAATCAGCTCAAGCTTGTTCACTCGGCCGACGGAATCAGGCATGGGTTTGACACCCACAAACCAAAGGATCTGGGCGAGTGATTCACCGTAGGTCTTGATGTTGTCCGTTCCCCAGAGCACGCAGGCAATAGTTTCGGGCCAGGTTCCCTGCTCTTCACGCTGACGCTCGATCAGCTTGTCCACCACACCTTTTGCCGCGGCCACAGCTGCACGGGTGGGGATGGCCTGGGGATCGAGGGCATGAATGTTTTTGCCACTGGGAAGCACCCCTGGGTTGCGGATTGGATCGCCACCCGGGCCAGGAAGGATGTATTCGCCATCGAGAGCCTTGAGCAGACTCTCCATCTCCATATCGGCGCACACCTGCTCCAGGCAAAAGCGCAGATAGCCAAACAACTTGTCGAGCTCGGTGGAATCAACTTGCACAAACCCTTCCGAGCAGCAGGCCCGCAACCAGGGGGAAGGAAGTTTGAAGCCGAACTTGGCCAGTACGTCATAAAACCAGCCAAAGCTGTTGCGCATGCTCACCCGACCATCACGGCCAGTGAGAGAACGCACCATGGCACCGATCGCAGCGCGGGATGTCTCGGTGATCGTGCGATTGAGCTCGACATCGGCGAGCACACCCTCGTCATTGCCTTTGTAGATGTCCTCGATGGTGCGGCCCATCGCCTCAGCCAACAGCCCGGGGAGGGAGCGAAGACCATCCTCTTCACGCTCGAGAGCAGCGATATTCACCAAGGTGGCGATGGCTTCCTCAGCTGTGGGAGGTTTGCCGATGGTGTGAAGGCCACAGGGCAACAAGCGGCTTTCAATCTCCATCAACTGGCGATAGACGGCACCCACCAGGGCATCACGCCCTTCAAGGTCAAGGGTTGAAGCATCGTCTTCTGGAAAATCGACATCTTTATCGAGATTGCACTGGCGGGCCGTCTCCACAATCGTGTTCACGATCTGAATGCCGCGGCCTCCCTCACGCAATTGCTGATAGGAGCCAACAAGCTCACCCAGCTCCTTCAGACCTTTGTAGAGCCCTGCGTTTTCAGCCGGAGGGGTGAGGTAGCTGATCGTGGAGGCATATCCACGTCGCTTGGCAATGGTGGCTTCCGAGGGGTTGTTGGCGGCGTAGTAATAGAGGTTGGGGAGAGCGCCGATCAGCGAATCGGGGTAACAGGTTTCGCTCATGCCCATCTGTTTACCGGGCATGAATTCCAACGAGCCATGGGTGCCGAAGTGCAGCACCGCATCAGCTTTCCAAATCTTCTGGAGGTAGGTGTAATAGGCCGCAAAACCGTGATGAGGGCTGGCGCTGCGGGAATAAAGCAGGCGCATTGGATCACCCTCGTAGCCGAAGGTGGGCTGAACGCCAACAAACACGTTGCCGAAGTGGCGGCCGAACACCAGCAGGTTCTGCCCGTCGCTGTTGAGATTGCCGGGCGGTTTGCCCCAGTTCTCTTCCAAACGCTCGGAGTAGGGGGTGAGGCGCTCGTACTCCTCAACGCTCATCCGATGAGCGATGGAAAGCTCGGGAGAGCCCTGCATGGCGTCAGCATCGTTGATCACAGCCTCCAGCAGGGCCCGCGGAGTCGCGGGAAGATCCTGCACGTCGTAACCCTTGACCTTCATCTCCTCCATCACCCGATGAATGGATCCGAAAACGTCGAGGTAGGCCGCCGTGCCCACATTGCCCTTATCCGGAGGGAAGCTGAACACCGTGATGGCCAATTTCTTCTCATTGCGGGGTTTGATCCGCAGGGAAGACCAGCGAATCGCCCGTTCAGCGATGGCATCAACACGATCCTGGAGCGTGTGTGCCTTTCCTGTGGCGTCGTCACGGCCAGACAGCACGATTGGCTCGATCGCACCATCGAGCTCCGGAATCGCAATCTGAAGGGCAACCTGCACCGGGTGCAGGCCAAGATCACTTTCTTCCCATTCCTGGGTGGTCTGGAAGACCAGCGGCAGAGCCACCATGTAGGGGCGATTCAGCTTCTTGAGTGATTCGATCGCTTTTGGGTGGTCCTGCCGGGCGGGACCACCCACCAGAGCAAAACCTGTGAGCGACACGATGCCGTCCACCAAAGGTTGTTCAGGATTGAGCGGGTCGTAGAAAAATGCATTGACTGGCTTGGAGAAGTCCAGGCCACCGCAAAAAACCGGGATCACCCGAGCTCCGCGGAACTCGAGTTCCTGGATCGTTGCCACGTAATGAGCATCGTCACCGGTGACGATGTGGCTCCGCTGAAGCACCAAGCCAATGACCGGGCCCTTGCGAGCTTGATCCGATAGATCGGTCCGGCTGGATGTCCAATTGAGGTATTCCTTGAGGTCCTCGAACATTGAGGGGGCCAGAGGATGCCAGATCCCCAGATCAGGGAACACTTCCGGCTCAGCGACCTCCATTGAGGGACGCTCCTCACCTTCAGCAGCCGGGAAGACGTATTTGTCTGCCAGCATCAGCAGGAAGTTCCTGAGATTGTCTGGAGTTCCGCCCAGCCAGTATTGGAAACTGAGCATGAAGCTGCGCGCATCCTGCGCCTTCTCCACCGGCAGGTACTTGAGAACGGTGGGGAGCGTGTTCAGCAGCTTGAGCATCGCGTCCTGGAAACCAGCGCCGCCGGCCTCCTTTCTCTTCTTCATGAAGCCAGCGATGGCGCTCTTGCTCTGCCCCAGCTGAGCCATCGAGAAGCTGCCCAGCTTGTTCAGCCGCATCACCTCCGGCATGGAGGGAAAGACCACAGCCGCCTTGAGGCGATCGCGATGGGGAGCAACAGCATCCACAACCTTCTGAGCCAGATCTTCGATGAAGATCAAGGACGCCACAAAGACATCCGCTTCAGCCACATCGGCACAGAAACCGGCGTAATTGACGTCGTCGCGCAGTTCTTCGATCAGGTAGCCGCTCAACTCGATCCCAAGCTCTCCACCTGCTGCATTCAGAGCGGTCGCCGCCTGGGTCAGCGCGTTCTGATACTGAGGTTCCAGAACCACATACACCGCTTTCATCACGGATTTGTGGTTCTGTCCCTCCACAGGAGCAACGCGACGATCGGCGGAGCGGACCTGTGTGAACATCAGCGCACTTTGAGCAATGTGAAGAACCATACGGCGAGTCGCCGCTCCAGCGCGAAGATCCAAGGCTGGCGTAACACTGCTGGCCCCATAGGCTCAGGGTGATTTGCACCGCTTCGATGTCCACCCCGATACCCGTCGTTGTCGCCGGAGCCCTGGGTCGCATGGGTGCCGAAGTGATCAGGACCGTGGTCGGCGCTGAGGATTGTTCATTGGTTGGCGCCATCGACAACACCCCGGGCAAAGAGGGGGTTGATGTGGGCCTGGAGCTGGGTCTTGGTGAACTGGATGTGGCCGTCACCGCCGACTTCGAAGGCTGCCTCTGTGCCGTGAGCCAGTCGGTTCGAGATTCCGGAGGTGGTGCCGTGCTCGTGGATTTCACCCACCCTTCGGTGGTTTATGAGCACACCCGTGCCGCCATTGCCTATGGGGTGCACCCCGTGATCGGCACCACGGGACTATCCCCAGATCAGCTGAATGAACTGAACGCTTTTTCAGCCAAAGCCTCCATCGGCGGAGCGGTGATTCCGAACTTTTCGGTGGGAATGGTGTTGCTGCAACAAGCGGCGGCGGCGGCGGCACGCTTTTACGACCACGCCGAACTCACGGAACTGCACCACAACCGCAAGGCGGATGCCCCCAGTGGCACCTGCATCAAGACGGCGGAGCTGATGGAAGAGCTGGGCAAGACCTTCAACCCAGAAGAGGTGAGCGAACACGAGTCACTGAAAGGCTCACGGGGTGGCCAACGGGAGAGCGGACTGCGGTTGCATTCCCTTCGACTGCCTGGGCTTGTGGCCCATCAGGAAGTGATGTTTGGGGCTCCGGGAGAGACCTACACGCTTCGCCACGACACGATTGATCGCTCGGCGTACATGCCGGGGGTTCTGCTCACCGTGCGCAAAGTGCGCAACCTGGGCAGCTTGGTTTATGGCCTTGAACGGCTGATCTGAGGCCGAACTCATGCTCATCCCTCTGCGCCCTGGTGAATTGCAACGGCTGATTCCTGCAGTGGCAACCGGCACCCAATTCCGGGTGGCGCTTGGCAACCCCCGAGAAATTCTGCAGCGACTGATGGTTGCCGCCATCGGCGGAGTGATCACGTTTCTGATCTACAACCAGGCACAGCTCGGCAGCCGTTGGGGGCCCGTCTGGCTGCTCATCAGCGTGGTGTTTTTCCTCTATGTGCTTTGGGGCCCCATCGTTCAAGCAGGCCAGCGGAACGCCACCCTGCGTCGCTACCCGTCGGCGGCCTTGTTCGAGGGCGAAGTCGCCGACGTCAGTACCCGCGAACGGGTTGAAGGTCGCCACGAACAGGCGGACAAGCGCGGAAAGCTCGAGCTGGTTGAGAACCGCCGAACCTGGATGCTTCTCGAGCTGGTGGACGAAGACGGATACCTCGGGCGCCTGTCCTTCCCGATGGAGAAAAAACATCAGTCCATCCGTCCAGGCGCTCTCATTCGCTGCCTGGTGTTGAGCGACCGCAAGGACTTTGCGCGTATCGGAGCTCTCAGCGATGCCTGGCTGCCGGGTCAGCGCATGTGGATCGGTGAATACCCGTTCTTGCTACGCCCAGCATTCGAGGAGCTCTGCCAACTTCGGCTACGCGGACGGAGCTAAACCAGTCAGGAACATTTCTTAAACCTGGTTTACAATTCGTTGCAGAACAATCCGAAGCGTCATGACCCAGTCCCCCTCGAGCGAAGCAGCTGTGATCCGCGGTGCCACTGTCACCACCGAAGATGGCGGCCGCCTCAATGCCTTTGCCTCAGAACCCCGCATGGAAGTTGTGGAAGCCACGAATGGCTGGGGTTTTCACGAGCGCGCTGAGAAGCTGAACGGACGCATGGCGATGCTGGGCTTCATCGCTCTTCTGGCAACAGAAATCGCTCTGGGTGGCGAAGCCTTCACCCACGGCCTGCTCGGCCTGGGCTGAAGCCCGCAACGCGGGGGACTTCCGGCCAGACTTCACCGATGGCGAAGTCCCCTTCTGACATTCACGTGTTGGGCGCTGGTCCAACAGGCGCTCTAGCAGCACTAGCTCTCAGCAAACCGGAACGGCGCGTTGTTCTGGTGGATCCCCTGAATCCTGATCAACTCACATCAAGAAGCAGGGCCTATGCCATTACCCACTCCAGCCGAAGGCTGCTGAACAAGCTGAGGCTGTGGTCAGATCTTCACGATCATCTCGCCCCATTTCGAACGCTCGATCTGCGTGATGAAGGCGTCCAGCAACAGGTTGTGTTCACGGAAGCCGATCTGTCTGCCGCCAACCAAAACCAGGGTGGAATCGGTTGGATCCTTGATCATCGGCCTCTGATGGAACTGCTGATCGAGCGTCTTCATGCCGATCCCAATGTGGTGACGCATCTGGGAACCATGGCCCCGGAGCCTTCTGCCGATGCCCTGATCGTGGCAGCCGATGGACCTAGCTCCCCAACCCGGAATCAGTGGGGCATCCGTCACTGGGGCTATCGCTATCGCCAGGGGTGTTTGACCGCCAAGGTGTTGATCCGTGGGCTGTCGGATGACCAGGCCTGCGAACTGTTTCGCGCCGAAGGCCCCATGGCGGTTCTTCCCCTAGGAAACAGTCGCTTTCAGGTTGTCTGGAGTGCCCCATGGCACCACTGCGAACAGCGAAGCGCACTCCCACGAGGTCGGTTTCTTGATCAACTTGCAGCCGTTCTCCCTCCTGGCATCGAACCTGACCTGCTCCTTGATGAACCTCGAGCCTTCCCGCAGCAATGGATGCTGGCCTCGAGACTGCACCGCCGGCGAGGTGTACTNATCGGCGAAGCCGGTCATCGATGCCATCCGGTTGGAGGTCAGGGCCTGAATCTCTGCTGGAGAGATGTGGAGGGCCTGCTTCAGGCCGTGAACAAAGGCGGTTCAGCCCAAACCATTGCGCAGCGCTACAGCGTGAGTCGCTGGCTGGATGTCCTGCAAGTGGGCCTGGCAACTGACCTCCTGGTGCGACTCTTTTCCAACCGCAATCCACTGCTTCTCCCACTGCGGAAGATTGCCTTGGGGCTGCTCAGCGCGATCCCCGCCATTCGACAGCTGAGCCTCCGGGCCATGAGCGATGGACCGATGCAGCTTTGGCGCCCATTGCCAGACTGATCACAGTTGGGTTGAACGTGATGGTGTTATGCAGCCATCCCCAGCCACAACCGGCTGACGATCTTCAACAGTTTCTGCAAACTCGCATCGGACTCAGCGCCAATGCCCTGGGGTTGGGCATTCGCCAGGCAGCCCTGGAACAGGCACCTCTTCCAATCGTGCTCTGGAGTTTTGGGCTGTTGAGCCTGGAGCAACTGCAACAGGTGCTGGACTGGCAGTCCGCTCAGGAGTAGCGAAGCAGGGATTCGGCTGGTTGGCCGCTCGGCAGGGCCTGACGCCCTCCAAGCCCATCAAGCTCGATCACAAAGGCAAAGCCCACAAGGCATCCTCCAGCCAGTTCCACCAACCGAGCCGTGGCAGCAGCCGTACCACCGGTGGCCAAAAGATCATCCACCACCAGAACCCTTGGTGCGCCCTGGAGGGCATCAGCCTGGATCTCGAGGCGATCGGTGCCGTACTCCAAGGCGTAATCAATGCCGAGCACGTCGCCAGGAAGTTTGCCCGGCTTTCGAACCGGAACGAAACCAAGCCGGCGTTCGAGAGCCAGAGGCGCTCCAACAATGAATCCACGCGACTCGATCCCGACGATCAGATCCGGCTTNGTGCGATCGCAAACGGCACCCAGCTGATGAACAACTTCGGCCATCGCATCCGGCGATCGAAGCAGNGGGTTGATGTCACGAAACAGGATTCCCGGTTTTGGGAAATCGGGAATGGAGCGGATGTGCGACTGAAGATCCAAATCCAGGTGACGCAATGGCATGGCCCCTGCCATCATCGCAGCCATGACAGAAGCTCCAACAATCAGCGCTCCCACAAGNGGCGCACGCCTNAGCCGGCGGGGCATTGAGCGTCTCGACCTGCTTCTGCTGACNATCGAGGCTCTCGATCTCAATGGCGGTGAAGCCATGGTCTGGACCAGCCAGCAAATGGGCCTTCAAGCCCAATTCCCGAATCGAGTCGAATTGTGGAAGCGACGGTGTCTCAACCCGCTCCGTCGCACCACGCGACGGGAACAGATGGATCCAGTGGACGCCGAATCCTTGATATGTCTGGTCTGCGCGATGGCGGAGCGCCTCTATCCGATGCTGCACCAACTGCTGTCCAGCCGTGAGCCGGAGCAACTCACTCTTCAGCGCTGGGAACTGCTGAAAGATCGCCTCGGAGATCTGATCGAAGAGCGGATGAACCTCCGCCGGGAAGCCGTGAATCGCTTGCTACNAGCCGAAACAGCAGGCCCTCTTCACCATCAGCTTGTGAGCACCCTGGCCTTTTGCGCCGGTCCGGGAGGCATCGATCGACTGCGCGCAACNCTGCTCGACCCCACCCCCTGAGCAAACGATGCTGAAAACCACCTATCAATACGAGCAAACCGCCGCACGCTTGGTGGTTGAGGGCTTTCCGGATCTNTCTGCAGAACAGGCTGCGGATGCCATTGGCATCTTGTCGGCCTGGCGTCTTCAACTCGTTGGAGCGCCCGAACTTGAGGGCACCCGTGATCATCTGGAAGCACTGATGACNGCGGTCATGCCCTATGCACGCCACCGACTGTCCGGTGTTGGCAAGCGCTTTGGCCAAGACGGTGGCTTTGTCAGCATCGGGCCACATGAAAAGGGCCATCAACTGGAACTGCGCAGCAGCCGTGAGGGGGTGCAGCCGCTGCAACTGCAGCTCGATGACGCTGAATTAGCTGACCTGGTGCGCTGCCTCGACAGACTTCGTTTGGATGCGCGGGTCAAACTCACCTGGTCTTTCCCGGAGGATCTCCCTCTGCGTCGTCATGAGATCGCCGAGCGCATTCCCCTGCAAGAACGTTGGGCCAGCCCTGTGCTCGCCGGTTTAGCCCTCACAGCATCGGTGCTCGTCGCCTGGTTCGTACCTCTCCCTCCAGCCAACGAACCGATGATCCCGAACCAAACAGAGGCCATTTCACCGGCGGAACCCACCACTGNCCGTTGACGCTGAAGCCACACGGTTCAGAATCGCTTCTAGTAATGAGATCAGATCCAAGGGATGGGATCCAGTTGGTCGGACCTGAGAAGAAGGGTGGCGCGGATCGGAGCATCCCTCGACATCGTTGTGCGCAGCGATCCTGAAGTCTGCGGTCTGAGTGGTTCGGGATATCACCTCACACTGCACCACAGCGGTTATGGAGACTGCACCGTGGGNAGCCTCACATTGATTGACTGCCCGAACGAGTTGGTGCTGGTTGAATTCGAACGATGGATGCGGGGAGCNGGCTACACCCTCGTGCCATGAACAAAGNGAGCCGCAGCCTGTATCNGGATCGCCGTCGGGTCTTCCGCGCCAAACGTCGATTCCCCACTGGCATGGTCGTCCGCCAGTTGATGGTGGTGCTGTTGATGCTGGTTGGTGCTGCTGGAATCGGTGTGATGCTCTGGCAGCTCCCGGAACGGATCGATGTGGTGCTGCTGGTGAGCGAAGCCATTGCCGATCTGATTCGCGGTGTTCAACAGCTGCTGGAGGCGATGCTCGGGCTCGCCGCTGTGGTGCTGATCGGCGCTTTGGTGATGCTGGCTGTTGTGATGTTGCTCGGTGGACTCTGGCGATTGATCCGNCTTCTCCGATTGCTGCTNTTTCCTTCAGCTCAAGGTCGACGCTGACGCGGGGCCAGAGATCGCTGCANNCCCCAAAGTTCCTGAAGCGTGACGGNCTGATCACGGTCACGGTCTAANNGCTTCGAAGTTCTGCCGGATCCATGGAATGCTGCTGGCCTCAGTGCGATCCAGGCGTCGATTCCGATCCCGATCCGCGCGACGAAAGCGTTCTTTGAGCCTCCTTCCATTCGGCGAGCCACTGCTTCCGCGCATGTCCTCCAACAGCAGATAAGGGCGGTTGGTCTGTCGCTTGAGTCGTCGAATCAAGGCTCGACGTCCTTCGAGCTCTCTGGCATCAAGACGCCCATCGCGGTTGGTGTCCAGCCGAATGAACAGGGTCTCCATGCGATAGCTGTAGGCCCGCACCGGCTGGTCCCCAGGNGCTGCCTCTCCAGCCAANGGCGACAGCATCAGAGCAATCGCCACCAANTGGGGAATGGAAGACGGTGCAGCCATACACCCAGCCTATGGAGACGAACCCAACTTGCCGATGACTGAGACATGACCCGAAGACGCACAGCTGTGACAGGGTCAGACCAAACAGGGACATCAGTCGACCAACTGCATACGATCAGCCCAGCCGGGGGTTGGCATGGCGCGCGACAACAAGATCTGGGTGGTGGATGACGATCCGGAATTGCGCAAGATGGTGGGCACCTACCTGATCGATCAGGGGTACGACGTGCGCTGCCTTTGTGATGTAAAGCAGCTGGAGGCACGTTTGGAGTGTCAACGACCGGATNTGGTGGTGCTCGACCTGATGCTCCCNGGAGATGACGGTCTTACGGCGCTGAGACGCCTGCGGGATGCAGGCGACGATCTACCGGTGGTGATGCTTACAGCACGCGCCGATGGCGTCGATCGGATCATTGGCCTCGAGCAGGGGGCAGACGATTACCTGGCCAAGCCTTTTCTTCCCCGGGAACTCACCGCTCGGATTGAAGCGGTTCTGCGAAGGCGCAACACCATGCCGGCCGGTACGCCAGTGGCGGAAGGAGAGCGAGTCAGCTTCGGAACAAACACGCTGGACCTCTCAGCCCGAACCCTGCTGCAAAACAATGAGCCAGTGGTGATCACCAGCGGAGAATTCAGTCTTCTCGCTGCCTTCGTGCAACACCCTCATCGGCCTCTCTCGCGGGAACGCTTGATCGAATTGGCGCGTGGGCCCGGGAGCGAAACCGACAGCCGAAGCATGGATGTGCAGGTGTCCAGGGTTCGCAAGCTGGTGGAACCTGATCCAACCCGCCCCCGCTACGTGCAGACGGTTTGGGGATACGGCTACGTCTTTGTACCGGACGGCACACCCCGCAGCCGTTGACATGGACAGGCCATTCCGCCTGAGGCAACTGCTTCTTCGCATCAGCCTCTGGGGAGGCACATTGTTGGGGAGCTGGATCCTTGCNGTCCTCCTGCTTCAGGCCCTGTTTGGCAGGCAACTGGAACGGTTCCAAANCCAACAACTCGGAAGGGATCTCGCTCTCAATGTTCGACTTACCGAACTCACCCTGGAGCGCTACCCACCAGCTTTGATTCGTGAGCTCACTGGGCTTGAGCTCACCGTGAGTGAAGATCCATCGGCTCCGGTTGATGACCGTGGCGATCTGACACGGCGGCGCCTTGAACTGCAGCAAGTGCTCTGCAGTCGACTGAGTCACTGCCCTCAACTCAAACCGGCACCAANCCGATCCGGACAACCAGAGGTGTGGATCGAGCTGGTTTCACCGCTCGAGCCGGTGTGGCTACGCAGCCAGCTACCGATGGCCAGCAGCTGGCCTCCAGAGCCAACGCTGCTTCTGTTGGGACTGGTTGGATCCATTGTGAACACCGGCGTTCTTTACTTGCTCCTGGAAGTGGCAAGGCCGCTGCAACGTCTTGAGCAGGCTCTGGCGCGAGTCGGCAAAGCACATGAGCCGGAATCTGTACCTGAACTGGGGGCACCGGAGGTCCAGCGCCTTGCACAACGGTTCAACGCCATGGTGCAACGGCTGGAAGCCAACCGCCAGGAACGAGCCACGATGCTTGGCGGCATCGCCCATGATCTGCGCGCGCCAATCACCCGGCTGCAGTTCCGGATGTCGCTGCCATCGCTCAATGCCGCAGAGCGACAACGCTGCAGCNNTGATTTGGAATCCCTGGAACGGATCACAGGTCAGTTTCTGCTGTACGCCGGGGCTGGAGAGCGCGAAGAGCTGGTGCACTGTCCACTGGACCAATGGCTGGCTGAACTCGCCGCTGGATACTCAGCGGACGAACTCCACTTGCAGGTCGAACCTCTCCAGGGATGGATCAGACCCGTGGCCTTGGGACGAGCCATCACCAACCTGATCGACAACAGCTTCAGCTACGGCAAANCGCCGATCGTGATCTCCCTTCGCCAAGACGCTGACACGATCGAGATCGCCGTATGGGATCAGGGAACCGGCATTCCTGAGGATCTGCGTTCTCGGGCACTGCAACCATTCCAACGCCTTGATAATGCAAGAGGNTCCCAAGGCCACTGTGGTTTAGGCCTCGCCATCGTGAGCCATGTGGCCCAAAGCCTGAACGGAAGAGTGAGTTTTCAAGAGGGAGCGAACGACACCCCAGGATGCTTTGCGGTTGTGCTGCACATTCCGCTGGATGGTCCCAAAANGACGCGAAATCCGCAAAGAACATAAGAAGCACATGCGCCATCTGCCAAGAACTGGCAGAAAAAGGGTGTGCCCTCTCCAGCGACCATGAGCAAAAACAACAAGCACGACATGACATCCGTGCTCGAAGCTCTTGATCACAGCGATGGAGACGTCGACCACCCCCAGGAACTNCTGATCGAACTGCAAGAAGGNTTTTCCAGCGATCACAAGCGCCTGGAGAAAAAGAGCTACGAAAAGGAGCTGGCCAAGCTTCAGTCGGAACTGGTCAAAATGCAGTACTGGATCAAGGCGACCGGNTTCCGGATGATCATCCTGTTCGAAGGACGGGATGCCGCAGGAAAAGGTGGCTCCATCAAGCGCCTGACCGAACCGATGAATCCTCGAGGTTGCAGGGTGGTGGCCCTTGGAACACCGTCTGATCAACAGAAGACCCAGTGGTACTTCCAGCGCTACGTCGAGCACTTTCCAAGCGCGGGCGAGATTGTNGTGTTCGACCGCAGCTGGTACAACCGNGCNGGGGTGGAAAAGGTGATGGGCTTCGCCACACCTGAGCAGGTGGAGCAGTTCTATGTGGCCTGCCCCCAGTTTGAGCGAATGTTGGTTCAGGATGGAATCCTGCTGCTCAAGTACTGGTTCTCAATCAACGATGAGGAACAGGAAAAGCGCTTTCAATCACGAATCGACTGTGAAGAGCGCCGCTGGAAACTGAGCCCGATGGATATTGAATCCAGGAATCGCTGGGTGGAGTACTCCAAAGCGAAGGACACCATGTTTTCCAAAACCCATATTCCAGAGGCTCCATGGTTCACAGTTGAAGCCAATGACAAACGCCGCGCCCGCTTGAACTGCCTACGTCATGTCCTGAGCAAAGTCCCCTACGAAGACATGACTCCTCCTCCAATCGACATGCCGGAGCGTCCCCAACAGGGGGACTACAAGCGACCACCATTCAATGAGCAGTTTTTTGTTCCCAACAATTATCCCTACAAAGACTGAAGACAAACCTTCAACGAACCGAAGGCTGCGAGGGACCTGCATGGCCAGGATTCTCAGCAAAGGCTAACTCTCAGAATGAACAAANAAGATTGATTTCGATTAGTTTAGTGTATATTAGACAAAATCAAATACAATAAATGCCNTCTTTGGAGAGTGAATTCAACCCGATCACAGGTCAACTCTTGATCAAGGAGGGATCCACCGAAGTCACGACTGGCCAGTTTGAGCGCAACCAAGAGATCAAAAGTGTTATTTTTCCTGACACACTCTTGAGCATTGGCGATCAAGGGTTTGCGTACACAACCAATCTTGAAAATATTAACTTTGGAGAATCACTAGTCAGTCTTGGCAAAGAGTCGTTTTTCGCGCCTTTTAGCCTAAAGAGTCTCACTATTCCCGACTCTGTCGAGATCATTGGCGATTACGCCTTCCAGTACGGACGATCACTCAGCTTTGTCANCATNGGCAATTCAGTCACAACCATCGGCAAGCGGGCATTCTCCAACGCCAGAATCCTAAATAACTTGGTACTTGGNNNTTCTGTANGNGANATTGGAGAAAGNGCATTTTACGACTGTCCTGAGCTTGAACGTGTCGATTTCCCAAGCTCAGTGCANGTGATCGGCGCTAGTGCATTTGAACAATGTTCAAAACTTGCNCAAATCACAATTCCGGAATCGATTATTCATCTGGGAGACAATGCTTTTGCCAACACGGCANTTAAGGAAGTTCACCTTCCTGATCATTTTCGGGAGGATCCGCCTGTACATGCCTTTAATAATGATGTTACTTTCACCTTTCAAGATTCAACCGAACTCCCCACGCCACAGTTAACGGAAGATGGTTGGAATTCACCCGATCAATCTGGCTTGTGGACACAAAAAGCTGACGTCATCAACTCATTCTCGAAAGATTCCAGCGAAGGCTGGTTTGTNGCCAGGAGCACAACAGTCAAGACCTTGCGTGGNGACGATCAGCTTACCTTCAGCAATTCGGATGGAGTTGCTCTGACGGTGGAAGGATCATTAATCACCGGCAAAGGGAATGACCAGATCAAATTGGTAACGGAGGAAGCACATACTGCACTTCATAACAACGGACGGATTAAATTAGGCAAAGGAGCTGACAAGATCAATCTCCTGGCTGGAGGACTGGATGGAAACGGCAAAATTACCCTGGGGAATGGAACGGACGAACTTCTGGGATTCGGTGACCAAACAGTGATCCATGGCGGCAAAGGATCAGACACTCTTAAACTTCCCCCTGGAACCTATGAGTTTGAAAAGGAGAAGATGTCTTACCGCCTATCGGACGACCGGGCTGCTATGACCATTAAAGGCTTTGAAGTCATTACACCTGCGGGGCTCAGTCAACCTGAATCCACATCATCCATCGACGTCAACACTCTTGGAGAATTGGGAGAAATTCACGTCACTGAGCGAGGGATCACACTCCACAGAAACCTCACCATTGATACCTGATTAACTAATTCCACCGCAGAAACGGTGACCAGCTTCTCTAAGTTTGAGCGAATGTTGGTTCAAGATGGAATTCATTAATTGCTGGGCGGAGCACTCCAAAGCGAAGTTCATCATGTTCTCGAAAGCCCATATTGCAGTAGGGCTATGCCTTGCACAAAGCCCCCAACAAAAACATAAAGAAACAAACAAAGTCGTAAATCAAAAAACCGATCAATTTCTTGAAAAGTGAAGAATCCCACCTCAACCTCATTCAACAAAAAACTCAGTCAGCCAACTTACACCTTCAATTCCATAAAATCCATCTACAAATCCTAAGCCCCAATGGATCCCTAAGCAACGTCTTTAAAAAGATTAGCAACAAGATTCCGATTACTAACACAAAAAGCAATACAATTGATTATTAAACCAAATACAAATGAGCAAAACCAATTTACTGCAAGCCACATCAGAAGCCTTGCAAGACATCAACCACTTCGGCTTGCTTGATTCAATCGATTCACTCACAGGCAAGTTCAAAGCAAAAAGAAGAGTTAACAAAAGAGGTGTAGAAAAATTTATAACAACCTTTAAAATTGATCAATTCCCAGGGAAAGATGGCGTCATTAAATTCAAAGGGAAGGCAGATTCACTTCTTGGAGAAGCCGAAAATCAGCGCTTCGTCGGCAGCGGAAACATGAAGCTAGACTATAACAATAACGATGGAGCAAAAATTGCCGAAGTATCGATTGAACAACAATTTGTAGATACTTTTTTAGGCTTTAGA
>NZHI01000037.1 GCA_002691345.1 Synechococcus sp. MED650 | reverse complement strand
CAGTGATCGTTTTTTCCAGGACGACCCGCTTGATGGGGCCGCTGGCAGTGCCGCCGCCAGGGATTTCGAGCAATTTCTGCTTGATTGCGGCATCCATCTGCTCGATGTGAGCCCCTGCGCCGATGGCCGTCTGGCCCACACCGTGGCCTACGCCTTGCGCATTCCCTTCAGTGCGGTGCGCCGCCGTTCCCATGCCGGCGCGATGTTCGATGTGGAAAACACCGTCAACCGCTGGGTGAAGACTGAGCACCGGCGCTATCGGGAAGGAGCTCCGAATCAATCCACGGAACCCACCCGATATCTGAAGGTGGTCACCTACCACTTCAGTTCAGTTGATCCGTTGCACCAGGGTTGTGCTGCCCATGGCAGCAACGATGAACTTGCTGCTGCTGCAGGTCTTCAGCGTCTGCGCGATTTCCGTGAAGCTGTTGAAAACAGTTTCTGCTGTGGTGCTTCGGTTGATCTTCTCCTGATTGGCCTCGATACCGATACGGATGCGATTCGCGTGCATCCGCCCAGTCGCGACAGCGAGATGGTGCTGGATCAGTGGCTCTGTGCCAGGGAGCTCCATGCCGCAACGGCTTCGATGACGGCCGACCAAGCCATGGCTCAGATTGCCGAAGCGGTGGAAGCCGCTGCTCCTGCGGCGATGGATCCGGGGATGACCACCTTCGTGACCCGTTTGCTTGCCAACAACATCTCCCAAATTGATTACGTGCAGGATCTGCACGGTGCTCCTTATCCGGATGCGGGGCACGCTGAACGCTTCATCGGCGTCGGGATCGGTTTCAAGGAAGTTCATCTGCGCAACCTCACTTATTTCGCCCATCTCGACACGGTTGAAGAGGGGGCACCTGATCTCGATGTGGGCGTGAAGATCTTCCGGGGTCTGAATGTGTCGAGGGATCTACCGATCCCTGTGGTGGTTCGTTTTGACTACTCCGGGCGCGTGCCCGGTGCCCGCGAGCGCGCCATCGCTGATTGCCAGCGCGTCAATCAGGCCATTGCCGATCGCTATTCCGATCTGGTGAAGGATGGCTTGCTTCATACCTGCCTCACCATCCGCGATCGCAACCAGACGGCTCCAGCCGAGGTCGTCGGTTCCACCCTCGACCCTCAGATCCAGGAGGCTCACTGATCATGCTCATCGTCAAGGTCATCAAGCCGCTCGTTTCAACGAACCGCATCCCGGATTTCGAGCACAAGCATCTTCAGGTGGTGCAGGACGGCAGCGCCAAGAAGGTGGCTGTTGATGCGGTGGGTGCGAAACCTGGAGACTGGGTGATCTGCGTCAGCAGCTCTGCCGCCCGTGAAGCTGCTGGCAGTAAGTCGTATCCCAGTGACCTCACCATCGTGGGGATCATCGATCACTGGGAACCGGATCCTCCGAAGACGTCTGCTCCGGCTCCGGCCCCAACATCAGCTCCGACAACGCCACCGCCTGGAGGTTCACCCAGCTGATGGAAATCATGCAGGTGATGGGAACTCTGGTGTGCACATTCCGGGTCGCCGGTCTGGATCACATGCATCTGCGGATTCTCAAGAACAACAAAGGCAAGAAGCTGGTGGCTGTGGACCCCGTTGGTGCCCGTGAGGGCAACTGGGTGTTCACCGCCAGCGGCTCCGCCGCCCGGCATGCCTGCCCAGACAACAAGGTGCTCACCGATTTGACCATCGGCGGCATCATTGACCACTGGAATCCGGACGGATAGGGAGCTCCCCTCCTTCCGTCGTTTCCGTTCCGCTTCCACCTTCTCTGACCCATGGCCACTCCTTCCCCCACCCCCCGACGCCGCACCACCCGCAGCACGGCAGCTGCCAGCAAAACGGTGGATGTGAAGCCAGTGGCCACGCCTGCCCCGGCTCCTAGCCCCGCTCCGACGTCGACTCCAGCTCGAGGCACCACCACCCGCCGTAATTCGGCTGCATCCACCGGTGGATCGGGTTCCATTGCCAAGCCTGCGGCCACCTCTGCTGCCCCAACACCGTCTGTGAAGGGCATTGCCTTGGGAATGATCGAAACCCGTGGCATGGTCCCAGCGATTGAAGCGGCTGATGCGATGACCAAGTCCGCTGAAGTCAGCCTGATCTGCCGTGAGTTTGTGGGCGGTGGCTACGTCACCGTGATGGTGCGNGGGGAAACCGGTGCGGTGAATGCCGCTGTTCGAGCCGGTGCCGATGCNTGTGAGCGCGTTGGCGANGGTCTCGTTGCGGCCCACATCATTGCNCGTCCTCACCAGGAGGTGGAGCCTTCCCTGGCNGCCAGCGGCGCGATGCGTCGNCTCTGATACCACAACGGTTGCGCTACAGCGGTTCACAAAGAGCGCCCAAAGCCTGGCTCTGTACTTAGATTCGCCCCCCAACCAACGACCAGCCCGATCTCCATCCCGCTCGCCGTTTTGACTCCGGAGCTCTCGCTTCCTATCCAGACNGCCTGGCTGATTCCTCTCTATGGATTCGTCGGGATGCTTGTCTCACTTCCCTGGTCCTTTGGCTGGTTTCGCCGTGATGCGCACCGNCCCGCCGCTTACNTCAACATCCTGCTGACCCTTCTGGCCTTCGGTCACGGCAGCTTGATCCTTCAGCAGGTCTTTCAGTCAGGTCCTGTTGATCTTGCTTTCCCATGGCTCACGGTTGCTGATCTTGAGCTGGATATCAGCTTCAGCCTCTCGCTCACCAATTTGGTGGCCCTGGAACTGATCACCGGCCTGAGTTTGCTCTCTCAGGTGTATTCCCTCGGCTACATGGATAAGGAATGGGCGTTGGCTCGTTTCTTTGCTCTTCTCGGTTTCTTTGAAGGCGCCATGAGCGGNGTGGTGCTCAGCGATTCCCTGTTCCAGAGCTATTTCCTGCTGGAGATGCTCACGCTGTCGACCTATCTGCTGGTGGGCTTCTGGTACGCCCAACCCCTTGTGGTGACTGCAGCCCGGGATGCCTTCCTCACCAAGCGCGTTGGTGATGTGCTGCTGCTCATGGGTGTTGTGGCCCTTTGCAGCTACTCGGGTGTGATGGGGTTCAACGATCTCTATGCCTGGGCTGCCCAGGACAGCCTTTCACCGCTNGCCGCCACGTTGCTGGGCCTGGGGTTGATCGCCGGACCCACCGGAAAGTGTGCCCAGTTCCCGATGCACCTCTGGCTGGANGAGGCGATGGAGGGCCCGAATCCGGCGTCCATCCTTCGCAATTCCGTGGTGGTCACCTGTGGCGCCATCGTTCTGCTGAAGGTGATGCCGATTCTTCAGCTCTCTCCAGTTGCGATCGGTGTGATGTTGGTGATCGGCACGATCAGNGCCATCGGTGGCTCTCTTGTGGCGCTGGCCCAGGTGGATATCAAGCGCACGCTGTCGTATTCCACAACAGCCCATATGGGGCTCGTTTTCATTGCAATCGCCCTCCAGATCCCTGTACTGGCCTTACTCCTCCTGTTTACCCACGCCGTTTCAAAGGCCTTGCTCTCGATGAGCATCGGTGGTGTCATTGCCTCCACCAATTGCCAGGACATCACAGAGCTGGGTGGTTTGGGTAGCCGAATGCCCGCAACCACCACGGCTTATCTCGTGGGAGCTGCTGGTCTCGTGGGCTTCTTACCTCTGGGTGGCTTTCTAGCGCTGGCGCAATCGATCGAATTGCTCAGTGTGCGCTCGGTTCCCTTCATGGCGGTGTTCCTGCTCACCAACGCCCTCACCGCTCTGGGTCTGGTGCGTGTGTTCCGGCATGTATTCATGGGCAATTCACTGATCAAATCGCGTCGGGCAGCCGAGGTGAACTGGCAGATGGCCCTTCCGATGGTTGCCCTCACGGTGATCGTGCTGATCACGCCGGTTCTGTTGGTGCGGCTTGAATCCCTCGAAGGCTTGTTGGCTTTCCCGCTTTGGGCCGCTGCGCTGGTGGTGGCGAGTGGTTTGGTTGGTTTGCTGGTTGGTGCGCTTCTGCCCTTGAGCAAGGCNTGGTCGCGTTCTCTCAACCCACTGTTGCGCTGGTTGCAAGATCTCCTTGCTTACGACTTCTACACCGAGCGCTTCTATCGCCTCACCATCGTCAATGTGGTGGCTGGCTTCTCAAGGCTGGCGTTCTGGTTCGATCGAACTGTGGTGGATGGGCTTCTCAATGGTGTGGCCCGCTTCTCGCTCTCCAGCGCTGACAGCCTCAAGTTGAGTGTCAGCGGGCAAAGCCAGTCCTATGTGCTCACGGTGCTGGTGGCCATTGTTCTCTTCCTCACCTCGGTGAGCTGGTTCCTCACCTGATCGCCCAGAGATGCTGCTTTCCCTTCTGCTGCTGATTCCCTTTCTCGGGGCCCTCGGGTTGATCCTCTGGCCAGGATCCCCCTCCAGCTCGCGCCTGCGCGATGTCACGATCGTGCTGTTGGCTATCCAGTGTGTGGCCAGCTTTGGCCTTCTGCTCCCCTTTGATGCCGGGGATGCCGGCCTGCAGCTGATCGAGCAAGCCCGATGGGTGCATGCGATCGGCCTGGACTACGCCCTTGCGGTGGATGGCCTCTCACTGCCCCTCGTGCTGATGAATGGNGTGCTGTGTCTGGTGTCGGCGGTTGCGTCTCGCAAGATCGAGAACCGCCCTCGCATCTACTTCGCTCTGCTGTTGGTGATCAGCGGTGCTGTGAATGGCGCCTTCTTGGCCCAGAACCTGCTGCTGTTTTTCCTCTTCTATGAGCTGGAGTTGATCCCTCTNTGGCTGCTGATCGCCGTATGGGGCGGNGCNAACCGAGCCTATGCAGCCACCAAGTTTTTGATCGTCACAGCCGTTTCAGGGATGCTCATTTTGGGGGCATTCCTGGGTATCGCCTTCGTGACAGGAACCATGGACTTCAGCTTGCGGCCGATCTTGGCCGGCGAGCTGGGGATGACGGCACAGCTGGTGCTGATGGGGGCGCTGCTGATCGGTTTCGGCATCAAGATTCCCCTCTTCCCATTCCACACCTGGCTTCCGGATGCCCACACCGAAGCCTCCACCCCGGTTTCTGTGTTGTTGGCCGGTGTGTTGCTGAAGTTGGGCACCTATGGCTTGCTGCGTTTCTGTCTTGGTCTGTTCCCCGAGGCTTGGCAACTGGCAGCACCCTGGCTTGCGGGTTGGGCTGCCATCTCGGTGCTGTATGGCTCTCTNGCGGCGATCGCCCAGACCGACATGAAGCGAATGGTGGCCTACAGCTCTGTTGGCCACATGGGGTATGTGCTGCTGGCTGCCGCTGCTGCCACCCCNTTGGGCCTGATGGGTGCCTTGTTTCAAATGGTCAGCCACGGCTTGATTTCAGGGGTGCTGTTTCTGGTTGTTGGCGTGGTCTACGCCAGCACCGGCACCCGCGATCTCAATGTGCTGCGGGGTCTGCTCAACCCTCAGCGGGGTCTGCCCCTGACGGGCTCCCTGATGATCATCGGCGTGATGGCCAGCGCGGGGATTCCTGGCATGGCTGGCTTCATTTCGGAGTTTTTGATCTTCCGCGGCAGCCTTCAGGCTTTCCCCCTGGCAACNNTGCTTTCCATGGTGGGTTCCGGCCTNACGGCGGTGTATTTCCTGCTGCTGGTGAATCGAGCCTTCTTTGGTCGTTTGGCGATCGCCTCCGGTGAGGTGATCAATCCCCGTATTCTCGATCGGGTGGCTTTACGNGAACAGGTGCCAGCCATCGCCCTGAGCCTNGGNGTTCTTGCCCTTGGCCTGGCCCCTGAACTGTTGTCGAACCTCAGTGAAGCGGCGACCACTGGTCTCAGCCTGATCAACGGACATCTGTCATGACCACAACGTCTGCACCTTCGCTTGCACCGCCCGTGCTGCCGGATCAAGACGAGCTGATCCGGCGTCTGCTCAGTGANACGCCGCTGCTGAAGGACACTCCCGACCACTTGCTGCAGGTGGTGAACGTGCTGGAGAGTTACGGCTTGGTGCTTGATGCCTACAGCAAGAACCTGGTGGATCAGGGAGAAAAGCAGATGCTCAATCCCTTTCCGGTGTTCCGCTTCTTCCATGAGGGCTTCAATCTCAAGCGCNTGTGGGATCACCTCAAGGGTGATCGCATCAATTTCGAATATGCCGAGTACTGCCAGAAGGCGATGTTCTGGCATGGCACGGGTGGCCTGGATGCCTATCTGGATACGCCTGAATTCGCTGAAGCCTGCCAGCNGATCATCAAGCGCAAGTCAGCGCGCGATCCATTGCTGGCCCTGAACAACCNGCTGTATCCGGATTTCGCGCCAGAGGCGATCCGTTCCCTCACCACCATTTACTGCCTGGGTCTGTTCTGGCGGGTGATGAGCGACATCTTCATCGATCTGGCCCGCCGTTATGCGATCAAGGACGTTGTATGCGTCAACGATGTGGTGCATCACATTCGCGATGGCCTGGTNACGGCCGCGGGGAGTCCGATCGAATACAAGGTGACGATTGGCGGTGAGGAGATCTGGGTTCTTCCCCCTGAGGCNGGTCTNACNTTCCTGATGGATGTGGCNGTGCCGTATGTGGAAGCGGTNTTCTTCCGAGGGATGCCCTTCTTGGGCACGGTCTCTTACAACGCCCAGGCCCGTCAGATCTCACCCGATATCAGTGATTTCAAGTACGGCGCNTTGTATGCCGATCCGATCCCGAGCATGGGAGCNGGGATNCCCCCCAGCCTCTGCATGCAAGACATGTACCGCCATCTTCCGGAGGAACTGAGTGGCTGGTACGACCACAACGGCCGCGGACAGACCGATGTGCACGTGCAGATCTGCATCAGCTTTCAGAAGTCGATGTTTTGCGTCACCAACGCGGCCATCGCCGGAACGATGCCCCATCCACTCGACACCGANGATCCAGANCAGCAGGCCGCCAATCGGGCCTACGCCGAGTCTTGGTCGGGTCGNTTGATGGGCTGCCAGCGGGTGGCTCTCCTCTAGGTTTCTGGCAGGACCAGAGGCGACGATGGATCAGTGGCAGGAACGCAAGCGCCCGGTCTGCCTGGAGCGGCGGTTTGAGTTCGAGAGCTACAGCGCCACCCGGGATTTCCTCGACAAGCTCGGCGNATACAGCGAGGCGACCCAGCGCTTTCCNGACATCAGCTTCGGCAAAACGTACGTGAACATCACCCTCAGACCGGATGACGAGGGGGANGGAGCCCAGTTGAGNGANGCGGATCATGCCTTCGCCGCCGAGATCGATGCCCTCCTCGGTTGATCTGGCGGCGACCTATGCCGAGTCTGGCGTGGCGGAGGTGCTGGACCAACTGGATCGGGATCTGATCGGGCTGGCGCCGGTGAAGACGCGGATCCGTGAGATTGCGGCTCTGCTGCTGGTGGATCAGGCGCGGCAGCAACTGGANNTNCCCAGCACTGCGCCCAGTTTGCACATGTCGTTCACCGGCCATCCCGGCACCGGCAAGACCACCGTGGCCCAAAGGATGTCGCAGATCCTGCATCGCCTGGGCTACCTCCGCAAAGGCCACGTGGTGACGGCCACCCGCGATGACCTGGTGGGGCAGTACGTGGGCCATACCGCCCCCAAAACCAAGGAGATGATCAAGCGTGCACAGGGGGGAGTGCTGTTCATCGATGAGGCCTATTACCTCTACAAACCAGACAACGAACGCGATTACGGCGCCGAGGCGATTGAGATTCTCCTGCAAGAGATGGAGAGTCAACGCAGCGANGTNGTGGTGATTTTTGCCGGTTACAAAGACCGGATGGAGACGTTCTACAGCTCCAATCCAGGCCTCTCCTCAAGGGTGGCTCACCATCTCGATTTCCCGGATTACAGCGACACTGAGCTAATGGCAATTGCGGAACTGCTGCTGGAGGCTCAGCACTACCGCTTCAGTGTCGACGCCACACAAACGTTCGAGGAGTACGTCGCCCGTCGACGTCAGNTGCCGTTTTTTGCCAACGCCCGATCGATTCGCAATGCGCTGGATCGGGCCCGNCTGCGTCAGGCCAACCGTTTGTTTGCCCGCATGGGCCAACCCCTGACGCGAGACGATCTGATCACGATCGAGGCTGCGGATATCCGCGCGAGTCGGGTGTTTCAGGGGGAGGTGGAGGGCCACCATCCGCCCCCGGCCCCAACCGGAACCAATGTGCNATAGCCAGGCCCACCAGCAGGCCGGCGGCCCCATGACCCTGCAGTAGAGCAAGGCCGAGCACCAGCACCACCAGGGGACCTGGCAGCAGATAGCGATACATCGCTCCGGTGATGGCCCCGCACCAGCTGCCGAGGCTTCCCAGATCCGGGATGAGTTGATGCAATGCCGTGCCGGTGGCGCANGCGATCAGAAACACAGGGAAGAAAATGCCGCCGCGCCAGCCAGTGGCCAAGCAGAGTCCCAGCATCAGCAGCTTCACCAAGCCTGAGAGCAACAGCAGCCAGGCCGGGTGGTTGTCGCTCTGTTCCAACANTGGGCGCATCTGCTCTTCCCCGGCGAAGGGCACGAGCGGCAGCCAGTGCATGCAGGCCCCGATCAGNAGGCCTGTNAGCAGGGGCCACCAGGCCCATCGCGCGAGTAGCTGTTGCTTGTCCAGCCAATGTCGCCAGTGCTGCAGGAGCCAGCCCAGGCCAAGGCCGATCCCCCCGCCAATCAAGCCGGCGCTCANGGTGCCGATGTCTTCGCTGATGCTGGTGGGCCAGACGTAGGGCAAACGCTGAAGGGAGCCGCCGGTGGCCGCGCCGATGCCATGGAANGCNGCNAANCCNGCNANGCCNCCNAGNNTTCCNGGCANCCAGCGCTTCANCACGTCGTTTCGAGGTGATGTTGAGGATTCCGCGCNGACCACGGCACCTCCGAGCAGCGGNGCGCCGAANAACCCGAGGCTGCCTGCAAGCGTCGCTTCCCGAAGTGCGTGATCTCGCCCTCTCCAGATCCGCTGGCTGATCAGGGCGGCGAGCCGACTCATCAGGGCTTCCGGCCCGATGCTNCCACCACCGATCAGGGCCAGGGCCGCGCCAATGATCGCGCGGACGTTATCCCGTTTCGGAGCCGTTTCNGGATGCCGCAGATCNTGCAAGGTCTCGCCAAGTTCGGGCAGCAGGGTGGAAGGGCCGCGGCGNTGCAGCAGCGCCANNANGAGGCCGAAGCCGCCGCAAACCGGCAAAGTCCAGGCCAGCGGCAGTGTTTGATCCAGTCCCTCCAGCACGGGATCACCCCAGAGTTGTTGGCTGATCCACCCGATCAGTCCGATCACCATGGCCACTGCCGCGCCACTCAAGCTGCCCGTGATCAGGGCTATCAGGCTCAGGCGAAGCTGTTTCACCAGGTNGGATCGGTCGCGAATTCGACCGTGAGTTTCGCTGATTTTGAGGCGGGCACGGTGCTGATNCAGGCGCGAACCACCTTCCCGTTCACCTCGATTTCACAGGCTCCGCAGCTGCCGCCCAGGCAACCCGTGGGAATGCTCACCCCCGCAGCCGAAGCAGCGACGAGCCAATCATTGCCAACGGTCGCTTCTGTTGTCGTTCCACTTGGCCATTGCACGGCGATGGTGGTCATGGCTCCAGCAGCGGGGTGAGGTTCACATGCTGCTCGAACGCGTCTGCCAGTCGGTTCATCAACCGCTCCCGGTGCTCGGTGTGGTGCATCTCAAGGATTGCCAGTTCATCAAGCCCGCGTCTTCGGCGGAGCTGGTTGAGCCACAGTCGCCGCCAGCACCCGTTATCCAGCACGCCATGCAGATAGGTGCCTATCACCGATCCGCTGTGGGGTTGGCTCACCCAGCCGATCGGCTCCGATGAGCTCACGGGATACACCGTCTGTCTATTTGATTTTTCCACCAACTCGGTGCGGCCGTGGTGGAGCTCAAAGCCCTTCAGGGTGCAGTGCTCAGGCCAGCTTGCCGCCACCTCTACTTGCCGCGTGGTTTTCGCAGGAATGAACGTGGTGCGGATGGGCAGNAATCCCAGGCCNTGNCCGCTNGCNGCTTCTCCCTCCCCTTCCAATCCCTCGGGATCCTGGAGGTNTTCCCCNAGCATTTGCATGCCGCCGCAGATNNCCAAAACGGATCCACCTCTTTGGGCATAGCTCTGCAACTGGTGCCCCAACCCACTGTTATTGAGGGTGGATAGATCCCGCAGTGTCTGCTTGCTGCCCGGCAGAACAACNGCATCGGGTTCCCCCAGCGATTCGCCAGGCTGAACCCAACGCAGCCTCACGCTGGGTTCNGCCTCAAGAGGGTCNAGATCGGAGAAATTGCTGATCGAGGGCAGCCGCAAAACTGCGATCTCCAGATCGGTGGGCCCACGGTTGGGTTTGCGTTCCAGCAGATCCAGGGAATCCTCTGGCGGAAAGAGGTCGTTGAGCCAGGGCATCACGCCCAGTACCGGAACTCCGGTGTGGTGCTCCAGCCAGCTCCGNCCCTCATCGAACAGTTCGCGTCGGCCGCGGAAGCGGTTGATCAGGATCCCTTTGATCAGAGGGCGTTCCACCGGTCGAAGCAGAGCCAGGGTTCCCACGATCTGGGCAAACACCCCACCCCGTTCAATGTCGGCCACCAGTAAACAGTTCGCGCGCAGATACTGGGCCAGACGGAGGTTGGTGAGGTCGCGGCGTTGGAGGTTCACCTCCACCGGGCTTCCAGCNCCCTCCAGCACCAACCGGCCACCCGGCCATTGCTGCTGCAGNGAGCTGAGACCCTCNCGGATNGCGTGCCAGCCCGGCTGGAACCAGTCGCGGTAGTAATGCTCGGCTCTGGCGGTGCCNACACTGCGGCCGCCGTGGATGACCTCACTGGTGCTGTCTCCTCGNGGTTTCAGCAACACAGGGTTCATGGCACAGCATGGTTCCAACCCGGCCGCCCAGGCCTGCATCGCCTGGGAGTAGGCCATCTCGCCGCCTTCGGCATCCACCCAGGCGTTGTTGCTCATGTTCTGCCCCTTGAAGGGCAGGGCTTGTTCACCCCGTCGCTGCAGCACACGGCAGAGGGCTGCTGTCATCAGCGATTTGCCCGCTCCGCTCGATGTGCCCAGCACCATCAGCGGCCTTGGGGTGGCGCAGCTCACAACGGCCAACGCCGACGCAGGCTGTGACGCAGGCGATCCAGCATCGGGATCTGACGCTGCAGAAGCACTGGATCCTCATCCAGAAGCTGGCGGCCCAGGGGCGTGAGCCTGAATCGACTGGTGAGCCCCTGGCCATCNACTTCCCGACGCAGCACTCCCACGTTGATCAGCCAGCGGAGGTCATCCTCCAGGGCCTCGCTGCTCCGGAACCAGCGCTGACTTCGGCCATAGCGTGATGGATCACGCCAGAGATCATTGGCATCCAACCCCTGGTGCTGCAGATCCCTGTAAAGGGCATTGCTGAAGGGCAGGCACGCCATGGTCCGGAACGCCCGGTTTCGGCTGCGTTGATCCAACAGGTCTGTGGGGTGAGCGATGGCGAAGCCTCTCGTCCCTGGCAGCCTACGGAGCGTTGTTCGGTGGTGTGTTGTTCATGCTCCTGCTTGCCTCCGCCTCCCCGGCCCGCCGTCGATTGCTGGAGCAGGCNGGGATTCCGCATCGGGTCCGCGTCAGTGGTGTGGATGAAGAGCAGATTCACCATGACGATCCAGCCGAGCTTGTGAAACTGCTGGCTCAGGCCAAGGCAGCCGCGGTGGTTCAGACACTTGACCCTGCCGGCGATGCCGAGATCTCAGCGGTGCTGGGTTGTGATTCCGTGCTGTGTTTTGAGGGGCATGTTTTCGGTAAACCGTCCGACCCGGCGGAAGCGATCCAGCGTTGGCAACAGATGGCGGGAGGCCATGGATCGTTGCTCACCGGCCATTGCCTGNTCCCCCGTGGGCANAGCCCGGTGTTGGCCTGTGTGGAAACCGTGGTGCGGTTTGCACCGCTGAAGTTGGCCGAGATCGAGGCTTATGTGGCCAGTGGTGAACCGCTGCAATGCGCTGGTGGGTTCGCCCTTGAGGGTCGCGGNGGGTTGTGCATCGATGGTTTGGACGGCTGCTACTCGAATGTGATCGGCTTGAGCCTTCCNTGGTTGCGGCGGGAGCTGGCTCAACCGTGGGCATCAACCGCATCATGAGGGTCCATTGACCCTCCGCTGTGGTGCATTGGTGCCGTCGCCCGATCCTGTTCAGCCTGGTCCTTGTGTTGGGGCTGTTGATCGTCCCCATGGCCAGCAGGGCTTACCTGATGGATTTCATGCCGCAGCTGGAGGATCCGCGTTCGGCTCAAGATCAGCTCGATCAGACCCTGGAGGGCAAATTCGAACTGGCCAAAGTGCGCATCCTTGGGGTGCCAGCGATCAGCGTTGCCAGCCCGGTTCCTCTCGGTGAGCGCACCACCATCGCGGCCTCCACGCGGGCCAAGGTGATCGAGGGGAACCTGCGGGCCCTTTACGACCCCAATCAGCTCTGCAGTTTCAGTGAGCGGGTTAGTGAGTGGATGGTGGAATCCCTGTTGCAGGCNCCAGACCGGATGTGCTCCGCGAGTCAGCGCTATGGCCTGGCCCGTTCAGGCGATCCCCTGAAACTGGTGGTCATCCGCACTGGTACCGGGCCTTACGAATTGGCTGCGCTGCTGCCAGGCCGCGATCAGCCGTTCCCACTTCTGACGGTGACCCGAGCCGATGCAGAGATCCATGGCGCCAAAGAATTGGAGCTGGCCCAGGCCTGGCGTGAACGCCTGCAGCGACGGCTGAACCATGCCCGCCNGGCGACTTCACCGCGCCAGCTGATGCGTCGCATCCGCATCGTGATCGTGATTCAGGCCTGTCTTGCTCTGCTGGTGGTGGCCACCACGGTGCTCTGGAATCGGATGCGCCAACGGATCACCCGCCTGCAACGNGAGCTGTTGGAGCAGCGGCATCGCCTGAAGCGGGTGGAGATTCGCCTGCATGCCGAGCAGGCGTTCACCATTGCGCTTNTGATGCTGATGATCACCGAACTGGTGCTGATGCTGGCCCTGGGGGTCAGCTCCGTTCCCGGTCAGGTGCCCCTGGCGATTGAACTGATGCTGCAGCCGTCGTTTGCGATTGCCAAGCTGCTCACGCTCACCTTGGCCAGCTTTCTTCTGCGCAGCCTCAGCACCTTNCTGCTGCGNCAGTGGATGGCCGATGTGGATGTGCCGCAGCANGAGCAGGCCCGCCGTCAGCAGCGCTACCGCAGCCTGGTGCGGGTTGTGCATCGTCTGATCAATGTGATGGGGGTGTTGTTGGTGAGTTTGTGGATTGTCCTGGATATCCCGGGGGTTCGCTCCTCATCTGCATCCCTTCTGCTCGCCGGAGGAGCTCTGTTGGGTGCTCTGGCTTTTCTGTTTCAGGGCGTCTTGCGGGATTTTTCAGCAGGGTTGCTGATGCTCTTGGAAGATCGCTGCGCCATCGGCGACTGGGTTGAGGTGGATGGTGTTGAAGGTGAAGTGATGGATGTGGGGCTGTTCAGCACTCAGATCCGCTGTCTGGATCAGCGGGTGAACATCCTCAACAACGCAGCGATCCTTCAGATGCGCAATCACACCAAACTTCGTTCCGGCAGTTTGGTGACGTTGCTGATTTCCCATCGACAGATCGACCTGGAGGTTGTGTATCGCGTTTTGAATGCTGAAATTCATGCCTTCCAGCACGATCCAATCTGGGGAAGTCGTTTGATCAGCCAGCCGGTGCTGCGCGGTGTGAAGCGCACGTCTGCCCTGGGTGTTCACATGCAGGTGTTGCTGATCACCAGGGCCGGTGAGCAGTGGACCACCGAGCGCGAATTTCAACGGCGTGCTTTGCGGGCGCTCCATCGCCGTGGCGTACAACTGGCAGACGGCTTGGATCTCAACGCGGCCCCAGCCGTGGACCCCGGCACCCGTTAGATCTTGTGAAACGTTTCGGCCGCCTGCTGTTGAGTGCACTGCTGGCTGGGGCAGCCACGGCCGGATTCATTGCAGCGGTGGGGGCGTCCAAGGACAGCCTGGTGCTTCTGCTTTTCGGCGGGTTCTGGATCGGTATTCATTCCTTCCTCGGCTTTGTGCGCCTCAGCAAGCGGTTGGACTTTGAGGCTCGGTTGAAGCTGTTGTCAACTGAGGAATATGAACGGATGCGCCAGCCGAACGATCGGATTGATTGAGCTCAAGAGTCTCGAATGATTGCGCTGTTGTTTTTAACGATTTTGTAGAAATGAATGATCTAAGGGATTGCTGCCAGAAGATTTCTTGTCCCTGAGATCGCTTGCATCGCCAGCAGCAAGGCCACAAGAAGATTGAGGCTGATGTGCAGATTGCGGATTGAAGCTTTGCGGCCGATCAGCGGTTGCATTGCGGTGGAGCAGAGCATCAGAGCGCAGAGCAGCAGGCCCATCCAGAAGTGGGATTGCCAGAACCATGGGCTCCAAGGAATGTCGCTCAGGCGTTTCACTTCGGGCTGCAACCCCAGCAACAGAAGGCCGCTCCAACTGGCGCCCCCCCAGAGCAGCCGCTGCCAGATGGCGCGGGTGCTGAGCAATCGCCCGAAACTGAACAGCACCGCAGCTGCCGCCAGGAGCAGTGGAACGAGGCCGGTTCCCCGGAGGCTGTGGGTCAGCCCGATCAGCACCGCAACCAGCATCCCGCCAGTCACCCAGGCGCCGTGTTGGGCATGCTCGATAGGCACTGTTTCAGCGATGGGATTGATCTGCAGTCGCCGTTCCCGCGCCAGGATTCCCAGCCTGATCGTCGCCCCGACAACCGGGTAAACGAACAGGATCATCAGCACGGGGTGAATCAGCCCGAGCCAGTCATGGCTGGTGAGCGTCTGCAGTGCCTGGGGATCAGCCAAAAAAAAACGCAACCCTGCTTCCAGGGTTGCGCATCGGGGGACACCGAAGTGCTGATTGGGATCAGACCTTTCTGGAGTAGTACTCCACCACCAGCAGTTCGTTGATTTCCAGGGCAACCCACTCGCGTTCGCAGCGGGCGGTGACCTTGGCGCTCANCTTTGCCTTGTCCAGCTCGAGGTGGGTCGGCACGTTGGCCAGGCCGGGGAACTCGAGGTTGGCTTCAGCCAGCTTCTTGCTGCACTTGCGCTCGCGGATGGCGATCACATCGCCAGGCTTGCACTGGTAGCTGGCGATGTCGGTGACACGACCGTTCACGGTCACGTGGCCGTGGTTCACCAGCTGACGGGCGCCGGGCACGGTGGGGCCGAAGCCGAGGCGGAAACAAACATTGTCGAGACGATTCTCGAGCAGCTTGAGCAGGTTGGTTCCGGTGGAACCCTCCTGGGCGCGCGCTTTCTTCACGTAGCGCACGAGCTGTCGCTCGGAGACGCCGTAGTTGAAGCGAAGCTTCTGCTTCTCTTCGAGACGGATCGCGTATTCAGAGCGCTTGCGACGGGCTT
>NZHI01000036.1 GCA_002691345.1 Synechococcus sp. MED650 | reverse complement strand
CTCGACGAGCTCACCGAACCGGTGGTGGCCTGCCCCAACGATCCCGACAACGTGAAGCTCTTGAGCGAGGTGGCCGGTGATCCGGTGCAGGAGGTGTTCATCGGCTCCTGCATGACCAACATCGGCCACTACCGTGCTGCGGCCAAGGTGCTGGAAGGCGCNGGCCNGAACCAGGCCCGCCTCTGGGTCTGTCCCCCCACGCGNATGGACGAAGAAACNCTCAAAGCCGAGGGCTACTACGCCACCTTCGAGGCCGCCGGCTCTCGGATGGAGATGCCGGGCTGCTCCCTGTGCATGGGCAACCAGGCGCGGGTGGANGACAACACCACCGTGTTCTCCACCAGCACCCGGAACTTCAACAACCGTCTCGGCAAAGGAGCCCAGGTGTATCTGGGCAGCGCCGAACTGGCNGCNGTNTGNGCNCAGCTGGGCCGNATCCCCACCCCTGAGGACTACCGCAGGATCGCGGCCGAAAAAATCGATCCCCTCTCCGATGAGCTNTACCGCTACCTCAACTTCGACCAGATCACCGGATTCGAAGATCAGGGCCGGGTCCTGAGCAGCGACGACGAAGCCGCGGTTCTCGCGCAGGCCTGATCCTTCAGCCTGTGCCAACCCTGAGCGAACCTAAAAAAAGACGCCACCTGCTCGGCTCCAGCCGCAGCATNACNAGGCTGCTGGAACGCCGCTGGCTGGTGGTGGTGCTGGCGCTGGCGCTGACNGGCCTCGGCGCAGCCATCACCGGCCTGCTCTTCACCAGCGGCATCAACCTGCTTCGGGACTGGCGACTCAATCTGCTGAACGACCTGCCTGCCTGGGTGGTCCTGCCAGCTCTCGGTGCCTTCGGCGGAATGGTGTCCGCCTGGCTCATCACCAACCTTTCTCCNGCAGCCGGNGGTGCAGGAATCACCCACATCATGGGCTTCCTGCGCCACCGGTCGGTCCCGATGGGGCTTCAGGTGGGCCTGGTGAAACTCGTGGCCGGCATCATCGCCATCGGCAGTGGGTTCCCCCTCGGACCCGANGGTCCNGCTGTTCAAATGGGCGGCTCGGTGGCCTGGCAGATGTCCCGCTGGCTTCGAGCTCCGGTGGCCTTCCGGCGGGTGATCGTGGCCGCCGGAGGCGGCGCCGGCATCGCAGCGGTGTTCAGCGCTCCGATCGGAGGNTTCATTTATGCCATCGAGGAGCTGCTTCACTCGGCCCGACCGGTNGTGCTGCTGCTGGTGATCATCACCACGTTTTCAGCAGACACCCTTGCCGATGTGTTGGGGTTCCTGGGGCTCAACCCGGGCGGGAACGGCCTCAGCAGCACCATCGGCTTTCAGTTGGAACGGGAGTACACCCCCCTGGTGCGCTTCCTTCCGATTGATCTCCTCTACCTGATTGCTCTCGGCGTGGTGGTGGGCGTTCTGGCGGAGATCTACACCCGCTATGTGCTCACAATGCAACGCCAGGGCAACCGCTGGTTCGGCGATCGGCTGATCCTGCGCATGACCTTGAGCGGCCTTGTCCTGGGGTGCGTGTATGCCGCCCTACCGGACACCTTTCACAACCCGAGTGAGCTGAAACACCTGATTGCTGGTGGCAAAGCCGACATCACCCTGGCGCTGGGGAGTTTTGTGGTGCTGTTTTTCAGCACGGGTTTGGCGGCAGGTTCCGGCGCTCCAGGCGGCCTGTTCATGCCAATGCTCACCCTTGGCGGCGCCATCGGCCTGGCCTGCGGAACAGGGGTGGAAGCGCTCACAGGCCATGTGCCCACCACCTACGTGTTTGCCGGGATGGGGGCTTTTGTTGCTGGCTGCTCGCGAACGCCGATCTCAGCGATGTTTCTGGCCTTTGCCCTCACCAAGGATCTGTTGATCCTCAAGCCGATCATGGTGGCCTGCCTCACGAGCTTCGTGATTGCCCGACTGTTCCACCCCCACTCGATCTATGAACGTCAGATGGGAATGGAGCTGGACTCCGAGGATCGGATGCAGATGAAACTGAACCGCTACCGACGTCCATTCACTCCNCCAGCCCCACCATCAGGCCGACCAGGAGACCCAAGCTGAACCAGGAAACGCTGCTCTTCGATCCGGCCACACCGGAGCCTGATGCTTTGAAAGCCGTACTGGCTTTTCCCAGCACGTATTCNGTGGGCATCACCAGCTTGGGATACCAGATTGTCTGGGCGACCCTTGCGCAGCGACCCGATGTCGACGTGCGCCGGCTGTTCACAGACCAGGGGGATCCNTTGCCCCGCCGCATTGATCTTTTCGGCCTCTCCCTNAGCTGGGAACTGGATGGCCCAGTGCTGCCAGAGCTTCTGCAAAACCAGCGCATCCCCATCTGGGCGCTTGAACGCGGTGACGAGGACCCGATTGTGTTCGGCGGGGGACCTGTGCTCACGGCCAATCCGGAACCGTTAGCCCCATTTTTCGACGCCGTCCTGCTGGGAGATGGCGAANTGCTGCTGCCCGCCTTCATCGATGCCCTCCAGGAGTTCCGCCTGGCGCCAAGGCCGGAACGGCTGCGGCGGTTATCCCAGGTGCCTGGGGTGTATGTGCCGAGCCTGTACGTGCCTCGTTATGACGCCGACGGATCCCTGCAAGACGTCGAGCCAATCGAGGCTGGGGTTCCCAAGCTGGTGGAAAAGCAAACCTGGCGCGGCAACACCCTGAGCCACTCCACGGTGGTGACCCCCGAGGCAGCCTGGCCCGATATTCACATGGTGGAGGTGGTGCGCAGCTGCCCCGAGCTGTGCCGGTTCTGTTTGGCCAGCTATTTGACCTTGCCGTTCCGCACGCCATCCCTCGATGACGGCCTGATCCCAGCNGTGGAAAAAGGCCTGAAGGCCACCCAACGCCTTGGTCTGCTGGGTGCCTCNGTNACCCAGCACCCCCAGTTCGCCGATCTGCTCCAGTGGCTCANCCAAGACCGCTTCGACAGCATCCGCCTCAGCGTGAGTTCGGTGCGGGCCGCGACCGTGACTCCGGATCTGAGCCGAATCTTGGCGAAACGAGGCAGTCGCTCTCTCACGATCGCAATCGAAAGCGGNAGNGAACGNATGCGCGAGGTGGTGAACAAGAAACTCACCACCGAAGCGATCCATGAGGCAGCCCGCCACGCCAAACAAGGAGGCCTTTCTGGTCTCAAGCTTTATGGAATGGTTGGCCTCCCCACGGAATCCGATGACGATGTCGACACCACAGCTGATCTGCTGCTGGCACTGAAAAANAGCACTGCCGGCNTGCGTTTCACCCTGGGTGTCAGCACCTTCGTGCCCAAGGCACAGACCCCATTTCAATGGCAGGGCGTGCGTCCTGAAGCGGAGAAACGACTGAAGCGTTTAGCGAAGAAGCTCAAACCNAAAGGGATCGAATTCCGGCCAGAAAGTTACGGCTGGAGCGTGATCCAAGCCCTGCTCTCCCGCAGCGACCGTCGCCTGGCGCCAGTGATCGCAGCTGTCGGGGCGAGTCGCGAGAGTATGGGTGGCTGGAAAAAGACCTATCGCGCTGCACTCAGCGGAGAGCTGGCACCCATGCCTGGCCCGGAACTGCCACCGCCTCCAGCCTGGGCCGAGGTGATCCAAGATCCATGGGAAGCCTCGCGCTGCCTGCCCTGGCATCACCTCAGGGGGCCGCTGACGCCGCAGAAGCTTCGGGAGCATCACGATCAGGCCCTGACTCTCGGATGAAGGCACAAAGTCCCGCCAACAGGGTCCAACCGAGGATGTTCAGACGGGAATCAAAGAACGGCAGATCTGTGCCGTGCATGGCGATCAACACCAGTGTTGACGACCACCAGGCCCGTTCCAACGGGGCCCGCTGAAGCATGCCCTGGCGCAGGGCAAGCACGAGCAACACCAAGACCGTGCCGATGATCAGCAACATCACCGGGAGTCCGTGACTGATCGCCAGCTCCAAGGGCAGGTTGTGCGAATGACCATGCCAACGCTTGGCGGCATAAATCGGATACATCACGCTGAAGGCAGCGGCACCCCAGCCCAGCCACGGGCGGGCCGCTACAAGCTGAATGGCGTACTGCCACTGCCCCAGACGGGTGTGCTTCCAAGCCTCTTCACCCTTCTCTTCCAACAGCCGAGCCAGGATCGGCTCGGGCACCAGCTTCGCCGCCCATTCACGCAATCCGGCAGGGACACCGGGCAGGCCAACAAGCAGGAGTGGCGTCACAAGAATCAACAGCAACGGCAACAGCCAGACCCAGCGCATCGGCCCAATCACCAACGGCAGAGCAAGAGCCAGGCCAGCCATGCCATTGCGGGACTGGGTCAAAGTGACCGCAATGGCCGTGGCGAAAACCAGCACCAGAGCGGAAACTCGGCGACCCCAGCCATCGGGCCGCAGCACCGCCGCCAGCATCAAAGGCGCTATCACTCCAAGCCAGGCGCCCGCGATGTTGGCGTAATCAAACAAGCCTGAGAGCCGTCCACTGGGCTCACCTCCCGGCGATAGGAACCAGATCACTGCTCCACCTCCCAGCTGCCAGGGACCCTGCCAGCCCAGCAACATCTGTCCAAAACCCGTCACCAACACCGGAAGGGTTCCGGCCACCAGCATCCAGGCCGCGTCCCGTCGTTGTGTTTCCGACGCGAGATGGGGCTGGAAAGCCCAGAAGGCCCAGAAGAACGGCAACCAGTTGGCAAGGCCGGCCCAAGCCAGAGCCCCTGTTTCGGCTTGAAACGAACCGATCAGCATCAAGGCAGTGGCCAGCAGCAGCGGCTGGCACCAGCGGTCTCGCCAGATTGGTTCTGGCCGGCCACGGCTACCGCTAATGCACGCCACCAGCAGACAAACCGCTGCCAACAGGGCACTGGAAGGCAGAAAAAACAACCCGAGCCGAAAAGCCCGGCCCCCGATTCGCCGAGGCTTGATCATGCGAACACAGCTGTGCGGCCGCGATAAACCATCACCTGACGGCGTAAATGCAGCCTCAACGCCCGTGATAAGGCCAGACGCTCGGTATCCCGTCCCTTACGAATGAGATCGTCCACCTCATCGCGATGGCTCACGTGCACGGTGGTTTGTTCAATGATTGGACCGTCATCGAGATCCTCGGTGACGTAATGCGCTGTGGCCCCGATCAGCTTCACACCCCGATCCCAGGCGCGGTGATACGGCTGAGCTCCCTTGAAGGCGGGCAAAAAGGAGTGGTGAATGTTGATCACCTCCGGGAAGCGCGCCAGAAAGCTGCCACTCAGCACCTGCATGTACTTCGCCAGCACAGCGAGCTCGATCCGATGGTCTGCGAGCAGGTCCAACATCACCCCCTCCGCTTCCTGCTTCCGTTCAGGCAACACCGGCACGTGAACAAACGGCACCTCAAACGATCGACACAGCGACTCAAGATCGGGATGGTTGGCAATCACCAACGGCACCTGCATCGGTAGCTCACCGCTTTGAACACGCCACAGCACGTCTTGGAGGCAGTGACTCTGTTTGCTGGCAAAAATCGCAACCCGCGGAAGCGAATCGGAAAAATGCAGTTGTGCCTGGCCATTGAGCCTTTCTGCCAGTGCCTTCGCAGCAGCAGGAAGAGCTTCCCGAGGAATCCCGAAGCCCTGCAACTGCCACTCGATCCGGCTGAGAAAAAGACCAGCCCCTGCATCGGTGTGGTGATCGGCATGGCGGATGCTGCCGCCATTCGCGGCCACCCAGCCTGCGAGCTCACTCACCAAGCCGGAACGATCTGGACAGATCATCTGCAGGATGACCGTGGCCTCACTCACGACAAAGCTTTGAAAAACAAATTCTCTCGCGCCCGAAGGGCTGGTTAAAGTCTCGAAAAATTTTTCCTCACCATGCTGCAGGCCCTGCGCCATCTGGCCGCGTTCTGCCTCTGCATCACCCTGAGCCTGGGTTTGCTGAGTCCCTCAGCTGTCAGGGCTGACGATGCGACCGTCATTGCCCACCAAGCCGCCGCCTTCCAGGCCACCAAAAGCCGCCTCCCCGATCTAGCCCGCTTGGTCAGCGCTGAAGACTGGACCTTCACCCGCAACCTCATCCATGGCCCGATGCAGGAGGTGGGCCGCGAAATGTCTTACATCAACCAGCGACTGGACAAATCCCAGCGCAAGGACGCAGAGAAGATCGCACGCAAGTTGAAGGAGGCTCTGGCCGATCTCGATGAAGCAGCACGGTTGCAGGACAGTGCCCGGCTGCAACGTTCGTACAGCGCCGTAGCAGCCGGCTTCGATGCCTATTCCGATGTGATCCCCGCAGGAGCTCAGAGCTGAAGCGATCCGTTGCCGTGATCGGTGCTGGGGCCCTTGGCCTCGGCATCGCCTGGCATCTGGCTCGAGAGGGGCATGTCGTCTCCCTGTTTGACCAGCGTCTAAACGAACCGGTTCAGCGCCAACAACCGGGCCAAGACCTCACGGGCACAACGGCATCCCTCGGGGTGCTGATGGGCCACGTGTTCCGCCGCTCCAGCGGCCGTGGATGGAGACTTCGGCGCCAGAGCATCAAGCTCTGGCCAGGCTGGATCCAGACCCTGCAGATCCACGAGCCAGAGCTGATGCTCCACGTTGGCTTACTGCAGATCGCAGACGACGAAGCGGCCGCCGCACGCATGGCTGCCCTCGCCGAAGAACGCCGAGATCTGGGCCTGCGCATGGTCGACCCGGAGGCTCTCAAGAGCATTTGGCCAACGGCAACCCATGGCGCACTCCAGTCAGTTCATGACGGTCGGATTGATCCACTGCTGCTTCAGATCGCTCTGCGCAAAGCACTGCATCAGGAATCCGTAAACGTTGTGGCATCCGCTGTTCACAGCTTGTGTCGCCAAGAATTGAAGTGGATGGTCAACACGACGGACGAACCCAGCAGCAGCCATGACGCTGTTGTGATCTGCACGGCACTGGCCAGTGATCNACTTCTGGAACCCCTCGGCCACTCCCGCCCGATGACCCCTGTTCTGGGCCAAGCCATCCGCCTTCAAGTCGCACAGAACCACACCGACTGGACAGGCTGGCCGGCGGTGTTGGTGACGCAAGGCTTCAACTTGATCCCCGATGGACCGGGTCAGTTCTTGCTGGGGGCGACCGTTGAACCGGGCACAGAAGCCGCCGAAGGCCCATTGGCTCTGATGCGTTCCCTGCATGACCANGCTCCGGAGTGGCTGAGATCCGCCACCGTGATCGAGCACTGGAGCGGACTGCGAGCTCGACCGGTGGAGCGGCCGGCNCCACTTCTTGAACTGCTCGAGCCCGGTCTACTGCTGGCAANCGGTCATTACCGCAACGGCGTGCTGCTGATGCCGGCCAGTGCGGAATGGATCGCANCTGAACTCAATCACAACCTTTCGATTACCGNTACTTAGCGCTGTTTTCCCCTGCGCTCAATACGGTCCCGAAGGTCACATCCACGTGCAACCGAACCCATGCGTCGTTCCAACAGCTTTCGTGCCCTGGCGGCCATCGCCGGCCTGAGCGCCACCATGACCCTCGCCTCCTGCTCTNGCGGCAGCGGCGGCGGCGGANATGACAAGGTCACCGGAAAACTCAACGGNGCTGGCGCCTCCTTCCCGGCAGCCATCTACCAGCGCTGGTTCCAGGAACTCCAACCAGAGGGTGTCACGGTGAACTATCAATCCGTGGGTTCAGGTGCTGGCGTGCGTCAATTCATTGCCAAAACCGTTGATTTCGGTGCCTCTGACGCTCCGATGAAGCCAGCGGACATCTCCAAGGTGGAGCAGGGCGTGCTGCAGATCCCGATGACGGCTGGCGCGATTGCTGTGGCCTACAACCTCGATGGTTGTGACCTCAAGCTCTCCACCGAGCAACTGGCAGGCATCTTCCTGGGCAAGATCCAGAACTTCAACGAACTGGGCTGCGCAGACCAGAAAATCACCGTGGTGCGTCGTTCCGACGGTTCCGGCACCACTTACAACTTCACCAAGCACTTGTCTGCCATCAGCGATGAGTGGAAGAACGGCCCCGGCGCTGCCAAATCGATCAAGTGGCCCACAGGCGTTGGCTCGAAGGGCAATGAGGGTGTGGCTGCCCAGCTGAATCAGATCCCAGGTGGTGTGGGCTATGTGGAAGCCGCCTACGTCAAAGGCAAGCTCCAGGCTGCGGCTGTCACCAACGCCTCGGGCGAACAGGTGAAGCCCACGAACGAAACCGAGAGTGCTGCTCTCGACTCCATCGACATCGGCCCTGACCTCATCGGCGGCAACCCCAACCCCCCTGCGGGCTATCCGATTGTGACCTTCACCTGGGTGCTCGCTTACGAAACGGGCAACGGCGACAAAACCGCCGCTCTGAAGAAGACCTTCGAATTCATGCTCTCCGAGAAAGCCCAATCTCAAGCTCCTCAGCTGGGCTACGTCAGCCTTCCGCAAGGTGTTGTGGAGAAGTCGTTAGCTGCTGTGGCAAAGATCAGCGAATGATCGTGATCTGATCGGAACCACGACACAAAAAAGGGGGCCCATCCGGGCCCCTTTTTCATGGCTTTCGCAAGAGCCGATCACTTGGTTTCAGTGAACTCCGCATCGATCACATCATCGGCGGCGGCACCACCAGCTGCGGCACCATTGGCACCCGCATCAGCACCAGGAGCGGCACCACCAGCAGCGGCACCCTCCTGCTGGTAAACGGAGGCACCCACGGTGTAAAGCTCCTGTTGAAGTTCCTCCAGCAGGGTCTTCATCGCCTCGAAGTCGTCCTTCTCGGTGGCTTCCTTGAGCTTGAGGCGCTTGTCCTCCAGCTTCGCCTTGGCATCGGCCTCGATCTTGTCGCCCAGTTCGCCCATCTGCTTTTCAGCCTGATAAACGAGGGTTTCCGCCTGGTTCTTCAGGTCAATCTTTTCGCGCTTCTCCTTGTCAGCGCTGGCGTTGGCCTCAGCATCCTTCACCATCTTGTCGACTTCGGAATCCGAAAGGGTCGACGCACCGGTGATCGAGATCGACTGCTCCTTGCCGCTGCCCTTGTCCTTCGCGGTGACGCTGAGGATGCCGTTGGCGTCGATGTCGAAGGTCACCTCGATCTGAGGCACACCCCGGGGAGCCGGAGGAATGCCATCGAGGCGGAAGGTTCCGAGCGACTTGTTGTCGGAAGCCATCTCGCGCTCACCCTGGAGCACGTGAATCTCCACGTTGGTCTGGCCGTCCACAGCGGTGGAATAGGTCTCCGACTTCTTGGTCGGCACCGTGGTGTTGCGGCTGATCATCTTGGTCATCACACCACCGAGGGTTTCCACACCCANAGACAGGGGGGTGACATCCAGCANCANGATGTCNTTCACCTCACCGGCCAGGACACCACCCTGAATGGCGGCGCCAACAGCGACCACTTCATCGGGGTTGACGGTTTGGTTGGGATCCTTGCTGGTGATGCGCTTCACCAGCTCAAGCACGGCCGGGATGCGGGTGGAACCGCCCACCATCACGATTTCATCCAGCTCACCGGATGACAACTTCGCGTCCTTGAGTGCCTGCTCCACAGGCAGGGCACAACGATCGATCAACTTGGAAGCCAGCTCCTCGAACTTGGCACGGGTGAGCGTGAGATCGAGGTGCTTCGGACCTTCGGGAGTGGCCGTGATGAACGGCAGGTTGATCTCGCTTTGCGTGGCATTGGAGAGTTCCACCTTGGCCTTCTCAGCGGCCTCAGTCAGGCGCTGCAGAGCCTGCTTGTCCTGACGAAGATCAATGCCTTCGTTGGATTTGAACGTCTCAGCCAGGTGATCCACGATCACCTTGTCGAAGTCGTCACCGCCGAGGTGGGTGTCACCAGCAGTGGAGAGCACCTCGAACACGCCATCGCCCACTTCGAGCACAGACACGTCGAAGGTGCCGCCGCCNAGGTCGAAGACCAGGATGCGCTCATTGCTCTTCTTGTCGAGGCCGTAGGCCAGAGCGGCNGCAGTGGGCTCGTTGATGATGCGCAGCACCTCAAGGCCAGCGATCTTGCCGGCGTCCTTGGTGGCTTGACGCTGGGAATCGTTGAAGTAGGCGGGAACGGTGATCACCGCCTGGGTGACGGTCTCGCCGAGGTACTTGCCGGCGTCTTCCGCCAGCTTGCGCAGCACCTGCGCCGACACCTCTTCAGGGGCGAACTGCTTGTCGAGAACCGGACACTTCACCTTCACGTTGGAGCCGGCTTTCTCGACGCCGTAGCTCACTTCCTTCGATTCCTCGTTCACTTCATCGACGCGACGGCCGATAAAACGCTTNACGGAATAGAAGGTGTTGTCAGGATTCATCACCGCCTGACGCTTGGCGATCTGCCCGACAAGCTGATCCTGGTTCTTGGTGTAAGCGACCACAGAGGGCGTGGTGCGGAACCCCTCGGCGTTCGCGATGACGGTGGGCTTGCCACCCTCCATCACGGAAACGCAGCTGTTCGTGGTGCCAAGGTCAATGCCGACAACCTTGCCCATAAGTGCCCACCTCCTGAAATGGTGATCTGAGTGAACTCATCTTCAACAGCAGACCCCGAGACAGGCGAGGTGGGGTTCCCGAACAGGCAGGCTGGGTAAGCGATCCGGCGACCTGATGATCAACGGTGGGACAGGGCTGGTGGGGCTGCTTGGCAACCCGGTGAAGCACTCGCTGTCACCCGCAATGCACAACGCTGCCTTGCAGAAGATGGCCCTGAACTGGCGTTACCTGGCACTGCCTTGCCAGGCAGAGAACCTCAGCGACGTTCTGCCTGGGCTCAGAGCAGTGGGGTGCCATGGCCTGAACGTGACCATTCCCCACAAACAGGCCGTGGCAGCGCTGTGCAACGAACTCAGTCCTCTGGCCCGCAGACTCGGAGCTGTTAACACCCTGATCCCAAGCCCCGACGGTGGTTGGTATGGCACCAACACGGATGTGGAAGGATTCCTGGCACCTCTGGGCGACAGCACGTCCTGGGCTGGCGCCNATGCCNTTGTGCTGGGTTGCGGAGGATCAGCACGNGCCGTGGTGGCGGGGCTTCAGAGCCTCCGCCTCAACACCATCACTGTTGTGGGAAGGCGCAGCGACGCGCTCCAAGCCTTCATCCGTGACCTCCAGCAGGAGCAAGCTCCACTCATCGGCTNCCTCGAAACCGAGGAACAAGGCCTCAGGGCTCTGGGCAAGGCACAGCTGGTGGTCAACACCACTCCTGTGGGAATGGCCCAACACGGTGAGGCCGGTGCCATCCCGATGGGAGAAGCCATCTGGACGACTCTGTCTTCAGAAACCGTGCTCTACGACCTCATCTACACACCNAGGCCCACCGCTTGGCTTGCNGCTGGNCGCANCCGCGGCCAGCGCTGCATNGNTGGCCTGGACATGCTTGTTCAACAGGGNGCNGCNTCACTGCGGCTTTGGAGCNANCGCNACGACGTACCTGTCGCCACGATGCGNACTGCCGCTGAGACCGCTCTGGCGGCCTAACGTCGCAACAATTACCCGATCAGCGTGCAGATTCCCTTGTGGCAGCGGCTGTTAGCACCGCTGGTGTATCTGCTCCCCTGGAGTGATGCCATCCCCTTTGGCTTGGGACTGGACGGCGTGTTCAACCAATTCCCTGTTCTGAAGCTGCTCATTCTCCCGGCCTTTCCGCTCATTCAGCTGGAACGCGGTGTGCCGTTCGGCGGACTGCTGCTCTTCTTCGTGCTGTTCNTGGCCGTGGTGCGCAANCCCTCCGTTCCGTACTTTTTGCGCTTCAACACGCTGCAAGCCCTACTCACCGACATTGTGATCGTTGTGCTGAGCTTCGCCTTCGGCATCCTGCTGCAACCGCTGGCCGGTGGCAGCCTGCTCCTGGGAACGCTATCCAGCACAGTCGTGATNGCAGTGCTGGCCATCCTTCTCTTNGCGCTCGTGGAATGTTTGCGGGGGCGTGAGCCCGACCTCCCCGGCATCAGTCAGGCCGTGAGGATGCAGCTGTACTGAGAGCTGGGTCCCCCTGGGGGATAAGGTGTTGGATCCGTCGCTCACCCCGGTGAGCCTGAAGTCCCCGTCGGCACAGCCCATGACGCTCGATCCGTATTACGAGACCATGTACATCCTCCGTCCGGACATTCCGGAGGAGGAAGTGGAGAGTCACCTCACCAAGTACCGCGACATGCTCGTGGAAGCCGGTGCGGATGTGCTCGACAACCAGATGCGCGGCAAGCGGCGTCTGGCTTATCCGATCGCCAAGCACAAAGAAGGTATNTACGTGCAGCTGAGCCACAACGGTGATGGCCAGCATGTCGCTGTGCTGGAGAAGGCCATGCGCCTGAGTGAAGATGTCATCCGCTATCTCACGGTGAAACAGGAAGGTCCCCTGCCTGCACCCCGGGTGATGCCTGGCAGCGAAGCTGCTGCTCAGGCTCAGGCAGAGGCCGCCGTGGAAAAAACAACGACTGAAGACTGAGGCGCAGCGCACTTGATCCGGGCATGGACGGGCGATAGCGTCCGTCCATGGACCCCTTAGACCACAGGCATCAGGCCCCGCCGCCGCAATGGTCACAACCCGTTGAANCTGCTGAGACGCGTGATCTGCATCGACGCATCGACGAACTTGAACAGCAGGTGGAAACGTANGAAGCCCTGCTCAGGGATTTGCCTGAACTGTTCGANCGCAAGTTCCAGCAGCGATTGGANCCACTGATCGAGCGCTATCGGCTGCTGGCCGAACAAACCGGACAACCCGCACTCCTGAATTCAGACGCTGAACCCGCCGTTGGGGGAAACGTGGTGCGCTTCCCCTCTTTCCGGCTTCCAGGCTTTCTGAAACGGCAGCGATCAGTTTGAGCGACGCTGGGAGGCGGCCCAGAGACGGGTCGGCAACCCCCAGACATAAATGAATCCTTCTGCGGCACGGTGATCGAACTGATCCTCACTGCCGTAGGANGCCATTGCTGGAACGTAGAGGCTGCTGTCCACAGATCCGCGACCGGTAACCGTGGCNTTGCCTTTGTGCAGCNTCAGTCGAACCACGCCGTTCACATGCTGCTGGGTGCGATCCATGAAGCCATCCAGGGCATCCTTCAACGGACCGAACCAGAGCCCCTGGTAAATCAGATCAGCCCACTGCATCTCCAGCTGACGCTTGCTGCGGAGCACATCAGCCGCAAGGGTGAGACTCTCCAGTTCCTGATGGGCCTGAATGAGCAACAGCAGGCCCGGTGTCTCATAGATCTCCCGTGATTTGATCCCCACAACACGGTTCTCGATCATGTCGAGCCGGCCGATGCCGTGAAGTCCGGCAAGCCGGTTGGCTTCGCGGATCATCGCNACAGGGTCGAGCTGCTGGCCATTGATGGCCACAGGGTTACCGGCTTCAAAGGCGATCTCGATCTCTTCAGCCGCCTCCGGTGCCGCATCAATGGAACGGGTCATGGCGAAGACCTCCTCAGGCGGCGCCACCATCGGATCCTCGAGGGGGCCTGCCTCAATGCTGCGACCCAGCAGGTTGAGATCGATCGAATAAGGAGACTTCTTGCTAACTGGAGCGGGAAGACCGAAGCGTTCGCCGTAGGCGATGGTTTCCTCCCGGCTCATTCCCCACTCGCGGGCTGGAGTGAGCACCTTGAGATCGGGGGCCAGAGCGGCAATCGCCACATCAAAACGAACCTGATCGTTGCCCTTGCCGGTACAGCCATGGGCCACAGCATCAGCGCCCACTTCTCGTGCCACCTCCACAAGTCGCTTGGCGATCAGCGGCCTCGCCAGCGCNGTGGAGAGGGGGTATCGACCCTCNTACANGGCATTGGCCCGAATCGCCGGAAANGCGAAATCCTTGATGAAGGGCTCAATTAAGTCTCCAACNAGAGACTGGCTCGCTCCAGCGTCNAGAGCCTTCTGACGGATCGGCTCCAGCTCATCTCCCTGCCCCAGATCCGCAGCGAAGGTGATCACCTCCTCCACACCCCATTCCTGCATGAGGTANGGAATGCAGACGCTGGTATCTACACCGCCGGAATAAGCGAGCACCACCTTGTTCGCGCGGCCCATCAACGGGTCTCCTGATCACAATCGTCCAATTCTCTCGTCTCGCCGGTCTGAGTCGGTGCAGGAACCAGCAGCAACCAGCACCCCATCACAACGGCTGGAGNAAAGACAATCAACAGCACCACANGCCANGACGCCGCCAGCGGCTCGGGCCTNAGGGACCCCCACCATCGCAAACCAGCACTGGCAACCAGAGCACTCCCCCAGACAAGTGCCATGAGCCCCGATTTGGCCATGAAGAACTTGAAACAGGTTGTCGTCTATCTTGGTTGATTGGCCTGCGTCCTTCTCAGCATGAGCGATCTGGTTGATTTGAACGCCCTCGACAGCATCAACCCATCCCTCACCCGCTACGGGCGCCGGGATCCTGCTCCGGTGCTTCCCCTACGGGAAGAGCCCGACCTGCTCTCATGGCTTGAGACCAGTGGCCGCTTGGTCGCGGATGAAGAATCTGGTTCACCGGAAGTGAGCACGGTGGAAGAAGAGGAACTCTCGGCACTGATGGGCGAGAAGGAGGACTACAACAACGCCGACGAGCAAAACGAGGAGCAGTGGGAGGACTGACCTCCCACCCGAGCTGAGTAGTCGGAGCATTGCAGTTCACCTAGGGTCCCAGCGTTCCGCNTGCGCTCCTGTGACTCCCGCTGATCAGCCGCTGAAGCGACCTTGGTGGGAAAACGGCACGATCAGTGCATCAGTTCTGATCCTGGGTTTGATCGGTGCCAGCTTCGCGGCCGATAAGTGGATTCCAAATTCACAACTGAGTCTCCCGCTGCTGATCTCAACAGCGATCTCTGCGCTGGTGGCAGCCCTCGGAATCCCTCAGCTGCGCAAGCTGAAAATGGGTCAGGTGATCCGAGACGAGGGNCCCAAATCCCACCTGACCAAGGCTGGAACCCCCACGATGGGTGGGCTGCTGGTGGTTCCCGTCGGCGCCATTCTCGGGAGTCTGATCACCCGAGAACCGAATGCAGCCCTTCAACTCTTCTCACTCACTCTGGTCACCCTGGCCTTCATGGTGATNGGTGGTTTGGATGACTGGAGCAGCCTCACCAAGCGCACCAACACAGGCCTCACGCCNCGGGGAAAACTGATTCTTCAGGCCATCGTCGCCCTGGCCTTTCTGATCGTCGCAGCAAGTCAAGGCTGGGTGAGCGGAACGATTTCCCTTGCCTTTGGCTTCTCCTTGCCGCTGGGGCTTCTGATCTGGCCTCTGGGNCTCTTCGTCTTCCTCGCGGAGAGCAACGCAACCAATCTCACCGACGGCCTCGATGGCCTGGCCAGCGGATGCGGTGCGCTGGTGTTCACAGGCTTGGGACTCCAGCTGATGCTGCGGGGCAACAGCGGAGACCCTGCAATCGCTGGGTTTTGCATGACGATGGCCGGAGCCTGGTTGGGGTTTCTCGTTCACAACCGCAATCCGGCCCGTGCCTTCATGGGCGATACCGGATCGCTGGCCATGGGTGCAGCCCTCAGCGGTGTTGCCCTGTTGTCNGACAGTCTCTGGGCCCTGCTGATCATGGGCGGTGTCTTCCTGGCGGAATCTGTCTCCGTCATCCTGCAGGTGTGGGTGTTCAAAGCCACCAAAGGCGCCGATGGCGTGGGCCGGCGGCTGTTCCGTATGGCCCCCCTCCACCACCATTTCGAACTGGGAGGCACAAGCGAGCGCACTGTGGTGCCATGCTTCTGGCTGNGCAGCACCGCACTCGTTGTGCTGGGACTATTGCTGCGACCAATGGGATAACCATGACGTACTTCACCTGGCGTGAATCCGGTCTGACGGCAGAGTGCTCCAGCCTCGANGCGATGGCATCGCGATTTGAAGAATCCGCNAGCCTGATGCGACGGATGGCCAATGAAGGCTTTGAACTGGAACGCCACGGAACAGAACAGCGCATCACCCACCCAGATCCCACCGTCTTTGAAGCCTGGGGTTTCGTCAGCGAGGAATCCCCGGTTCGCCAACTCACCCTGATCCCAGAACTCGACCCGTAATGGACAGTCTTCTCACCACGATCGCAGAACTGCTCTCCGGTGCTGCGAACGATCCTGATCGGGTTCTCAAGTGGGTGCTGATCTATTTCGGAATCTCGTCACTTGGTTTTGCTGGCGTGTGGTTATTCGGCGAAATTCGCCGGCAAAGCAAAGCAAGCTGAGCCGAACGCAATCCTTTTCTCTCAGGGTTTGCGCTGATCGATGATGCGAATTGGTCGCAAGCAATCCGCCATGCCGTCGTTTCCACGCACCGTGATGCTGCTGGGCAGTGGAGAACTGGGCAAGGAGGTTGCCATCGCCGCTCAACGACTCGGTTGCCGGGTGATCGCTTGTGATCGTTATGCCAATGCGCCGGCGATGCAAGTGGCCGACATCGTGGAGGTTCTCGCGATGACGGACGCGGACGCTCTGCGCGACGTGGTGCGGCGTCATCAACCGGATGTGGTGATCCCGGAGATCGAAGCACTGGCGGTGAATGCCCTGGCTGAACTGGAACAGGAGGGAATCACGGTGATTCCCACAGCCCGAGCAACGGCTGTAACCATGAACCGCGACCGCATTCGGGATCTCGCTGCTGGCGAACTGGCGTTGCGCACGGCGCGNTTTGCCTATGCCGCCAGTGCTGAGGAACTTCAGCACGTGGCCGAACCCCTGGGATGGCCNGTGGTGGTGAAGCCGGTGATGAGCTCNTCGGGCAAAGGCCAGAGCGTGGTGAAGTGCGCAGACGACCTGCCACANGCCTGGGTGGCTGCCATGGCAGGAGCTCGAGGCACNTCCAACCAAGTGATCGTTGAGGAATTTCTCCATTTCGATCTGGAAATCACTCTGCTCACAATCCGTCAGCGGAATGGCCAAACACTGTTCTGTGCACCCATCGGTCATGAACAGGAAGNTGGGGATTACCAGTGCAGCTGGCAGCCAGCACAACTGACGGATCAACAACTCCAGCGGGCCCAGGCCATGGCCAAGACCGTGACCGACAACCTCGGCGGTGCAGGCCTGTTTGGTGTGGAATTTTTCCTCTGTGGTGATGAGGTGATCTTNTCGGAACTCTCTCCCCGACCGCACGACACCGGCTTGGTCACGCTTGTCAGCCAGAACCTGAGCGAGTTCGAACTGCACCTNCGCGCCGTTCTCGGCTTACCGATNCCTGCAATCACAACAGCTGATGCCGCAGCGAGCCGNGTGATTCTTGCTGAGGATCAGATGGACGCCGTCGTTTTCACAGGAGTCGAAGATGCCCTGCTGGAACCAGACACCCAGGTGCTGCTGTTTGGGAAACCAACGGCACGGAAGGGACGTCGAATGGGGGTCGCCCTCTCCCGTGGAGAACACCTTGCAGAAGCCCGAGCCAAGGCTGATCGGGCTGCAGCATGCATCTCTGTGCGGCCAAAAGAGATTTAGTGCATCTCAAGTGCATGAGCCTGATCAAGATACTCATCACCTACAACAGCAATTGGATCCTTTAAATTGATATTCCATTGGATTGCAGTACCGCCGTTAGCAAAGCCGGGCAGATAGACATTTACTGCTTGAATAACTGTTTCCTGCAGACTTCCCTTTTGGATTCCAGAGGGATTTCCCTGCAACCCTTGAACAAAGTAAGAACTGAATACGTTGTTGATGTCTCCACCCCCCACGGCATTTTTTTCAGTGTCATAAAGCGCTAACAAACCTCCAGAACCGCTGCTATCNTCGATGGGAATAAAGGCAGCGTCTTCTTTAGAAATAGAAATTGATTGACCGAAAACATTAATATCGCCCCAAAATTTCCACGCAAGATCATCACCATAAATAACTCCATCACCTGTCAAAGGATCGATTTTTCCACCTACCTGGCCAACCTCAACCTCGGAGTTAAGCGTGCCAGACGCAAAAACATTATCAATTTCATCTGTCTTTTGAGGGCAAATAAATGAAATCACATTACCATTATCATCAATTCCAATGGAAACAATATCATTAACAAAATCCAACGTTCCTGGCCCAGGCTTACCAAAAAGCACTGGCTTTGGCGTGTATTGAAAGTGAACGTTTTCAGAAGGTAGATACGAAGTAACATCAGCATCACGAGAATGATTCTCTATAAGAGAAGATGTTGATACTGCTGTTACCGAAAACTTACTAAGCTCTTTTTTGGATATTTTTCCATTATTATTGAGATCGATTGCATTCACAAGATGCTTCATATCCTCATTCTCAACATCAAGATGAGGAATACCATTTAAAGAGTCAAACTGACCCTCAAAGTGAACGCTTGGGGAATCGACTTGTGCAGCTCTATTCCTCCTTGTATTTCTAATCTTTGAATCCAAGCGAAATACCATTGAATCTCCGAAGTGATCCCCAGATTCCAAAAATTTTTTCGATTTGCGCGAAAGTTTTAAATCAGGAAATTGGGATTCGCTAGAGTCAAAAATGCGCTTGATTTTGAAATTGACCATGAAAAAGATGAATTCCCGACTAAGGTAGCCATGACACCAAAATGGAATTCGATCAATAGCGAAAAGAATATAAATTTATTCAGATAATCAATCTATTTTAAATTCAAATTTTACTTTTAAATTTAAAATGATCAATTCCATCCAAGATTGCAGCAACGCTNGAGTGTTTAGACACATAAATCCGCTGCTGGGAACGTAAATTCAATAAACAAGGGTCATGATCAGCGGGAACAACCGTGGCAGGAAGACCTTCCAGCAACTCCCCATCACCCTGCTGACTGGCCACCACCATCACCTGCTCCAAGGGAAGCTTCCAACATTGAGCGAGAAAGCGAATCGCTTCACTACGTGATGCTCGCTGGGGCAGCACATCGAGAAACCAGTGACAACGCAGCTGCGGTTCAGCTTGTAAGCCGTGGCGTCTTAAACACTGACGAGCCAACCCGATCAATCCTTGGTTGGAGGTCCGCAGCAAATAGCTGACCTTGTAAGGGCCCTGATGTTCAAGCTTCTGCAGTTGAATGTGCTCCTGAAGATGGTCCATAGCCTTCAAAACAGCATCACGTTCCCAGCCCTTGCTGATCCGTTGCTGCCACAACTGATCAGGCTCTGAATCCTCAACATGAATGATGTCTGTGCCAGCCCGGCAGATCCAGGCCTGAGGATTCGGGAGATTCAGGGTGCTGTAGCGATGACGCGCCTGAGCCAGCGAGCGGCCCGTAAGGATCACCAAACCCGTAGAAGCTGCAAAGGATTGGTCATGCAATCGCTCACGCAGATCCCCAAGCGATTCTTCCTCCGGAAGATCAAGGCAACTGTCGAGATCCAGCGCCAGTAGCCGAGAAAAAGCGGGAGAACGCTGAATCACGGAGGAAGCCTGCAGCGGAGCTGCTTGCACCCGTTGCTGCATCAAGGCCAGGTACTGACACACATGGGCATCCCAACTGAAGTGACGGGTAATGGCTTCCACGCCGTTGTCACTCCAGCGTCGCCAACGCTGGTGATCACTTCCAGCCAGTTCCAGAGCCTCCTGCAAAGCACCTGGATCGGTGACATCCGCAAGCAAACCGTTGTCACAACGGTTTTGAATGTCACGGGGACCTCCGTCATCGGTGGCAACCATCGGCAAACCGCACGCAGCAGCCTCCAACAAGGTGAGTCCGAAAGGCTCCGTCAGAGCCGGATTCACGAACAATCCGCCACGGCTGGCCGCCCAGCGGTAGAGGGCAGGCACCTGAGCCCTGCTGTGCTGCTTGGGGTAGGCCACCTGGCCATAGAGATCGAAACGATCCACCAGATCAAACACCTGCTGAAGCACATCCCTCTGCTGCTTCTCCAGTTGGCGGGTGTCCTCACGACAACCCAACACCAACACCAGGTTGTGCCGTTGACGCAGCACAGGCGACTGTCCGAAGGCCTCCACCAGCGCAGGAATGTTCTTGCGACGGACAGCACGGGAAATCGCCAGAAGTGGTGGACGATTCGGATCCCGGAGAAACGGTTGCAGCAGGCTTTGAAGAGCGGATCGTTCCTGAGCCGTGCCGTGCGGATGGAAACGTGTGGAATCCACGCCAGGGGGCACCACCTCGGCCTGCTGCGGTCTGAAATGGCCGTAGCGGGAGTATTGCTGCTCCGCTTCCTGAGACGTGCTGGTGATCACCAGATCCGCCTGCGCTAATGCCCGCTCTTCAGCATCAATGCGACGACTGATCGCATAGGTCTGCTCAATCTGCGAGCGATCCAAACCTCCAGCCAGCAGACGCCGCTGCTTCTCACGACCAAGGGAATGGCCGGTAAAGACCAAAGGGATGCCCAAGCGCTGACTCACCAGGGCCCCAACAAGACCGGCATCGGCGTAATGGGCGTGAATCCAGTCCACCCCCTGACCCGGACGACTCAGATGGGCAACGAGCTGATCAGCCAGTTCCTCGAGGTGGGGCCAAAGCAGTTCCTTGCGCAGGTAACGCTTGGGTCCGAAGGGAAAGCGCAGAATGCGGGCCCCGGGAGCAATCGACTCCTCAGGACGGCTGTAATCCACTGAGACGCGGCGATCGTGAATCAATCGGGTGACAACATCCACCTGATCAACTTCGGGCCGCAACGCCAGGCTGCGGGCAAGTTCGAGCACATAGAGGGTCTGCCCACCGGTATCTGCATCACGGCCAAGCTCAAGTTCACTGGAACGAAACAGGCCGTGAAGGTGCAGATGCAACAACCGGATCCCCATTCATTCCCCGCTCAAACAACAATCCGGCACAAAAAGCGCCGATGTTTTTTCTTTAGGAGCGAAAGAAGGGATGAAAAATAAAAAAAACCTTAGAAGGGCAACGTTTAAAACCCTTGAAAACCGCTCAAACCATNGGTTTCAGAAGGATCTGAGCCAAAAACACCGTGGGCTCAACAGCCTTGATTTGTAACAGCCCAGCAACGTCAGAGTTGCTGACCCACTTCGACAAGGCGGATGTCCTGATTGCCCCAGTCGGCATCGCTGAAGGGAATCGAACCTTCCAATCCGAGCTGTTCATTCACCCAGGCAAGAATCGCCGGACCGACAACTGCCGGACGCTCGTCTCCACGGAAGCTGCGAAGACTGAAGTGATTCGCACCCTCCACCAACACAAGTCGGTGTCCGAACTTCGCGGCACCCGTCTCACGCATCGGTGNAATCGCTTCTGGACCTGATGGAACAACCCAGTCCCGNGTGCCACTGATCAACAACACCTTGGCNCNNAGAGCAGGAGCACTGGAAGGGTCAAACANCAGGCGCAACGGAGGGCTCACAGCCACCACAGCCTTCACCCTGGGATCCGCCAAACCCGCCTGCTTGATGCCAGACAACCAGCTGCACTGCAACACCCAGCTGAGATTGCGCTCGGGATCGCGCAGATCACTGCATCGGAGCTTGAGCTTGCGGTCGGTGGGCTCAGCCCCGGCCAGCTGCATGGACGTTGTGGCACCCCAGGAATGGCCCACCACAGCAACAGCATCCGTCTTGAGGGCCATGGAGGCGAGCAAGCGCCGNGNCGCNACNGNNTCCACCAGAGCCGACACGTCCATAGGCCGCAACCGCAGTTCCTCAGGGCCTGGAGGAGGTGCCGCTCCCGCCAGCATCGCTTTCTGCTGGTTGAAATCACTACCGGGGTGATCCGGCATCAGCACGGTGTAGCCATTGGCGGCCAGAACCTCTCCCCAACCTTCGAAGGATTCGGGGTCATCCCAAAGGCCATGGGAAATCACCACCAAACGGCCATTGGCAGCACCCTTGGGAACAAGAGCCAGTACACGCAGGGGTTGGGGCCGGTGGGTCACCGGAACAGAAAGCATCTGGCGAGACCAGGTGGGCTGCAGAGGTTGTTGCAGNGCTGGATCCACACNTGCGGCTGTGCCCTTGCGGACCAAGGCAACACCGAGCTCCTGGTTGGCCTTCAAACGATTGGCAGCATCCACAACCCGCANCATGTCCACCGAAGCCTGCTGCCCCGGAACTTCCCTGAGAAAACCAAGAATGTTGGCTTCACCCTTGGCCTCGGCGCGGATCAGCGCATCCGTGAGCATGCGCCCGCTGGAATCCGCCTCAATGCCATCGAAGTTCACCAGATCGGTCGCNAAGAGAAGGGCCTGCTCCANCAATGGCTGCCCAGTGGAACCTTGTAAAAATGCNTTGGCCTCAACAGGAAGAGGCGCGAGAAACACCTTGCGCAACACATCCAGCAAGCGTCCCGAACTGGCGTTCTGAAGGTCCTGCAGATCNGGGCTGGAGTTGATCAACTCTTCCGCCGACTGCACCCCGGAGAGGTTGATCGCAATCTCTGTTTCCAGATACGGCATGCGCAACACGAGACGCTCGAGTGCTGCAGCCGGACCTGCTGCCAAGGTGATAGCCGCAGAAGCGACGGCCGCGGCCAGTGGAAGGCGAAAGCGGAGCATCAGGCAGCGAGCGGTAGTGAAGCCTCGGGGGGATGTTGCTCCAGAACCCGGCTCAGATACCGACCGGTGTGACTGGTCGCGTGCTGGGCGACCTCTTCGGGTGTGCCGGTAACCAGGATCTCGCCACCCTTGTCACCTCCTTCGGGCCCCAGGTCGATGATCCAATCGCTGCAGCGGATCACATCGAGATTGTGCTCGATGCAAATGATCGAGTTCCCCTTCTCCACCAGACGCTGCATCACCTCCATCAACTTGTGAACGTCGTAGAAACTGAGGCCGGTGGTGGGCTCATCAATGAGGTAAAGGGTCTTGCCTGTAGCCCGGCGTGACAGTTCTGTGGCCAACTTCACCCGCTGAGCTTCACCCCCCGAAAGTGTGGGAGCGGGTTGACCNAGCTTCACGTAACCCAAGCCCACATCNACCANNGTGCGCAACCGATCTGCNGCCTGAGGAATCGCATCGAACACCTCAGCAGCCTGCTCCACCGTCATCTGGAGCACATCCGCAATGGTGTAGCCCTTGTATTTCACCTGGAGGGTTTCGCGGTTGAACCGAGCCCCCTTGCAGACATCGCATTGGACGTAGACGTCCGGCAGGAAGTTCATCTCAATCACGTTCACGCCCTGACCCCGGCAGGCCTCACAGCGNCCGCCCTTCACGTTGAAACTGAACTGCCCCACCTGGTACCCGCGGGCCTTCGCCTCCACCGTGGCGGCAAANACCTGGCGAATCGGATCAAAAGCACCGGTGTAGGTGGCTGGGTTTGATCGGGGCGTTCGNCCAATCGGGCTCTGATCGATCACGATCACTTTGTCGATCGATTTCAACCCCCGCAGCTCCCCCAGACCCTGGGGGAACGGAACCTTGAACCCCAAACCGTTCTCAAGGGCCGGGTGAAGCAGCTCATTGACCANGGTGCTCTTGCCGCTTCCGCTCACCCCGGTAACGGACACCAGNCGACCGAGCGGAAACTCCACACTGACGTTCTTGAGATTGTTGCGATTGCAATCAATCAACTTGAGCGAACGGGAACTGGTCTGACGNCGTTCCGCCGGCGTTGGAATCGAGCGTCTGCCGCTCAGATAAGCGCCGGTGAGGGAGTCCTCACTGGCCATCAGATCCTCAAAACTACCCTCGGCCACGATGTGACCACCATGGACGCCGGCCCCAGGCCCGATGTCGACGACGTAATCAGCAGCACGAATGGTGTCCTCGTCGTGCTCAACAACCACCAGGGTGTTTCCGAGATCCCGGAGCCGCACCAGCGTGTTCAACAGACGGTCGTTATCCCGCTGATGCAAGCCGATGCTCGGCTCATCGAGCACGTAAAGCACGCCTGTGAGGCCAGCACCGATCTGGGTGGCCAGGCGGATGCGCTGAGCTTCTCCGCCGGAGAGCGTCATCGCGGGACGATCCAGGCTGAGGTAATCCAGACCCACATCCAGCAGAAATTTCAAGCGCAGGCGAATCTCGCGAAGCACCAGGTCACCGATCTGNATNTGACGGGCATTCAGCAAGGGCTCTGAGCCCTCATGGGCACCAACGCCCATCAGTTTTTCGATCCGTTCCAGGGTCTGACCGACGCTGACGGCCGTGAGTTCTGGAATCCGATACGGCCCCACCGTCACCGCAAGGGCCTCAGGTCTGAGCCGCTGACCGGCACAGCTGGCACAGGGAACCAACTCCAGATATTTCTCCAGTTTCTGCCGTTGGGCTTCACCGCTGGCGTCGCGAAGCTGCCGCTCGAGAATCGGAAGAATGCCTTCAAANGGGCGGGTGTATCCCCCTTTGCCCTTGCGATACCGGCTGTCGGCCTGAATCAGAATCGGTTCNCGGCTGCCGTTGAGCAGCACATCCCGCTGGTCATCCGTCAGCTCATTCCATGGGGTCTTGATCTCAAAGCCGAAGGCTTCACCAACCGAGAACAACAGGGAGAAGTAGTAGCTGTTGTCTTTCTCCGCCCAGGGAGCGACGGCGGAATAAACGGGCTGACTCGGATCCGGGATCACCCGGTCCACTGTGAATTTGCGCAGATGGCCGATGCCATGGCAAGCCTCACAGGCGCCATAGGGGCTGTTGAAGGAAAACAGCCGTGGCGANAGTTCCTCCATCACAGCGCCGTGCACCGGACAGGCGAAGTTCTCGGAGTAGAGCCNCTCGCGGTCAACGCCCTCGGGAAGCTCCTCACCTTTCTTGGGCACCACCTCCACCAACGCCAAACCATCGCCNCGTTTNAGAGCCGTGCGCAACGAATCGGTNAGCCGTTCCTGAACCCCCTCACGGGAGACAAGACGATCAACCACCACTTCGATGTTGTGGGAATGGTTCTTGTCGAGCTCNATGTTGTCGGCCAGCTCGCGCACCTCGCCATTGATGCGCACCCGCGCAAAACCCTCAGCCGCCAGGCCACTGATCAACTTGGTGTGGGTGCCCTTCTTGCCCCGCACCACCGGCGCCAGCAACTGATACCGGGTCCCCTCCGGNAACAGAAGAATCTGATCGACCATCTCGTCGATGCTCTGCGGCTTGATCGAAAGGCCGCATTTGGGGCAATGGGGTTCGCCAGCCCGCCCAAACAACAAACGGAGGTAGTCCTGAATCTCCGTAACGGTGCCCACCGTGGACCGCGGGTTGTGACTGGTGGATTTCTGATCAATCGAAATCGCGGGAGACAACCCTTCGATGGCATCGACATCGGGCTTGTCCACCTGTCCCAGGAACTGCCGGGCGTAGGCCGACAGACTTTCGACGTAGCGGCGCTGGCCCTCCGCAAAGATCGTGTCGAAGGCCAACGAACTCTTGCCGCTGCCACTCACCCCGGTGAACACCACCAGCTTGTTGCGGGGGATGGTGACGTCGACGTTCTTGAGNTTGTGCTGGCGNGCGCCNCGNACCCGNATCACNTCNTCAAGGCTGCCGCCTGAAAGGCTCACTGGAACAGTTCGATCCGTGCTTTTGGCAGCAGCTCGCGCCATCGGGCCCTGATCGGAAGCACATGATCTTAAGAAGATCTGAACCGATCAGGCTGTTCGCTGGTCCAGCAGGCTGGCTGCATAGGCATCCGCCTGGTCTCCACCGGCAAGATCAGCCAACTCCTGGCGACGCTCCTGAGTGTCCCGCAGTCGGGACACTCGCGAGTGGGTCACGCCATCTTCCACGTGCTTGCTGACTCTGAAGTGATGGTCAGCTACTGCTGCCACCAGAGGTTGGTGAGTCACGCAAAAGACCTGTCGGCGTTGAGCCAGCGTCTGAAGTAGCTCAGCCATCGCGCCGCTGACGCGACCGCTCACACCGGCGTCAATTTCATCAAACAGCAAGGTGCTGGATCCATCCACGGCCGCAAGCGTGGTCTTGAGGGCAAGAAGAAAACGCGACATCTCACCACCGGAGGCCACCTCCTTGAGCGGTGCCAATGGTTGGCCAGGGTTGGCGGAGAAGAGAAAAGCAACCGCATCAGAGCCATGCTCACTGGGCTCACAAGCGCTGAGTTCCACCTGAAAACGCACATCGGCCAATCCCATCGGCGACAGCAGCTCCAGAAGATCGGTTTGCAAGGCAATGGCAGCGCGCTCACGTTCGCGGCGTAGCGCAGCATTGGCCTGATCCCGCTGCTCACGCAAGTGCTGCTCTTGCTGACGCAGCCGATCGAGGTCAGCAGCGAAACCACCATCCCCCAAACGCAGACGCAGGGCATCCCGCCGTTCAATCAGCCCCGCCAGATCCAGACCATGGCGACGCTGCAGTCGCTTCAACACGGAGAGGCGCTCCTGAATCCGATCGAGATGATCCGGATCACTCTCCAGAGCAAGGCCGTAGTGATCGAGAGTCCGCAGTAAGCCATCGATCCCTGCCTCGAGATCCAGGGCCTGATCCCGCACCGTGTCGAGGGATGGATCCAGTTGTGCCATCACCTGGAGTTCTTGGATCGATGCCGAAAACTGATCCAGCAGCGACGGAGCATCCTCCGCGCCATCGCGAAGACGGACAAAAAGAAAGGAGAGCCCCTCAAGCAGACGCACGCCATGGACGAGCCGGTCTTGATCCTGTTCCAACCGTTGCTGCTCATCAGCATCCTCGAGTTGGGCTTCCTCCAGCTGCTTCAGCAGATCCTCTTGTTCCAGACGGTCCTGCTCGAGCCGTCGATGTTCCTGTTCCACCGCGACAAGGGCAGCTTGAGATTCGCGCCAGTGCTGCCAGGCCGCAGCCACCTCATCTCGTCGCTCCGCGAGAGCTGCACCACCCAAACGATCCAACCAGCGGCGCTGCTGTCCAGGTCGCGATAGCAACTGGGTCTGTCCCTGCACCGTGAGGTCAATCAGCAGAGGCCTGAGCTCCAGCAATTGCTGGCGATTCACCGCACTGCCATTCAGACGGCAGCGGCTCGAAAAGCGATCACCCTCCTGACGTTTCCATTCACGACTGATCAAGAGATCGTCTTCGGATTCAAAATCCGCATCCGCCAACCATTGCTGAAGTGCAGGGTTGAGTTGGAACGTCGCCTCAATCCTGGACCGGTCACATCCATTGCGCAGCAGGCGGATGCCGGTGGCACCTTGCGCTCCACCCAAAACAGCATCCAAAGCATCCAAAAGGATGGACTTGCCAGCTCCCGTCTCCCCGGTGAGCACGGTGAATCCCGAACTGAATTCCAGTTCGAGACTGTCGATCAGCGCGATGTTTTGCAGCAGCAGACCGGTGAGCACGTCCAGCCGCGGTGGTGAAGCCGACCGTAGCGACAGCGCGGTTCGTTTAGAAGGGGGGTCAAAACATCCCTTACATCGATGCCAGAGGAGCTTGGGGATTTCATCGAAGCAGCTGGGCTGCTCGAATACGACCCCGCCGCCATCACCCGCATCTATGCAGGGCACCCCCAGCGGCTGATCCGTCGCCTCTGGCAAACCTTGGTGCCGATTGGCTTACTGCTGCTGGGGGTGGGCTTCGACTGGTTGTTCCAGTTGCTCAAAGATGAAGACAGAGCTCGCAGACGAGCAAAAGAATGTGCCGAACTGCTTGTGGATCTGGGCCCTGCCTTCATCAAGGCAGGGCAAGCCCTCTCAACACGCCCAGACATCGTTCCGCCATTGCTGCTTGAGGAGCTTGCCCAGCTTCAGGATCAGTTACCAGGCTTTGACAGCGAGCTCGCCATGGCCTGTATCGAGGAAGACCTCGGTGCGGCTGTCGACGAGATCTATGAACAGCTNGANCGNGANCCGATNTCNGCNGCCTCACTNGGNCAGGTGCACNNNGGNNTTCTCNGNAACGGNNANAANGTNGCNGTNAANGTNCAAAGNCCCGGTCTGCGCGAACAGATCACGCTGGATCTGTACATCGTGAGGAACATCGCTGCCTGGCTGAACAGCAACATCGGCCTGATCCGCAGCGATCTTGTCGCCCTGATTGATGAGCTGGGCAAGCGGGTGTTCGAGGAGATGGACTACCTCAACGAAGCGGCCAATGCCGAACGGTTCGCAGAGCTGCATNAGCACAANCCCCGAATTGCGGTNCCAGCGATNTATCGCGATGCNACCAGCCGCCGCGTGCTGACGATGCAGTGGGTTGACGGAGTCAAACTCACCAATCTCGAGGCCGTGCAGGAGCTGGGAGTCGATCCCGACGACATGGTGGATGTGGGCGTGAACTGCAGCCTGCAACAGCTGCTGGAACACGGCTTTTTCCACGCCGACCCCCACCCCGGAAACCTGCTGGCGATGGAGGACGGCCGTCTCTGCTATCTCGATTTCGGAATGATGAGCGAGGTCAGCCGGGAATCCCGCACCGGCCTGATCCAGGCCGTTGTGCACCTGGTGAATCGCAACTTCGGAAAACTGTCCAAGGATTTCGTCACCCTGGGATTCCTGGCGGAAGACGTGAACCTCGAACCGATCGTGCCGGCCTTCGAATCGGTGTTCAGCCAGGCCCTGGAAGCTGGGGTCAATCGGATGGATTTCAAAGCGGTCACCGACGACATGTCCGGTGTGATGTACAAATTCCCGTTCCGGGTTCCCCCGTATTACGCCTTGATCATCCGTTCTCTGGTGACCCTGGAGGGCATCGCCTTGAGCGTGGATCCCCAATTCAAGATTCTGGGTGCGGCCTACCCCTACTTCGCCAGGCGATTGATGGAGGATCCCGATCCTCAGCTTCGTCAGAGCCTGAAAGAAATGCTGTTCGACGGCGATGCGTTCCGGTGGACCCGACTCGAGAATCTGGTTTCCAGTGCGGCGAGCCAAACCCAGCTGGATCTCGAGGCACTTCTCGATCAAGTGCTCGATTTCCTGTTTTCTCCGAAGGCAGGGTTGCTGCGGGATCAACTGGTGGACGCCACTGTGGAACGACTCGATGCCATCGGCTGGTCAACGATGCAACGACTGGGTCGGCGGCTGCCGAAACGCCTTCAGCCTTCCGCTCTCTCCAACACGGCGCCCCAACTNTCGGATCCATTGATGCAACTNGAACCCGTGCGGGAACTCATCCAGGTTCTTCAGTCGCTGCCGGGATTCACTCCTGATCTTCTGCTGAAACGGATGCCGCGGGTTCTCAACGAACCCGACACCCGGCGCATGGGATTGCAAGTGGCCCAGGGTCTGGCCGAACGGGGAGTTGTCCGCCTGGTGCGGGTCGCAGCCGGAGTCCCCACTTAAGTTCCAGNCAACACCGAATCAACGATGTTCCCCAACCTCATCAAGCGTCATTCCCTGGCTGTGGTGTCGGTGGGGCTTGGGCTGGGTCTGATGAACATCGGAAAGCCTGCACTGGCCGCANAGGATGTTGCCCTGGTGAGCGGTGCATTCCGCCGCTCAATCCCAGTTCAAGAGTTCGAACACCTGGCTGAAACAGGCGAAGCGATTGGGATGCTCGGCAACCTGCTCGAGTTCTCCNGCCAGCAACCCGANCAAGTGGCCAAATTGCTCAATCAGAGCATCAGCCTCCCNCTTGTCCTCACCAGTCGCCTGATTGAGACGCGGATTGGAGAAGCCATCATTCGCAAGGTGTCCAAAATCATCTATCCGATTTACACACCCCAACCCGAAGTCAGTGTTCCAGCCATCCGAGCTGGTGTTATCAACGGCCTGCAAAGTTCCAAAGGCCTCACCGCCGTGAGCTTTCTCAAGGCCTATCCCAATGACGTAATGGCGGTGAACCTGCCAGCCCTGTTTGGCGTGATGGAAAAAGCTGAATCCATTGCCGGACTGGTCCAATTCTTCTCCGACTCACCACTCGATGGCCTGAAGGAAGCCAAACCCTGAGCTGAGACCTTCCCGGACGCCTCTTAGATTCCGGCAAACCCTCCTCCGAGCCGGTGTCCCTGTTCCAGAACCTCCGTCGGCGTTTCGCGGCAACCCCTGTGATGCAGGACTGGCCGGGCCTGATCGAGGCCTACCGCTCCTGGCTGCCTGTCACAACCGCCACACCGGTGATCACCCTGCGGGAAGGGGCAACTCCCTTGATTCCTGTTCCCTCGATCGCAGATCGAATCGGCAAGGGCGTGAAGGTGTTTGTGAAATACGACGGCCTGAATCCCACCGGATCCTTCAAAGATCGTGGGATGACCATGGCGATCAGCAAAGCAAAGGAAGCTGGCTGTGAAGCTGTGATCTGCGCCAGCACCGGCAACACCAGTGCCGCTGCAGCCGCCTATGCCCGTCGCGGTGGAATGCGAGCCTTCGTGCTGATTCCAGACGGCTATGTCGCCCAGGGAAAACTGGCTCAAGCCCTTGTCTACGGGGCTGAGGTGCTGGCAATCCGCGGCAACTTCGACCGAGCCCTGGACATCGTGCGTGAAGCGGCCGAAAAGTACCCGGTGACCTTGGTGAATTCGGTGAATCCCTTCCGGCTTCAGGGCCAGAAGACGGCGGCTTTCGAAATCGTGGATGCGCTTGGTGACGCCCCTGACTGGCTCTGCATCCCGATGGGAAATGCTGGGAACATCACTGCTTACTGGATGGGCTTCCAGGAGTACCAGCAAGCGGGACACAGCCGATCCTTGCCGCGAATGATGGGCTTCCAGGCCAGTGGTTCCGCTCCCCTGGTGAATGACACAACGGTGACGGACCCGGAAACGATCGCCACCGCCATCCGGATCGGCAACCCTGTCAACCGAGCCAAGGCGATCGCCGCACGCCAGGCCAGCAATGGTGCCTTTCTCGCTGTGACGGATGCAGAAATCATTGAGGCCTACAAGCTGCTGGGGGGCCAGGAGGGCATTTTCTGTGAACCGGCCAGCGCCGCTTCCGTGGCCGGACTGCTCAAACGGAAGGACGAAGTTCCTGCAGGAGCCACTGTGGTCTGCGTGCTGACCGGCAATGGCCTCAAGGACCCCGACTGCGCCATCAACAACAACGACGCGGCCTTCCACACCGATCTGAATCCAGATCTCACCACCGTGGCCGAGGTGATGGGCTTCTGATCCGACGTTGCGATCGACTCACAGCCCCCTGAATCGGGGGCTTTTTCATGCGCAGACACTCCAACCGCCTGACAAAGCGGCTGAGGAATTCCCCCAAAAACCTCGCCAACATCCTGTGGAAAGNAGCAACGAAACCCACCCTCNTGTCGCGGAAACGTTTTCCAGNGGCTGTGCAAACGGGGAAAACATCTNAATCTTCCCCAAGGGGTTCAAGGCTCTCCTCAACAACAGCAGCGTGAAAACAAAAGCTGGAACTGACNTCACGGCCACTTCTCCCCATTTCCCCAGNCCCTACGACGACTGTTGTTATTTCTTTCTTTTAATCCTTTAAAACAAAACAGCCGAAAGACGACCGAACAAAACACGCCATTGCGATTCCCNCAACCCTGTGAAACCGTGGGATACCTCTCCAGCGCATTCAGGTCTCCAGGACGATGAAGGTGGTCTGCTCCCAGTCCGAACTGAATGCAGCGCTGCAGCTGGTCAGCCGCGCTGTCGCCACACGACCGACCCATCCGGTGCTCGCGAATGTGCTNCTCACCGCTGATGCCGGCAGCAATCGCCTGAGCCTCACTGGTTTTGACCTCAGTCTNGGCATTCAGACGTCCCTTGCCGCCAGTGTCGACACCAGTGGGGCGATTACCCTNCCCGCNCGATTACTCGGCGAAATCGTGTCGCGGTTGTCGAGCGATTCTCCGATCACGCTCGCGGCAGATGAATCTGGGGAACAAGTGCAGCTGACCAGCCTCAGCGGCAGNTACCAGATGCGTGGGATGGCCGCCGATGACTACCCCGATCTCCCCATGGTGGAGAGCGGAATGACGCTCAAGCTGCAGCCTGCTCGTCTTGTGCAGGCCCTGAAGGGCACCTTGTTTGCCAGCAGTGCTGATGAAGCCAAGCAGCTGCTCACGGGTGTGCATCTGCGTTTCAGTGCTCGGTCTTTGGAAGCTGCAGCCACCGATGGGCATCGTCTGGCAGTGCTTCATGTGGATGACGCCTTGCAAGACGAGGCTGCAACNGCAGAGGAAGGAGATGAGGGCTTTGCTGTCACTCTNCCGGCCCGCTCNCTGCGAGAGGTCGAGCGATTGATGGCGTCTTGGCGTTCAGAAGAGCCGGTCAGTCTGTTTTGCGACCGCGGTCAGGTGGTGTTTCTTGCGGCTGATCAGATGGTCACCAGCCGCACTCTGGAGGGCACTTATCCCAATTACGGGCAGCTGATTCCNGATGGTTTCACTCGCACGATCNGACTCGATCGCCGTGCACTCATTTCTGCTTTGGAGCGCATTGCCGTTTTGGCTGATCAACACAACAACGTTGTGAAGTTCAGTACCCAGCCGGATGACGGTGTNGTGCAGATCAGCGCNGATGCACAGGATGTGGGAAGCGGCTCCGAATCGCTTCCGGCCAAGTTGAGCGGTGATGCCATGCAGATNGCCTTCAATGTTCGTTATGTGCTGGATGGTTTGAAGGCCATGGGGTCTGATCAAGTGGTGTTGCACTGCAATGCACCCACCACACCCGCCGTGCTCCGCTCCGAAGACACCTCAGAGGCCTTCACGTATCTGGTGATGCCTGTTCAGATCCGTTCCTGAGGTGTCCCTTCCGGAGCAGCTTCTGCTCAGTGATTTGCTGAGCCATACCGTTCGCTGTGATCTGGGTCTTGACCATGGACCCGGTGTCATGGCCTGGATGCACCCACCGGTTCATCGTCTCTTGGGCTGGGTCAGTCGTCCGTCTGCCCTGCGCCTCAGCCGGGATGTGTGGCGTTTGGATCAGTGCTGTGGTTTCACGGATCAGCAGGTGTTCGTGCGCGGTGAACCGTCTGTCTCCGATCAGGCCACTCTGGAGCGTCTGCCCACCTTGATGGACGCGAATCTGCTCGATCGCGATGGTGATCGCATTGGAACGATTGTGGATCTGGAATTTCAACCCCAAAACGGCAGCATTCGGCATTACTTGATCGCCCGTAGCGACCCGCGACTACCCGGGAGTTCACGCTGGCGTTTGGCTCCTGATCGGATCACCGATCAACAGCCGGGCGTTGTTCGCACAGCTTTGGTCGGTCTGGATGACCTTCCTCTGGCTCGAGCGAGTGTTCGGCACGATTTGCTGCAGCGAACCCAGCGTTGGCGCGATCAGTTGCGAGCCATGGGGGATCAGGCTGGCGATCGCCTGGAAGGTTGGCTCGAAGAGGCTCCGTTTGATCAACGGCGTCCCGATGTCGATTGGTCTGAGCAGAAGCCTGCATCGTCGTCATCGGATTCTGAGATCTGGGATGACGACAGTTGGTCNGACGCTTCGCCGTCCCGTCGTCGCTCGCATCAGGACGAAGACCCCTGGGTGTGACGGTCCGTCGGCAACACTGGGATCAGGTGCTCTGCAGACCGTGGTGTCCTCTTCTGCTTACGACGTTGCTGCGGCCCTCAAGCAAGAGGGGCTGAAACCCAGCGACTGGGATGAGATCCGTCGCCGCCTTGGCCGTGAGCCGAATCGCGCTGAATTGGGAATGTTCGGTGTGATGTGGTCTGAACATTGTTGTTATCGGAACTCACGGCCCCTGCTCAGTGGTTTNCCCACCGATGGNCCGCGCATCCTGGTTGGCCCNGGNGAAAANGCTGGTGTGGTGGATCTCGGCGATGGCCATCGCCTCGCCTTCAAGATTGAAAGCCACAANCATCCTTCTGCTGTGGAGCCGTTTCAGGGAGCGGCTACGGGAGTGGGCGGCATTCTTCGCGACATCTTCACGATGGGAGCACGGCCGATCGCCCTGCTCAATGCCCTGCGCTTCGGACCACTCGAGGATCCGGCCAATGTCGGNTTAATGGAAGGCGTGGTGGCCGGCATTGCCCACTACGGCAATTGCGTCGGTGTGCCGACCGTGGGCGGGGAAGTGGCCTTTGATCCGTCGTACTCCGGCAATCCTCTGGTGAATGCCATGGCTCTCGGATTGATGGAAACCGAGGAAATCGTCAAATCAGGGGCCAACGGGGTTGGTAATCCAGTGGTCTACGTGGGAAGCACCACCGGGCGNGACGGCATGGGTGGCGCCAGTTTTGCCAGTGCTGAGCTCAGTGCTGATTCGTTGGATGACCGTCCTGCTGTGCAGGTTGGCGATCCCTTTCTGGAAAAGGGCCTGATTGAAGCCTGCTTGGAGGCGTTTGCCAGTGGTGATGTGGTGGCTGCCCAGGANATGGGCGCCGCAGGCCTGACNTGCAGCTGTTCNGAAATGGCTGCCAAAGGCGGACTCGGGGTTGAACTCGATCTGGACCGCGTTCCGGCNCGGGAAACAGGCATGACGGCCTACGAGTTCCTGCTTTCGGAATCCCAGGAACGCATGTTGTTCGTGGTGAAGGCCGGCCGGGAGGAGGCTTTGATGCAACGGTTCCGTCGCTGGGGGCTGCAGGCAGCTGTTGTGGGTCGGGTGCTTGAGGAACCGGTGGTGCGGGTTCTNNATCACGGCTCCGTTGCTGCTGAGGTTCCGGCCACAGCTTTGGCGGATGACACGCCGATTGAANAGCATGCNTTGCTTCAGGAGCCTCCCACTGATCTGCAGGAGCTTTGGCGCTGGCGTGAGGAGCAATTGCCAGATCTCAGTGATGCTNCGNCAGCTCTGCTGCAGCTGCTGGATGACCCCACCATTGCCAGCAAGCGGTGGGTTCATCGTCAGTACGACCAGCANGTGCTGGCCAACACTGTGGTGTCGTCCGGTGCGGCGGATGCAGCGGTTGTGCGACTCAGGCCGCAGCAGGGGAGCGATGCGATGACCACCACGTCGCGCGGCGTNGCNGCCACGGTGGACTGCCCCAACCGTTGGGTGGCTTTNGACCCGGAACGGGGTGCCATGGCCGCTGTGCTGGAAGCAGCCCGCAACCTCAGTTGTGTGGGTGCGGAACCTTTGGCCATCACCGATAACCTCAATTTCCCTTCTCCGGAAACACCAAAGGGNTATTGGCAACTGGCGATGGCCTGTCGTGGCATNTCGGAAGCCTGTCGTGCCTTGAACACGCCNGTCACTGGAGGCAATGTCTCGCTCTACAACGAGACCCGCGGCGACGATGGAACGCTTCAGCCGATTCATCCCACNCCTGTGATCGGCATGGTGGGTCTNGTGGAGGACATCACGCGGGTGAGAGGCCTTGGCTGGCGGCAGGCCGGAGATGTTGTNTTTCTCCTGGGGGTCAAACCGGATGATGGCGGTGATCGGCGNCTGGGTCTGGCCGGCAGCAGTCATCAGCAACTGGTGACCGGCACGATCGCCGGCCGTCCNCCAGAGGTTGATCTGGAGCTGGAGGGTGCTGTGCAGCGCNTGGTTCGTCAGGCTATTGACCANGGCCTGCTCTCATCCGCCCATGACAGCAGTGATGGTGGCCTGGCCGTTGCCCTGGCTGAGGCGTCGATTGCATCCGGTCTCGGNGTTGATCTGCAGTTGCACCACGGCACAACGTCCTGGCAGCGCTGCTTGTTCGCCGAGGGTGGTGCCAGGATCGTTGTCTCGGCGGATTCAGCCAAGGTTGAGTCTCTCCAGGTTCTGGCCCAGTCAGCTGCTGTTCCTCTCACCTCACTCGGCACTGTGACGGAAGAGCCTCGCTTCCTGTTGCGCTCCGATTCGTCTGCGGCCATTGATGTTTCGGTATCTCAGCTTCAACAGANCCACGCCGATGCCATTCCCCGTCGCATGGCGTGATGCAGAATTCTGAAGGAATTCGAAAGAGCCGCCCCGTGCATCAGCTGGAGGCAGAGCGTCCTGATCGGATGGAAGAGGCCTGCGGGGTCTATGCGGTNCTTGCGGCGGAGCAACCCGTTGCCAACCTTGCCTACTTCGGGCTTTATGCCCTCCAGCATCGGGGGCAAGAGTCTGCTGGGATTGCGGTCTTCAACGAGGGCAAAGTTCGTCTTCACAAAGACATGGGCCTGGTGAGCCAGGTGTTTGATCAAGACGTTCTTGCCCGGATGCCNGGGGATCTGGCCGTTGGTCACAACCGGTATTCCACAACCGGCAGCAGCAAGGTTTGCAATGCCCAGCCGGTGGTGCTGATGACGCGCCTGGGAGCCTTTGCGCTCGCCCACAACGGCAACCTCGTGAATGCNAAGGAACTGCGGGANGCGGTGGANGACGGCCAGGCGGAATTCACCTCCACCACCGATTCCGAACTGATCGCCTTCGCCGTTCAGCAGGCGGTTGACCGCGGTTTGGATTGGACGCCGGCGATTGAAGCGGCTTTAAAGCAGTGTCGGGGGGCCTTCAGCCTGGTGATCGGCACGCCTGATGGTCTGTTCGCCATTCGTGATGGGCACGGCATCCGCCCATTGGTGTTCGGCACCCTGGGAGATCCTGCTGATGGTCACTGGGTGGTGAGCAGTGAGACCTGTGGTCTNGAGATCATCGGTTCGCGTTACGTGGATGATGTTCAGCCCGGGGAACTGGTGCGTTTCGCGTTGGGCTCGGCCCAGCCTGAGCGACATCGCTGGAGTGAGGAACCCAACCGGCTCTGCATCTTTGAGATGATTTATTTCGCCCGACCGGACAGTCAGTTCTTCGGGGAATCTTTGTACAGCTACCGCCAGCGCATCGGTCGGACCCTTGCCCGCGAATCCGCTGTCGAGGCCGATCTGGTGATTGGTGTTCCTGATTCCGGTATCCCAGCGGCCATTGGTTTTTCCCAGGAGAGCGGGATCCCCTTTGGCGATGGGTTGATCAAGAACCGTTATGTCGGCCGAACCTTCATTCAGCCGACTCAGGCGATGCGCGAAGCGGGCATTCGGGTGAAGCTCAATCCGTTGCCCGATGTGCTNGCTGGTAAGCGGGTGATCGTGATCGATGATTCGATCGTCCGTGGTACGACAAGCCGGAAGTTAGTGGTGGCTTTGCGGGAGGCGGGCTGCACTGAGGTGCACATGCGNATCAGCTCTCCGCCCGTCACCCATCCCTGCTTCTACGGGATCGACACCGACACCCAAGACCAGCTCATTGCGGCCCGGATGACGCTTGCCGAAATTCAGGAGCATCTGAAGGTTGATTCGCTTGCTTACCTCAGCAAGGAAGGCATGGTGGAAGCTGCAAAGGCCGAATCGGGTCACTTCTGCAGTGCCTGCTTCGACGGCAACTATCCGATTCCGATGGATCAAGATCTGTTGGCTAGCAAGCTGATGCTTGAGCCCACAGGTCTCGCTAGTCACTGAGGGCCGGGATGATTTCGGTGACGGTTTCGCCGTCCCGTAATGCCAGCTGATCCTGAAAGTGTTCCNCCGGGTTGCGGCTGTCGTAACTGAGAGCGTCCAGTCGGCCGTGGCGCTCCTGGCTGCTGATCACACCGATCAGACCACGAGCTTCAGCGACACCGGCAATTCGATCCTGGTCACTGCTGATCTTTACGCCAATTGATCCGAGATCACCGCGCTCAGAGCGGCGCAGACTGCTGCAGTCCAGTCGAGAGATTCGGCCTTCACGGCTCACCAAGAGCACAGATGGTTGCTCAGGGCAGAGCGCACCGATCAGCCCTTCACCGGGTAGCAGACGCATCGTCATTGGACCCTGGGCCAGTCGGCCCATTAACGGCAGGGTTGTTTCACGGATCGGAATCNGCAGAACGCGACCGATGTCGCTGAACAGAAGCAGATCCTGATGATCCCGACAGATCACCGCGCTGTTCAGGGTGANCCCCTCCTTGAGCTTCACCACGCTGGTGGCCCGCCCTGATAGGTCGAGAATTTCTGCGAGGGGAAGTCGTTTGAANCGCCCATCGCTGCTGAGCAAGCCCAAACTCANGTCTTCACTGGCNTGGTTTGGCAATCGGGTGATNGTGACCACCGGATCGCCTTCCAAACCTGTTGGCAGGAACCGCTCGAGGGATCCAGGTTGCTGCCCTGCGAATTCCCAGCGAAGTAGGGCAATACGCCCGGAAGCACTGATCGCCAGCAGTCGTGGTGGTGGTTCGATCGGNAGAACAACGCGGGCCGGCGATGGACTCTCTCCCAAAGGACAGGGTTCGCTGTAATGCAGTCGTCCCAGTACCTGTGGGGTGACGATCTTCACTTGACCGTCGGCTTGAATCAGAACCCGCCCATCACCTGGCAGTGCTGAGAGCGCCTGCTGGCGCAGCAGCTCAGTATTGGGGCGTTGGCTTGCTGTGCGTTCGGCAATCAAGGCGTCNCCGCCCTCGATTAAGCGGGTCCGGCGGGGTGTCGCGAATCTCTTTTTCAGCGTCTTGAATTCGGCGACCATGGCATCCAGCATTTGATCGCGGTTGTCCAGCAGCAGCTTCAACCGCTGGCGTTCGGTTCGTAGCTCGTCCAGCTCCTGCCGCAGGCTTTCCTGTTCCAGGCCGGTGAGTCGCCGCAGTGGCATGGCCAGCACGGAATCGGCCTGACGTTCGGTGATCTCGAGGCGCACCATCAGGCTGGCCCGTGCTGATGCTGCGTCGTTGGCTTCCTGGATCATCGCGATCACGGCCTGCAGGTTGTTGAGGGCCGTAATCAGACCTTCCACCACTTCCAGACGGTCTTCTGTCTTGCGGAGGGCGTAACTCGTGCGCCGGATCAGGGTGAGTTCCCGGAAATCAAGGAAGGTCTGCAACAGCTGCTTCATGGANAGCTGTTGCGGTTGTCCATCCACAAGTGCCAGCAGGATGGCCCCGAAATTGCTTTGCAGAGCAGTGCGGCGTTGGAGATCGGTGAGCACCTTGCTGGGATCAGCATCCCGTCGCAGCTCCACCACCACACGCATGCCATCTCGGTCGCTTTCATCACGGATGTCGGCGATGCCGCCGATCTTTCCGTCATTGACCGATTCAGCCAGTTTTTCGATCCAGCCAGCCTTGCTCAGCTGGTAGGGCAGTTCCGTCACCACAACGGCGTTGCGCTTGTGTCGTCCCTTTCCGGGTTGCACTTCTTCGGTGTGGGCCACACCGCGCATGGGAATACTGCCGCGGCCGCGCAGGTAGGTGTCTTGGAGGCCTGAACAAAGCAGTACTTCTCCACCGGTGGGGAAGTCTGGGCCTGGGATGAGCTCGAGTAAGCGTTCGTCGCTCAGCTCCGGTTTGCGGATCAGAGCCACCAGCCCATCCACCACTTCACCAAGGTTGTGGGGAGGAATGCTGGTGGCCATTCCGACGGCGATCCCCGAACAGCCGTTCAGAACCAGAAAGGGCAGCTGTGCCGGCAGGACGGTGGGTTCCTGTTGCGATCCGTCAAAGTTCGGTGCGAAATCAACAGTGTCGTCACCGATCTCCTCCAGCAATGCCTGGTAGGCAATCGGGGCAAGACGGGTCTCCGTGTACCGCATTGCCGCGGGAGGGTCGTCGTCGACGGAGCCGAAATTGCCGTGGCCATCCAGCAGAGGATGACGGCTGGCGAAGCTTTGAACCAACCGCACCAGGGCGTCGTAGACCGCCTGGTCGCCGTGGGGGTGGTACTTACCAAGAACATCCCCAACGACGCGCGCGCACTTGCGGTAGGGGCGATCCGGGGTCAGGCCCAGCTCCTGCATCGCGTAGAGGATGCGCCGCTGAACGGGCTTGAGACCATCGCGGGCGTCGGGCAAGGCCCGCCCCACGATCACGCTCATCGCGTACTCAAGGTAGGAGCGCTGCATCTCCTGATGCAGGGCGATTGGTTGAACGCGCTCCTCAGCCATCCTGTCCGCTGGTCTCCGGGCGGAAGGCGCTCAGCCTACAGACGATCACTGGCGTTTTTTCCACGTTGCGTTGGCCTGTGCCCGTTCAACACTGCTCGCCAGCTCGTTGATGCTGAGCAGTTCGGCTGTGGCCTGGCGGATTTGCTTACCCCACAACTGCTCTTCCTGATGGAGAGGGAGCACGTAATTGGGGTTTTTGGCCAGGGCCGATCGCGCCAGGCTTAGCGCTTCCTCTTCTTTGCCCTGTTGGTGAAGTGCAGCCGCCAGGGCGAGCATTGGTTCCGCGTTGTTCTCCAGTGTCAGCACGCGTCGCCAGCGCCGTATTGCCTCATCCCTTCGCTTCATCTCAAACAGCACCAAGGCCTGATTGTTCAGGGCTTCCCAAAACTTTGGCTTCAGGGCTGTGGCCTTTTCGAAAGACTTCAGCGCCAAGGCCAGCTCACCCTGCATGATCCGGGCATTTCCAAGGTCGAAGTAGGCCGAGGCATTTTTGGGGTCCAGGGTCAGCCCTTTGTTGATCAAAGGAATGGCATCTTCAGGACGCTCCGCTCGTAGCGCGATGGCTGCTTCGGCGAACCAGAGTCCTGCTTTGCTGGGGTTCAGGGCCTTAGCGCGGGCCAGGGAGAGGCTGGCATCATCCAGATCGTCATTGCGCAGCTGGGCTTCCGCCAGGATTGACCAGAACCGTTCATCGTTCGGGTTGAGGCGAACCGCCAGGGCTGCGAGTTGTGCAGCTTCCCTTGGTTGACCCAACTGCAGCAGCTGTGCGGCAGTGCGGCCGATGCCGATGGAGGACCCGTTCAGTTCCTCCTTCGTTGGCAGGTACACATAGGGAACCAAGGCCTTCGCCTGTGGCGTCGGCAGCAGACATCCCAGCCCGACAAGAGCGGCCGTTAGAGATCGTCTGATCCGGATTCGACCCTGCACCAACGGCTTTCCAACACCGCTAAAGCGTAGTGGTGGGATCTGGTTGTGTTGCAGCTGCGTTTCGGCGCCACATCCACGGTTTGATTCGCCGCAGGGCTGACCCCTTGAGATGCTGGTTCCAGTCGCTGTCTGTCCACGTTTTCACGTCGTCTCGCGACAGATTCAACAGCCAGGGTCTGGGTTGCATCTCGGGATCGTCGCTGTCGGGCAGGTTGCGGTGATTCCAGGGACAGACGTCTTGGCAGATGTCGCATCCAGCGACCCAGGGGCCTAGCGCTTTCTCGATCGCTTCCGGAAGCTTTTGATTCCGGTTCTCAATGGTGTGGAACGCGATGCATCGCCGGGCATCCACCACGAAGGGTTCCCGGATGGCTTCTGTGGGACAGGCATCGATGCAGGCGGTGCAGCGGCCACAAAGCGTCCGTGATGGGGAATCGGGTTGAAGAGGCTCTGTCATCAACAGATGGCCGATCAGCATCCATGACCCCCGCTGCGGGTGAATGAGGTTGCTGTGTTTGCCGATCCATCCGAGTCCGGCTTCTTCAGCCCATGCTTTATCCAAGAGGGGTGCTGAATCGACGCAGGCCCGCCATCGGCATTCAGGCCGCTGGGTTGAAAGCCAGCGGCCGATTCGCCGTAATCGTTGGTCGATGACGCGGTGGTAATCCCGGCCCCAGCCGTAGCGCGCCACCCGAAGCGCATTTGGTTCTGATTTGGCCTTCACGTGGTAGTTCAGACCAACTGCAAGCAAGCTCTTAGCGCCTTCGAGGAGCAGCGAAGCATCGCGCCGGCGTGGCGCTGCCATCCAGTTCATGTCGGCTTGATGTCCCTGGTTCAGCCACCGCTCCAGGGCCTCGGTTCGCAGTTGAAGTCGTGGACTACCCGGCAGTCGTGCGATTCCAACGGGATTGAATCCCTCCGCGATGGCGCGTTGCTTCAGCGCAACGCTCAAGCTGGCTTGTTGATCGGTTGCCGAGCCAGACATCAACCCTAAAGTTGGGCGCTTTTCAACATCCTCGTCGTGACCGGTACCGAGACGGGTCGATTGGCTCCCCTGCTGCGCTGGCTCGGACTCACCCTTGTGGTGATTCTTGTGTTGCAGATGGCGGCTGTGCTGGTTGGAATTGACTGGTCTGCGGAAGGTCCACGACCCCAGATCACCGGACCACTTGTTGCTTTGGCGCCACTGGGTTTGGCTGGCCTGTTGCTGTCGCTGCTTGGATCCCGCCTGGATCAGCCTCAGCAGCAACGCACGCCTTTGCGAGTTCTGGTGGCTGTGCTTTCCGCCTTATTGGCTATTGGGATGGTTGTTGCTGTTCCACTGTCTCTTGACGCAGGAGCTGGTGATGCCACGAAGGCTCAAAACCTCCAGCAGGGTCGCGATGCGCTTAAGGATGCCCGCGCATTTCGGGAGGACGACACCCAGATCAAGTCACTGGGNGAACAGCTCGCTCAAGCAGGACANCTAGCCGCAGATGCCACCGANGCCGACAAGCTGCGAGCTGCNGAGCGCATGGTGGACGATCANATCTCCCAAATGGAAGACCAGCTCAAGCGAGTGGAGTCCAGTCAGGTCCGCGAATCTCAGCAGCGTCTGATCGGTGGTACGGCAACTGCAGTGGTCCTGGCCCTCGCTTTCGTCTTGCTTGCTCTCGCTGCAGTGCTCTGATCGCTGGTTAGGTTGGTCTGACTTCTTAAAGCTGGGCGCAGCAGCTCCTTGGTCCAGTCCAATCCCAGACCCGACCTGCCGCTGTCCGCGAGGCTTCAGCAGGATCTCAAGAATGATCTGATTGCAGGCTTGTTGGTGGTCATCCCCTTGGCCACCACCATCTGGCTTTCCACGATCGTCAGTCGATTTGTGCTGGCGTTTCTCACATCGATCCCGAAGCAGCTCAATCCGTTCATCACGCTGAACCCTCTGCTTCAGGATCTGATCAACCTTGCCCTTGGTCTCACGGTCCCCTTGATGGGGATCCTCCTGATCGGATTGATGGCTCGCAACATCGTTGGTCGTTGGTTGCTCGAATTTGGAGAGGGCACCCTCAGCCGCATTCCTCTGGCGGGGTCGGTCTACAAAACCCTCAAGCAGCTTCTTGAAACGGTCCTTCGCGACAATTCCACCCGTTTCAGACGGGTTGTCCTTGTGGAATACCCCCGTGAAGGCCTGTTCAGCGTCGGTTTCGTCACTGGTGAAGTCGGGCCCTCCCTGCAGTCGGATCTCAAAGGCCCTTTGTTGAGTGTCTTTATCCCGACTGCTCCGAACCCAACCACCGGTTGGTACACCCTGGTTCCTGCAGGTTCGGTTCGGGAGCTTGAGATCAGTGTTGAAGAAGCATTCCGCACAATCATTTCCGCCGGAATCGTCAATCCGGACGAGCGCGAAGCTCCCGTGAACCGCAGTTTCTCCAGTTTGATCGCCCAATTGCGAGCCTCCGCGTCCCCTTCCAGCTGAGACATGCCGACACGATCCCTATCCCGCGAGCTGGCTCTGCTGGTGCTCGGTCAGGTTCCTGAGCAGAAAGCTCCATCCGTCGCTGATCTGTCCCTGGACGCAGTTCTGGACAAGGCCTTAGAGACTCTCACGCAACATTGGCGCGAATCCCTCGATTCAAGCGCCGCAGACCTTGAACAGGCCCAGCAGTCTCTGCTGGATAGTGAGCTTCAACAGGGCTTGGATTCCACCCATGACTCCGTGCGCAGCCATCTGCGCTCCTCTCTGACGGCCGCCGAACAGGTGCTGAATGGTCTTTCCGCCAGTCTTGAACTTCCCCGGCTGTTGCTGTTGGGGGATCAGGAGCAGATTCGGCGCGGAGCTTTGGAGCGTGTTCAGCAGGTGCTGAATCAGCGTGGCGCAATCGATTCCCGACTCGACCATGTGATGGAGGGCTGGCGCCTCACCCGATTGCCAAGAATCGACCGAGACATTCTCCGACTTGCGGTGGTCGATCTTGAGTCCATGGGCACCCCGCCACCTGTGGCCTTTAACGAGGCGGTGGAATTGGCCAATCGCTACAGCGATGAGCAAGGCCGTCGCATGATCAACGGTGTGTTGCGCCGCTTTCACGACGCCAAGTCCTCTGCGTCCGCCTGATGGTTTTTAACTGGTTCGAGCGACAGACGTCCGGATCCAACGACCCGGAACCAACTCCCTCACCGGTTCCGGAAGCAACGCCGGAACCCACTTCGGAAGCGATGCCGGAACCTTCTGTTGCGCCTGTTGAGGAGGAAGATCAGGCTCTTGTCTGGGCCCGTGAGGCTTATGCCCGGCTTAAGGCCCAGCAGCAGGCTGCGGCGGAGCCAGCTCCGGCACCGACGGCGACACCAGCTCCAGAACCAACACCAACACCATCACCAACTCCTGCACCAACTCCTGGTCTCTCTCTCCTCGAGCAAGCCGCGGCCCAGCGTTCTGAACGGCAGCAAGATCTGGATGCTCGTGCTCTGGAGGTTGCACCTGCTCCAACCCCTGCTCCAGCTGCAGTTCCGGAGGCGGATGCCTCGGAACCAAGCCTTGGGGATTTTGATGACGACTTCACCTGGTCGGCGGAGGTTCTGGCAGCTCAAGGCCGGCGTGCTGATCAGGTGTCTCTTGAGGAGATCGATTGGCTGGGTCGTTTGCGTCGCGGTCTGGAGAAAACCCGCCAGGGCTTTGTCACTGGCCTTTTAGAGAACCTTGGCGATGACCCGCTCACACCGGAGGTTGTCGATGACCTTGAAACGTTGCTGTTGCGAGCGGATGCCGGTGTTCAAGCCACGGATCAGGTGCTGGAGGCACTTCGTCAGCGGATGAATGAGGAGGTGGTGGATCCAGCAGAAGGGATTCGTTTTCTCAAGGAGCAATTGCGTGGGCTTTTGGACGCACCAATTGAGGCCAGCGGCGTGTCTCTTTTGGCTCCCGAACGCGATCGGCTCAATATCTGGCTGATGGTGGGGGTGAATGGTGTCGGCAAAACCACAACCCTTGGAAAACTGGCCAACCTGGCCGTTCGCAGTGGGTACTCCGCTCTGATCGCTGCTGCAGACACCTTCCGTGCTGCTGCTGTTCAACAGGTGCAGGTCTGGGGAGAACGCAGCGACGTGGCTGTGGTCTCCAATCCCAGCAGCAATGCCGATCCGGCAGCTGTGGTGTTCGATGCCATCGGTGCTGCTCGCTCTCGGGGAGCTGATCTGCTTCTCGTGGATACCGCCGGTCGGTTGCAGACCAAACACAACCTGATGGAAGAGCTGCAGAAGGTCAGAAAGATTATTGATCGCCTTGCTCCTGAGGCCAAAGTTGAATCGCTGCTTGTGCTGGATGCCAGTCAGGGGCAGAACGGTTTGCGTCAGGCCATGGCCTTCGCAGACGCAGCCGGTTTGACCGGCGTGGTGATCACCAAATTGGATGGCACGGCTCGAGGCGGTGTCGCTCTAGCGGTGTCGTCAGAGGCGCGTCTGCCGATTCGCTTCATCGGTGCAGGCGAGGGGATTCGGGATCTGCGGCCGTTCAACAGTTTTGAATTCGTTGAGGCTTTGCTGGCTGGGCGCTGATCCGTTGCTACGGTTCAAATCCTGGGGGTTCGAGCTTGAGCAGTAAGCCACCCAGACGTTATTCCAGCCCGCCCACGCGGGCAGCGAACCCATCGCCTCAAGCGATGGAATCTCTGCGGCGGTTGTTTGACAGCCTCAGCAGTGAGCAGAGGCGTAATCAAGATCTGCTCGTTTCACTTGGGTTTGCCCTCCGAAGTTTCACCAATCTCCAGCGCTTTCTGGAGTTGGTACCCGTCGTGGCGTCTCGACTTGTGGGCGTCGACGGGGCGCTTCTGGTGCCATTTCAATCCGATGGGCGTCTTTGGAGGGATCAGCTTCAGGTGGTTCCCGTTGCATCATCGGATGATCTCCTGCGCAGGCTTGGTGCCTTCGAGCCAGGAGCATCAGCCGGTTTCGGTACAGACGACGACCAGCTTCTGTCTCTCGACCGTTTGGTGCAGCGATGTCTGCCTCAAGCGGATTTGTTTGCCACTTCTCTGGTTGCCCGTGGCCGCTCGAGGGGTCGTCTGTATGTCTTTGATCGTCGAGCCAAACTGGCTTGGAGCGACGTTCATCGTCGCCACGCTCAGCTGGTTGCTGATCTCGCTGCGGTTGCCATTGAGAATGATCAAATGCAGCAGGAAGCCCGCCGTCATGAGCGGGTGGATCGGCAGCTCAGCATCGGTGCTGAAATCCAGGCCCAATTGTTGCCGGATCACTGTCCCGTCATTGAGGGAGTTGATTTGGCAGCTCGTTGCCGACCTGCGTTCCAGGTGGGGGGTGATTACTACGACTTCATTCCCACGCGGCCGGAATTGATCGGTCGCCGTCGCGAGCGGGGGCGTTGGGCTCTGGTGATGGGAGATGTCATGGGTAAGGGAGTCCCGGCGGGTCTGCTGATGACCATGTTGCGGGGAATGCTCCGGGCTGAAGTGCTCAGCGGCCTTCCACCGGACCGGATCCTGCATGATTTGAACCAACTAGCCCAGGAAGACCTGGCTCAGTCCCACAGGTTCGTCACGCTCTTCTATTCCGATTTCGACCCTCGCACCCTGCGGCTGCGTTATGCCAACGCAGCTCATAATCCCCCTCTGCTCTGGCGGGCTGAGCGGCGCAGCATCATTCGGCTTGATGCTGCGGGGCTGTTGATTGGGCTGCAGCCCGAAGCTGAATTTGCTCTTGGTGAGGTCCGGCTCGAGCCGGGGGATGTGTTGCTCTATTACACCGATGGTGTGACAGAAGCGCCTGGTATCACTGGCGATCGTTTTGATGAGGCGCGGTTGTTGCGTGCGCTTGAGCAGGCTTGTCGTAGCGGACAAGGTGCTCAAGGAATCCTGGATACATTGTTCGATCGCTTGGATCGGTTTGTCGGGTCTGATCGTCAACTGGAAGATGACGCATCGATGGTTGTGCTCAAGGTTCCGGAGGCTGTGACCCTGCCGAGTGTGCGGGCCAGGACAATCGCCTGACAAGCTGAAGCAATCGACAGACCGTTTGATGGCTGGTGGTGTGACCGGTGGTGCCTCGGGTACTTGGAGTGATCGTTTTGAACAGGGTCTGCATCCCTTTATCGAGGCGTTCAATGCCTCCATCGGTTTTGACCTCACCCTGCTTCAGGAAGATCTAGACGGGTCGGTCGCTCATGCCCGCATGCTGGCTGGTGTGGGCGTGATCACCGAGGCGGAAGCTGAGCAGCTGGTGGAGGGCCTGGAAACGGTTCGTGCTGAAGCGGCATCCGGCAGTTTCCAGCCCGGTTTGGCTGATGAGGATGTTCACTTCGCTGTGGAACGCCGGCTGATCACCTTGCTTGGCCCCGTGGGCAAGAAGTTGCACACCGGTCGCAGCCGCAACGATCAGGTGGGCACGGATCTGCGGCTGTGGCTGCGACGACGCTTGGATGATTTGGATCAAGACTTGCAGCGGTTGCAGCAGGCTTTGCTGAGCCAGGCGGATCGTCATCGGCGCACGATGATCCCTGGCTACACCCATCTGCAGCGGGCTCAACCGCTGTGTCTGGCCCACCATCTCCTCGCATACATCGAGATGCTCGAGCGCGATCGTGAGCGTCTTCAGGATGTGCGAAAGCGGGTGAACATCTGCCCCCTTGGTGCTGCTGCCCTAGCGGGCACCCCGGTTCCGATTGATCGGCAGCGCACCGCCAAGGACCTTGGTTTTGCCACCATCTATGCCAACAGTCTCGATGCGGTGAGTGACCGGGATTTCTGCGTGGAATTCTCGGCTGCCGCCTCCTTGGTGATGGTGCATCTCAGCCGTCTTGCCGAAGAGGTGATCGCCTGGGCTTCGGAGGAATTCGGATTTGTGCGGCTGAGCGACCGTTGCGCCACGGGAAGCAGCTTGATGCCTCAGAAAAAGAATCCGGATGTGCCTGAGTTGGTCCGTGGAAAGACCGGAAGGGTTTTCGGGCATTTGCAGGGTTTGCTGACGATGATCAAGGGGCTTCCTTTGGCTTACAACAAGGATTTTCAGGAAGATAAAGAGGCCTTATTTGATGCCTTCCGCACCACGCGGGATTGCGTCGAAGCGATGGCGATCCTGTTTGAGGAAGGCCTTGAGTTCAAAATTGAACGTCTCAATGAAGCGGTTGAGCAAGACTTTTCCAATGCAACGGATGTTGCTGACTATCTGGTCGCCCGTGGGGTGCCATTCCGGGAGGCTTATCAGCTTGTGGGTGCCGTGGTTCGCCGATGTCTTGAGCAAGGTTGTCTTCTCCGAGATCTCGATCTGACGGCATGGAAGGAGCTGCATCCGGCCTTCGAAGCTGATTTGCATGCAGCTCTTGCACCGCGGGCCGTCGTGGCAGCCCGTCGGAGTGAAGGCGGGACAGGATTTGATCGGGTTGATGAACAGCTTGCGGGCTGGTTACAGCGTTTCAAAGCAACTTCTGTTTTGGGATGACTCACTCGCACAACCGGGTCTACGCTTAATAAGCCAGAGGTATGTCACTTCGTTCCGGAGTCATGGCTCCACGGCAATGTTTCAGGCCCCTTCGGTCCATTTTTTCGTACCCGGTCCACGCAAAACGTGAGCATTTTTGTCGGCAACCTTCCCTTCCGCGCTGAGCAGGAAGATGTGATTGAACTGTTCGCGCAGTTTGGTGAAGTCACCAACTGTGCCCTCCCTCTGGAACGCGACACTGGCCGCAAGCGCGGCTTTGCCTTCGTTGAGATGGCCGATGAGTCGCTTGAGGATGCGGCGATCGAGGGGCTTCAGGGTGCCGAATTGATGGGCCGTCCGCTCCGGATTAACAAGGCAGAGCCCCGTGGCAGTGCTCCCCGTCGCGGCGGCGGTGGTGGTGGCTACGGCGGCGGCGGTGGTGGCGGCTACGGCGGCGGTGGTGGCTACCGCGGCGGCGGTGGTGGCGGCTACGG
>NZHI01000035.1 GCA_002691345.1 Synechococcus sp. MED650 | reverse complement strand
ACACCTTGAAGCCCATGTCCTTCACGATGTCGCTCACATTGGTGAGCTCCATGCCGTAGCGGGTGTCCGGCCGATCGGTGCCATAGCGCTCCATGGCGTCATGCCAGGTCATGCGCGGGAAGGGGCGGGGCAGGTCGATGCCCTTCACCGTTTTCCAGATCGAGCAGATCAGGGATTCATTCAGCTGCAGGATCTCTTCTTGATCCATGAAGCTCATCTCGATATCCAGCTGAGTGAATTCCGGCTGGCGATCGGCCCGCAGGTCTTCGTCGCGGAAACAGCGGGCCACCTGGTAGTAGCGCTCGATGCCGCCCACCATCAGCAGNTGNTTGAACANCTGNGGNGANTGGGGCAGGGCNAACCANTCGCCGCCGCAGACNCGGCTGGGCAGCACGTAGTCCCGGGCGCCTTCGGGGGTGGAGCGGGTCAGCACCGGGGTCTCCACCTCGATGAAGCCTTCGTTCTCCAGGAAGCGACGGGCNGCCTGGATGGTCTGGGCTCGCAGGCGCAGGTTGTCGTTCATGCGCTTGCGACGCAGATCCAGGTAGCGGTGGCGCAACCGCAGCTCTTCGCGGGTGTTCTCTTCGTCGTGCACCGACACGGGGAAGGGCAGGTTGCCCTTCACGCTGTTGAGCACGGAAATGCCGCTGGCCAGCACCTCCACGGCCCCGGTTGCCAATTTGTCGTTCAGGGATTCCGTGGGTCGGCCCCGCACCTTTCCGTTCACNTGCAGCACCGTCTCGCTGCGNAGGTGTTCCGCCACAGCAAACGCTTCGGCACCCAGATCAGGATCCACCGTGATCTGCACGGTGCCGCTGCGGTCGCGTAGGTCGATGAAAATCACNCCACCGTGATCCCGGCGTCGATCCACCCAGCCGCACAGCTGCACCTGTTGATCGATGTTCTGTTCGCGCAGGTCGCCGCAACCGTTGCTGCGCATGGGTGTCTCAGCTGGTGACAGGCGAGTTTCCCATAGCCCCGGTTCGTGTCAGGAGCGTTTGTAGAAGGGGCGCCGAACAACGGTGGCGGGCTGTGCCTTGCCTCGGATCTCCACGCAGAGTTCCGTGCCGATTTTGGCCAGGGCCCTCGGCACATAGGCCAGGGCGATGGCCTCTCCCAGGGTGGGAGACCAGGTGCCACTGGTCACCACGCCCACCGGTTCATCGTTGTGGAGCACGGGGTAGTCATGGCGAGCGATGGCCCGGCCCTGCAGCTTGAGGCCGATCAGCCGTTTGGTAGGGCCCGCTTCCACGGCTTGTTCCAGCGCTTTGCGACCCACGAAATCGCTGGGCATTTCCAGGTGGACCAGCCATCCCAAACCTGCTTCAAAGGGATTGGTCGCATCGTCCATGTCTTGGCCGTAGAGGTGCATGGCCGCTTCGAGGCGCAAGGTGTCCCGGGCGCCGAGGCCGCAGGGAGTGACGCCCCGCTCCAGAAGTTCACGCCACAGATGCTGCCCGTCCTCCGCGCTGAGCAGCAACTCGGCACCGTCCTCCCCGGTGTATCCGGTGCGGGCAGTGAAAACGGGTTCCTGCAGGCCTGAGACCGACAGCATGCGGTGGCCGAAGCGAGGGAGCCCGCTGAGATCCTCCCCGCTTAGCTGCTCAAGCAGTGCGATCGCTTTGGGACCCTGCAGGGCCAACAAGACGCCACCTTGCTTGATGTCGGTCACCGTGAGGCCAGCCGGCTCCATCTGCTCGCGGATCCAGGCGGTGTCGCTGTCGGCGCAGGCGGCATTGATCACGAGCACCAGAGCGCCGCGTTCGGCATCGAGGGGGCCGCAGTCGTAGACGATCAGGTCATCCCGAATGCCACCGCGCTCGTTCAGCAGAACGGAGTAGCAGGCTTCGCCGGGACCGATGCGATGCAAGTCGCTNGGCACCATTTGTTGCAGTGCATCTTTCGGGTTCGGCCCTTCCAGGCGCAGGACTCCCATATGGGANATGTCGAACATGCCGACCTGCTCCCGCACGGCCTTGTGCTCNTGAATCAGTCCGCTGAATTGCACAGGCATCTCCCAGCCGGCGAAGGGGACCATCCGCCCTCCGCTGTCGCGGCAGAGCTCATGGAGCGGGGTGCGCTGGAGCTGCATGGCCACCGAGAAGGTCGAGCGCATTCTTATGGAGCGCTAAATCTTTTGGAAGGAAACCCGGAGATTGGCTACTGGCACTGGTCCATTTCTGTCACCGTCCCTAGCTTTGGCGCACTCTCTGGGAGGCCTTTGGCTACCAGCCTTTGCTGTCGCAGCTGTCAGCACTGCAGCCTGTCTGCAGGGGCCGGAGGCTGGTGTCGACTGCGTCGGCTCGATGTGCACGCTGAGGTTGCGGATCTGGTGGTGTGCCATCACTGGACTCCGCGGGCTCCAAGCCTCCCCAGGCTTGAAAGGGTTTCGGTGGGAGAAGCAGGACGTCAGCTCGAACTGGATCGTGCCCTGGCTTGATGCCGTTCAGTTGATGATTTAGTCGTCTAGGCAACACGCTCATNTCTTGAGAGGCGAGACAATCATCTATCTCCTTGGTTTGGATTGATCGCATCAGGCTCCATCACAACCCCGCTTGGATTNATTCGGGAACAGCCTGAGGCAGAGCGATTAACCCTGCCCACTGGGTCCANTGTTTTTCGTCGGGGTGAACAAGTTCAGTTCGTCTACGTGGTCGAGCGAGGCTTGATGGAACTGAGCAGTGGCCCCCTCAANCGCATGCGTTTCGGCAGTGGCGATGTCTTTCTCTACGAAGATCTGGTTGACAGCGCCGACTATCACAGCCGGGATTCCAAGGCNTTAACTCCTGTCTCCTTGATCCGACTGAACAAGTCTGATTTTTTGTCGCTGATCTATCGCCATCCAACCTTTGTNTTGCAGTTGCTGAGTTGCCAGCACAATCGGTTGCGTCAGCAGAGGGTGGATGCACGCTTCTTTTACTGAGCAGAGCCCAACAGCAACAACAAACTGCGNGTCACTTTGGCGGCCAGGATGGAACTGATNCCGCTGGAATCGAGTTGTGGTGCGAGTTCCACAACGTCTGCGGCAACAAGGGAATGGCCAGCGAGAACATTGATCAAGGCCGCAAAGTCAGACCAGACATAGCCCCCTGGTTCAGGGGTGCCGGTGCCCGGNAGCACTGACGGATCAAACCAGTCCAGATCNACCGTGAGATAGATCGGTCGTCCGCGGAGAGACTCCAAAGCCTCCTGCAAAGCAGGCACATCCGCTATCAGCCTTCCGCAGCTGTGGAGCTCTGTGAATTCCTCACGGGTACCGCTGCGGATGGAAAGTTGCAGCAGTGTCTGGCTTGGCAGCACGTCGAGGCAACGCCGCATCGCACAGGCATGGCTGTGGCTGCTTCCCAGCCAGGTGTCGCGCAGGTCGGCATGGGCATCCAGCTGCACCAGCACGAGATCCGGGTGGCGTTCGGCCACGGCCGCGACGGCTCCAGAACTGATGGAATGCTCACCACCCAACATCAAGGGTTTGAGCCCAAGGTTGAGGACCGATTCGGTTGCCTGTTTCACCAAGGCGAGCACGGGTTCCGGTGCGCCGAAGGGAATGTCGACGGCTCCGAGATCGGCAAAGGCGAGATCGTCCAGATCTTGGTTCAACTGTGGGCAGTAGGTTTCCAAGCCCGTGCTCACCTCACGGATTGCGGCGGGCCCGAAGCGGGTACCGGGGCGGAAGGAGGTCGTGCCGTCGTAAGGAACGCCGAAAAGGCCGACACGGCAGTTGGCTGGGTCACGGCGTGAGCCCATGAAGAGGCAGCCATCGGTGTCGAAGAGGGCTTCAGCCATCACCCCAACTCCCGTTCGATGAAGGCAGGCATGGCATCCATGCCGCCGCGTTGCCAGCGGGGGCTCCAGATCTCGCAGCCCTCGCCGATCATCTCGGCTCTCTTGGGATCAGGCATTCGGTAGCGGGGTGTTCCCATCGCGGCGAAGGTCCAGCTCCACCAGCCGCTGGGGTACATCGGCACCCATCCATAAAGGGGATCGGCGTGGTCAAACACCTCGCGCAACAGCCGCACCATGGCGATGTGAACATCCCGGAAGGCTTCCGGAGATTCGCTTTGCGTTCCGAACACGCCGCCGGGCCGGAGCAGGCGCCGGCAGTGCTCAAAAAATGGACGGTTGAACAAGCCTTCAGCGGGGCCGGCGGGATCTGAGCCGTCCACCAGCACAACGTCGTAGCTCTGATCGGGAGCATTGGCGGCCCAGGCAATCCCATCGCCAACGGTGAGCTGGAAGCGGGGATCGTTCCAGGCGGAGCCGCCAATGCCCGGAAGGTGCTCTTGGCTCAGTTCCACCACCCGTCCGTCGATCTCCACCATGTCGAGATGTTGAACATCCGGATGGCGCAGGCACTCCCGGGCCGTGCCGCCGTCTCCCCCGCCGATCACCAGCACTCTTTCGATTGATGCTGCACCGCAGAGGGCGGGGTGCACCAGGGCTTCGTGGTAGTGCCGTTCCTGTTGTTCTGCGGTCATCCAGCACCCATCGAGCAGCAGTCCTCGGCCGTAGCGCTCGCTTCGGATCACGCGGATCTGCTGAAAGGCACTGGTTTCCTCAACCAACGTCTCCCCCTTCAGGCCGTAGCGGACGCCGCAGTGTTCTTCGTCGATCCAGCTGCTCATGGTGTGCCGAGAGCGTCTCTCCAGCTAAGGACCTCGGAGGCGAGTTCATCAAACACTGTATGTAGTGTTAAGTGTTTTGTTGAACGCAATATCTAGTGTTTAAATGGCATTGGATATGGAGCTGTAGTGGAAGAGTGCAGCTTCATAGCCTTTTTCAGTGGGTCGTCAAGGTGTTGTTCAAGTAAGGCCCCCGGTGGATGCCGATAATTCGGGTTCGTCCTGCAAAGGAAGTCAATCGTGCAGGACCTCGTGGTCAATGACCGGTTGATCATTCCCTCAAGGGATCTGCGCTGGCGGTTCAGCCGCTCTTCTGGCCCAGGTGGGCAGGGGGTGAACACCACCGATTCCCGTGTCGAGCTTGTGCTCGATATCGCAGGGTGCTCATGTCTGGGCCCCTTCCGTCGGGCCCGACTGCTGGACCATTTCCAGACGCGGTTGGTGGAAGGTTGTTTGCGGGTTGTGGTCGCAGAGGAACGGTCCCAGTGGCAGAACCGTCAGAAGGCTTTGCATCGCATGGCCGACTTGCTGCGGCAGGGTCTGCAGCCACCGCCGCCATCCCGGAAGTCCACCCGTCCCGGCCGCGGGGCGGTGAGACGGCGTTTGGAGGCCAAGAAAAAGCGCGGTGATCTCAAGCGTCAGCGCGGCAACCGGCCAACACTGGAGGAGTAATGCCCCGCCTGCCATGCGGATCGAGCAACAGACCATCGGCCTGACCGTGGATGACAGCCTGATGCGGGTTCATGTGGCCCGGCCCGTGATGGATGGCCCTTGGCCCGGGCTGATTTTTTATTCGGATATCTATCAACTGGGTGATCCGATCCTGCGGTTGGCGAATCGCCTGGCCGGCTATGGGTTTGTGGTGGCGGCGCCGGAGATCTTCCATCGCGTTGAGCCGGTGGGGACGGTGATTGAGCCGGATGCGATCGGTCGTCTGCGGGGCAACGACGCGGCCCGCCGCACTGAGGTCGCCTCCTACGACGCTGACGCACAGGCGGTGTTGGCTTGGTTGCGGGAGCAGGCTGTGGTGGATCAGGAGCGTCTCGGTGCTGTGGGTTTCTGCATCGGCGGTCATCTCGCCTTCCGTGCCGCTTTTCGACCAGAGGTGCATGCAACGGCCTGCCTCTACCCAACCGGGTTGCAGAACGGAAAACTCGGCCGTGGTGTCGCCGATTCTCTGCAGCGGGCCGGCGAGATCAAGGGTGCCTTGTTCACGCTGTTCGGCTCGGAAGATCCCCATGTGCCGGCTGAGGATCGTGAACGGGTGCTCGAGGCCCTGCGGGGGCTGAGGCACGAGACCGTGTTGTTTGAGGCCAATCACACNTTCATGCGTGATGACGGCTGGCGCTGGGATCCGGATCTTGCCGATCAGGCCTGGGCNGCTGTGATCACGTTTCTGAGGCGTGAGCTGNCGCCTGCTCAGCCCTGATCTGGGCCTTGGCCTCCTGCCACAGCGTTTCCAGCTCCTGGATGCTGCGGCCTTGAAGATTGCCCTCCAGGGCGGCCTCCACCCTCGAGAAGCGATCAAGGAAGCGGTGGTTGGTGCCGGCCAGACCCTCCTCGGGTTCGAGCCGACACCAGCGCGCCACGTTCACCAAGGTGAACAGCAGATCCCCCAGTTCCTCCTGGGCATGGCCCTGGTCGCCGCTGGCGATGGCCTCCTTCAGTTCATCGAGTTCTTCCTGAACCTTCTCCCAAACGCCGGCCATGTCGTCCCATTCGAAGCCGGCCTTGGCTGCTTGTTTTGAAATGGTCATGGCTCCAGCAAGAGCCGGAAGGCCGCGCACTTTGCTGGCCAGCCGGTCGCTGAGCGGGCTGGTGGACTTCGCCAAGGCTGCGGCTTGTTCTTCAGCTTTGATCGCGTCCCAGCTGCGGGGCTCTCCGCCGAAGACATGGGGATGGCGGCGAATCAGTTTGTCGCTGATGGCGTTGGCAATGGAATCAAGATCGAAGCGGCCCTGCTCGCGGCCGATCTGGGCATGGAGGATCACCTGCAGCAAGAGATCGCCGAGTTCCTCTTTGAGATGTGCATCGTCGCCATGGCGGATTGCATCGGCCACTTCATGGGCTTCCTCGAGCACATAGGGCACCAGTGAGGCATGGGTCTGCTTCAGATCCCAGGGGCAGCCACCGTCGGGGTCTCTCAGTTGGGCCACCACATTGATCAGCTTCTGCAGCGCATCAGGCTGGTCTGGAGCCATGGAGGGGTGGATCGACGCGCGCCCACCCTCTCACCGCCGCCGCCGTTTCCGCCGCAGTGACCATTCCACCGGCCAGGGATCGCCATCGAGGATCAGATGCAGCCAGGCGCTGGCTTCGATGCCAACGAGCAGGCTCGTCATGGTGCGTGGATGCTCCCTGAACAGCGCGTCAAGCGTTGAGAACCACGCCATAGGCGGGTGGAATGGCACCAAGAGGCTGATGGCGCTGCACCAGGTCACCAGCACCCCCAGGCGCAAAGCTGTGCCGATGATTGGTCCATGGGACCAGAGGGAACGATGGGGGATGCATCGCCGGTAAGGCCACCAGATCCAGCCCAGTGGACCCCAGCGGCGAAGGGCATTGGAGTGGGTGTCGAGATCTGGTGAAAGCCAAAGACCACCCACCAGGCAGCCGGTGGCTGCCATCAAACCGTTCGCGGGACCTAGCGCAACAGCGATGACGGCCCCGATCGGAAGGCTCCACACCCAAGTGACCTGGTCGTGGCGGAAGCCGGATGCCAAACGTGATCAGATTGGTGTGGATTCAGCCTGACGCGTTGAGGCAGAATCGTCNGCANCGGGCGATTAGCTCAGCGGTAGAGCACCTCCCTTACAAGGAGATTGTCACTGGTTCGATCCCAGTATCGCCCATTCAAAATCCAGTCCNGGACAGCTCTNAACGGCTGCTCGTCCGCTTGCGTACGACGCGCGGGGTCTCCCGTTCTTCGGGCGTTTCGGTGATGGTTTTGTCCTCACCTTCCGAACTGTCGCTGGTCGGTTCGTCGTCAGGCTCCTGAGCTTCGATCAGCCCGAGCACCATGGCGGCNTCGAGCTGGTCACTCATGTCACCGATGGTGAGNAGCGCTTTGAGCACCAGCTGTGCCCGAGGTGCCTTGGGCAAGCCCGGACGCAACTTTTTGGTGGTGTTCCAGAGCTCGAGAGCAACTTCTTTCAGCAGTTCCTTGTCCGCAGACATGCGATTCAGCAATGAATCGCACCATTCTCGTCTGCAGGGGTTGCGCCGCTNCCGATCCGCTTAGAANCAGAAGGGCAGGAACTGGGTGTGACAGGCGGCATAGCCATCCACCAGGGGGCCAAGACCAATCTGATGGGCGATGCCGGCACCGGTCAGCCCTTCAGTGATCACCCCGATCACGATGCCNAGCATGGCNGCGCGTCCGTTGAAGCGCTCAACGTTCTTGAGCTGCTCCATGTGGATGTCGCGGGCGGCGGTGTTTTGGAACCAGTTGTCGTTGGCTTGCGGAGTTTTCATCGTTGTAACGCGGTTGTTACAAAGATTAATACGNAAATCAGTTTTTCAGCAGCAAGCGCTCTCCGGGGATTGGCTCTTGCCAGCGGCTGCCCTCGGGTAGAGCGGCTCCTGTCTCCGCCACGCTGCCGTTCATCTGGAAGATTCCGCTGAGAGCACCGCCGAAGCGCACATCGCCGCCGGACGTGCTGGCAAGCACCATGGCCGGTTGGAAGCGTTCGACGAGTTGCGGCACCACGCTGCACCCCTTGACAAAGCTGCCGAGGGCTGGAAGNCCCAGGTCCACCATCGGGGTGATCACGGCATCNAGTGGTTGNGGCTCCAGTGNTGGATCCAAAAAGCCGTGGGGCTCCAAGTACAGGCTGCCAGCCTGATGCTCCAACAGATAGCCGTTCTCCACCACAGGCACAGGAGCCCCAGCTGTGGCGCGCACCTGCAGACCTTGGTGCTCGGTTGATTCGCCTGGCTTGAGGCTGGTCACGTTGTTGAAACCCAGGCGCTTCACCACTTGGGCAGCGGCCGTTGAGCCGATCACCGGAAGGCTCGGCGGCAGCATCTCCAGGGTTGCGGGATGGGCGTGGTCCGCCAGGCCCTGGGTGAGCAGCAGCAGATCCAGGTGCTCCGGCGCTGGGCGTTCGAAGGGCAGCTCGCCTTTCAGGAGCCATGCTCCGGGCGGAAAGCTCAAGCTGCCTCGCAGCCAGGGATCCACCAGGATTCGAAGCTGATCAAACTCCAGCAGCCATCCGTTGGCTCCGAAGTACGTGGCGGCCAGGGTCATTGCGAGGGTTGCTGCCGGCTGCGGCAGTCGCTGCAGAGTCCAAAGAATTCAAGCGTGTGAAACAGCAAATCGAAGCCTTCGCGGCTGTCTGCCGGCACATCCAATCCATGAATCGGGCAGTGATCGAGCCTTCGGGTCTTGCCGCAGTCCACACAGGTGAGGTGGTGGCGGTCCCGCTCTACGGGGGCGTAGAGAGCTTCCCCGGTGGGCAGATGCCTGCAGCGCACCAGCCCGCGTTGCTGCAACTGGCGCAGATTCCGATACACCGTTGCNAGGCCCATTGCAGCGTTTTGATCGAGGCTGCGGTGCAGCTGTTGGCCGCTCATCTCATCGCCGCAGCTTCTTAAAGCCGCCAGCAACACGCGCTGGCGGGCATTGATGGGAGATGTGGAAGNGGATCCGCCGGTCATGAAGTCAGGGGGCTACCAGCCAGCGTCCGCTGATGCCGAGCACTAGCAGCACCATGCTGCCCAACAGCCAGGGCCGGCCACTGAGGTCTAAAAGCCGGCGGCTGAGAACCGCAGCCCCTCCCCAGCCGATCAGCACCACCAGGCTTTGACAGAACGCGATGACGTGGGGATCGGCAGACCACTGGGGCCAGCCACCGGGAAGCACGGTGCCCGCTTCTGCCATGCCGATCGGAAGGTGCCGGGCCAGGAGCAGGGCCCAAAGCAGCGGAAGGGCNGCGTACAGCCAGCGGCGGTTCANCCACAACCCTGCTGCAGAGGGTAAGGCCAGGGCCAGAGCGGCAAAGCTCAGCCGTGGCAACAGGGGGCCTTCCTGCAGGGAGAACGGAGCCAGGGGCAGCCAGCCCAGCAGCCGTTGCCAGTGATGAAGGCAGATTCCACCCGCCAGCACGAGGATCAGTCCCCGTTCACCGTCTGGGCTCTGCATGGTGCGTTGAAGATCGGCGGCGGGGGGCCTTAGGCGCAGCTGCACCGAGCGGTTCGGACAGGCTTGGGTGCAGGTCATGCACAGAACGCANTTGCGGTTGTCNCTGAGGTGNGCCGGNTGNGTGCCNAGNGGNCAGCCNNNGNTGGCCAGNCCNTCNCCNTCCGCAGGCCCCCCNTTGAANCAGGCGTAGCTGCTGCANCTGCCNCNGCAGGTGCCCGCTTCNGCNCGCANTTCCAGGATCGACAATTTGGCGAACAGCCCGTTCATGCCACCCACTGGGCAGAGGTAGCGGCACCAGAACCGTTTTTCGAACACTGCCGAGCCGATAACGGCTCCGGCGGTGATCAAGAGCAGCAGACAACTGCTCAACCAAGCGGTGTTTTCCAGATTCCACACCTCCTCCCAGAGCAGGATCGCGGCGAAACTCGCTGCGAGCACTGGCGCTGCCCAGCGGTCGCTGTCGCCGTGGGGCCAGAGGCGTTGACGCCATGGCGTCAATCGCTGGGCGATCTGCCCCCACACCATGAAGGGGCAAATGGCACACCACAGCCGTCCCACCAGGGGGTAACTCAACAGAATCAGGGGCCACCACCAGGCCCAGAACATCGTCAGCACGGGGTTGTTGGCCCGCTCCTGAGGGCCCAGCCAGAGCGCCAGGTTGATGGCCACGAACAGCCAACTCACCAGTCCATAGAGCAGGCCGTTCCACAGCGCGGGCGCGCGCATCCACTGGCGCAGTTGCGGCTTCCAGCGCCAAAGATCGAATCGAGCCCGCTGGGCTTTGTCGCTTGTCCAGAACACTTCCTCCGGAAGCTCTGGCGGTAGTGCACCGTTGTTTTGTTGGCGAACCTGGCGCAGGGCTCGGTCCACCATCGCCTCCAGTTCCCTCAAATTGTTGGCGAAGTCGTGGTTTTGCAGCCGCCGCACGACAGCGTCGGCAAGGGTTGGAGGTTGGGTCCACCCCAGCTCCTGGCTCTGCAGCCGCAGCCGATAACGCAACCAGTCCCCTAGATCCGCGCGTCGCACCCGCAGCGGCGGCACGCGGATGATCTGAACCAGGCCATCCAGTTCGGCGATGGCGGCTTCACTTGTGAACAGCACTCGGCCGCTGAAGCCAGGTTGATCACCCTGGGCCATGGCGATCAGCTTGTGGCGCAGGCTGGGCTCCACTCGGTCCATGCCGCTCACCAGCAAGCTGCTCGTGGCGAGTTGCTCCAGCAGGGGTCTGGCATGGCCCTTCAGAGCACTGGCATCCAGACGCACCAGCAGCTCTCGGCGTTCCGGCGAGCCGTAGTGAATCAGGGCGGCGAGGTTGTCTTTCTCCAGCCCCGGCTCACCACTGATCAACACCGGACGGCGCTGGGTGTCACGGGCCGCGTCCAGCAAGGCACTGCGCAGACGTTGGGCGTAGCGGCTTGAGCCCACCACCCCCCGGCGTGCGCGGCCCAGCACGTATGGAGCGAGCTGTTGCAGCCCGGCGACAGACTCAGGCATCAAGGAATTGTTCGCTGAGTTCCCACAGCCGTTGGCGTTCCTCGCGGTTATGGGCGGCAGGTGCAACCCGACAGCGCACGGGGTGGCCTCGCAGACCACCGAGCTGGTTGGGGCCGAAGTGATCTCCGCCTTGAGCGGTGGGAGCTGTGGCGGCATGGAGCTGGGGCAGAGCTCCCATGGCTGCGCTCTGGAACAGCGGATCCATCAGCCGGTAAGCCAGCGCCTCAAAGCGGTTGCCGCCACTGGCAATGGCCGTGGGCTGAAGTTCGGTTCGGGCGACCCCAGGGTGGGCGGCGAGGGAGCGAATGGAGCTGTTCTGCTCCTGCAGGCGGGCATCCAGCTCTAGAGCGAACATCACATTCGCCAGCTTGCTTTGGCCATAGGCGCTGTAGCGCTCGTAGCCCTGTTCCCAGTCGGGGTCATCCCAACGGATCTTCCCGAAGTACTGGGCTCCGGAGGTCACGGTCACCACACGCGCATCCGGCCGTGATTCCATCAACGCCAGCAACCCCTGGGTGAGTGCCATGTGCCCCAGATGATTGACGCCGAATTGCAGTTCACGGCCTTGCACGGTGGTGCGGCGTGGGGGTGCCATCACCCCGGCGTTGTTGATGAGCAGATCGAGATGGCCATAGCGATCAGCAAAGCTGGTGATCGCCCGCTGCACGCTGGTGAGGTCTGCCAGGTCGAGCTCCAGGAGATCGAGCCCGGTGAGGCCTTGCTCCAGAAGCTGCGTGCGTGCGGCTTCAGCTTTTTGGCGTGAGCGGCAGGCCAGCACCACCGTTGCCTGTTTGGCAGCAAGGGCACGGACGGTTTCCAGGCCCAGCCCGCTGTTCGCTCCGGTGACCAGGGCAAGCCGACCCTCCTGGGAGGGGATGTCGTCCACCGTCCACGCCATGGGGAATCAGTCTTCTGGAAACAACAGTTCGGCCAGCTCGTCGGCGTCCACGTCGTAGACCCGCGCCAGGCTGGTTTCGATCGCACTGGTGACCTCTCCAGGCAGGAAGCGCATCGAATTGAGGGCGTCTTCCGCGATGTCGTCGGTGAGCAACTTGTCGTCGCTGTCTAGCTTTTCGTCGTTGATCACCGCCATCACCCAGCTCTGGTAGGCGTAGACCAGATCGGAGAACTCGAGTTCGGGATCGTTCAGGTCCAGGGCCATGATGCGAATAGCCAGTCGACCCAGTCTGACCCCTGGAAGGAGAGGATGACCGGCATGGATTCCGCTGATGCCACTGGCCTGCAGGCCACCTTGTTTGATTTCGCTATCGGCGAATTGGTGCGGCAGCACCGGGAGAGCTTCCAGCCTCTCTGGACGGCGGAAAGTTGGGTGAAGTTGTTGATCTGGTTATCGCTCAATTGTGGATGCTCCGGTGACGAGGCTGGGATGACCCATTTCGTGCAATCGCTGGGTCCCACAGTGACCACACGCATGCGCCGTGTGTTCTTCGAGCGGGAGCTGGAGGACCTCGATCTGCAGGTGATGGCAGATCCCGCCGAACAACAGGTGCTGGTGCTGCCGATGGGCCCCGGTGTTCCCCTCGATCTCGAGCGCGCTGCCACGGTGATCGAGCGGGTGCAGCTCCAGGCCCATGTGCTGCCTGATCGGGAGCGCTGGCAACAGCTCGACGCTGTTGTTGTCATTCCCCGCATGGAGGCTGCGGCATGAATCTGATCGGGCGCTACAGCAATTCCGGGTTTGAGGCTGTGGCCGATGCCGTGGCCGAGTTTTATGGCCGCCGTAACGATCTGCGGCGACCAGGGGTCGCCTTTGGAGCAGAAGGGGATGCAGAGCCTGCGAAGCAGAGCACCGACATCAGCCTGGTGGCGATTGATCGCGCAGAACCCGAATCCTTCGCCCTGTCGCAACTGATTCTGCGTGGGGTGACGGCAGGCTTGGAGCGCTATCTGCAGGAACGACCGCTGTTTCGTCAGTGCTGCCCGCAGCAAAGCCTGTTTGTGAATCCGATTTTCAACCTTCAGCACTACGCACCGGGGGAAGGGTTCAAGCGGTGGCACTGCGATTGGACCATCAGTGATGAGGCCACCGAACCGGTGCACCGGGTGCTGGCCTGGATTCTCTATTGCAACGACGTGGATGAGGCGGGCACCGAGTTCCATTGGCAGGAGCACCACGAACCGGCGGAGCGGGGAAAGCTGGTGATCTTCCCTGCGGGTCCATCCCACATTCACCGGGGGCGGGTGAGCGAAAGCGCCAGCAAGCTGATCGCCACCGGTTGGATCAATGCCGGACGCGAGAAGGAGTACTTAAGTCGTCTCGCCCGTTGAGCCGAGCTCATCCTCTGGGGTGGTTTCGTCCGCTTGCAATTGATTGCTCGTGGCACCGATGCGGAGCGTCTGATCTTTTGATGGCGGCCACTCCATCGGATACACCTGCTGCTGCGGGAAGGGAATGCCGATGCCATTCTTTTCGAACGCCGTCCAGATGGCTTGGCGTAAGTCACTCCCTACGCCAAAGGCCTCCAGAGGGTTGCGAACCCAGAACAACAACTTGTAGTTAATCGAAGAGTCTGCAAAGGAGACGGTGAATGCAGCAGGCTGAGGGTATTCAAGGATTCTTTCGTGTTGTCGAGCCACCTCTTCTAAAATTGCGATCACTTGCTTTGGCTCGTGGTGGTAAGCCGCTCCCACATCAACCACATCGCGGCGTGATGTTTCTTCGGCGGTGTACGACTCGGCCTCCTGGGTGAAGAAATTCTGATTGGGGATGAGCAGCTCGGCACCATCGCGCCCTCGCCGCAATTGGGTGGCGCGGAGCCCAAGCTTTCGCACGGTGCAGGGATCGCCATTGATCATCAGGATTTCGCCAGGGCGCACCGAGCCTTCAAACAACAGCCAGAGGCTGCTGATGAAATTGGAGATGATCTCTTTGATGCCAAAGCCGATGCCCACTGAGAGTCCCCCGGCTACAGCCACCAAAGCTGTTCCATTGATTCCGATGTAATAGGCCACTCCCATTACGCCCATCCCGATAACGGAATAGCGAAGAATCACTTCAAGGGCTTTGCGACCTTGGGGTTTGACGCCAAAAAATGTTCCCCCCAGCCAGGCTGCAAAAGAGGCTGGTCTGCTGGCCAGGGCGATGATGAGATACACGATCACCAATGCTGTGCATAATTTACCGATGGTGAGTGTTACTCCGAAAACATCGCCGAGAGATATTAGTGATATCGATTCTCGGCTTCCAAGCATCTGGAAGAAGGTGAGAATTGATACCACCAAGAGAATGGGCCGGAAGAACGATTTATCAATTTCCTCGACTGGAGCTTTGGGAAAGCGACCAAGAATTAATTGCTTGGTTGGTTCCACGCAACGCCATAGCAACCAAAGCAAGGATAGATATTGCAGAAAACCGGCCGTGACTCCAATGGTTGTTAAAAATGTGGAGACAAGAACTAGCCCGGTTGGCGCAATGAGATGGGACAAGCTGGCGACGAGTGGGCTCGTTAATTGCCGTTTTATCCGCTTCTCTCCGGCGATGGCTGCGACGAATAAACCCACTTGTAGAAGTACTGATCCCCGTTGCAAATAGCCCAGCCAGGTTGTGGCTTCAGAAGAAATTTCTGTAATCATGAGCCGCTCTCCCGCAAGTTTTTGAGAATGTATTCACTCGATTCCTCTGGGGAACGAACGTCGTAGATGGTGTCTAACAAGGCTTCTGANATGGCTTCATANCGTTCNGGATCTCGAAAGACGCGAGCTTTCGACTGNCCCTTGGCAGCGTTCTCCTTCAACGATTGCTGTGCATACATCAACAANGCTTCNGTTCCACCAGGAATTTTCGATGCCACGATTTTGGCGGCTTGGCGGTTGACAGGCAAAGAATTGCGCCCGGCGAGTGCGTAGGTTTTCTGAGCCCATGGCTTGGTGATGAAATCGATCATGACCAGTGCTTTCTCCCGTTGCCTTCGGCTGGAATTGTGTCCCAACGACCACACTTGCAATTTGGTCGTGGCTTTGAGTCGGGTGGATGGACCTTTCGGTAATGGGGCGATACCCAATTTTTCTTTCATTTTCTCGCGCAATTCCCTCAGGCTGCTGCTCCAGCAGGTGATCCAGTCGAGTTCACCATTGGCGAGGGCTTCTCGTAGGTTGCGTTGGTTGTTGAGAAAACTGATGTTCTGCTGATAGCTTGCTGATTTCAACCAGCGCAACCAATTGGTGACATTGGCTTGACGTTTTGGATCGGGTGGGCGCTGGGCTAAAGCTGCTTCCATTGCTTCACCGGCATCGAAGGATTCAGCACTCCAGAACAAATCTTTGAGTTGNAGGGCTAAGCCAAANCTGTGGTCCTCGCTTGAGTTTTGNAGTTCCTCGAGAGTTGCTGGAGCNTCGTTTAAGCGNTCNTTGTTGAAACAGGCCAGCTGCACAAACTGATTCACGGGNNGGCCTACCAATTCACCATTTTTGGCTGTTACAAGGTCAAATAGATAGTCNGGTGTGTCGNCACGATCTTTAACAGCGAGCTGAATTGGATCCACAAGCTTCCGTTTATGCAGCTCNAGTGCCGTGTCGCTGTCGGTGATGAGGATGTCTGGGCCAAAGCCACTCTCAGTCTGGTCTTCAATTTCTTTGATGAAGTTCTTCTGAGATGCGAGGCTCAACTGAGGTCGGATTGTTGGATCAATGCTTTTAACGTGATCAATGGCATCTTCAGTAATTTCTCGCAAGCGCTCGTAGTCATCAGCCGAAATCGATTCGGAGTTGTCGATGATGCGAACCACCTTGATCACCACCGGTGGATGCAGGCTGCTGCAACCTGTGGCGATGGCCGTCAGTGCAATGCCAAGGGCCAGATGCTGGATCCGGATTGCTCCCATGCCATCGTTTCGTTAGCGCAACTTTAGTGACCCTGGCCTGAGCGGGCAGGCTTTTGCGAGCATGGCCAGCTGAACCGCTGAGCTTTCTGTGCCCGAACTGGCTAAGACCTACGACCCGGTTGGCACGGAGGCCCGTTGGCAGCAGGCTTGGGAGAGCCAGGAAGCCTTTCATCCCGATCCCAAAGCGCCGGGTGAACCGTTTTCGGTGGTGATCCCGCCGCCGAACGTGACCGGCAGCCTGCACATGGGCCACGCCTTCAACACGGCTCTGATCGACACGATCGTGCGCTATCAGCGCCTG
>NZHI01000034.1 GCA_002691345.1 Synechococcus sp. MED650 | reverse complement strand
CGATCCATCTCGAACTCGGTTGTGAAACGCATCAGCGGCGACGATATTTGGGGGGTAGCCCCCTGAGAAAATAGCTCGATGCCAGGTAAAACATTTTCAAAAGACAAGTGATGCACTGACGAATGATCGTCACACCATCCTTGCCCGAAGAAGCCACCTCAGCAGAGGTGGCTTTTTTGTGCCTACTTGGGTTTNCTTTGGGGCTGATGTATGGTTTTAAAAGCGAATTGCGCCAATCCGTGAGCAGGCGCTCGGNTGTTCAAAATGTTTGCGGGAGCCTCTGGCGTGCTTCTCTTCGCTGGAATAATGCCGAATGCGTTGATTTAAGTGCTGCCTTTGCTTACTACGTTCTTCAGTCATTTTTTCCGCTGTTGCTNATTGCGCTCTCAGTGGCNGTGAGAGTGTTTGGCCAAACTGACAGTCTCGATAATGTTTTGGCTGCAGTGCAGCCTGTGCTCCCGTCCTCAGCATTTGCNCTCGTTGACACAACACTAAGGGGCCTTGTTGCGCAGGGATTTGGGGCAGGGCTGCTTGGTGTTGTTGTGTTGTTGTTAACGGCTAGCAATGCTTACTTGACGNTGCAGCGAGGCGCAGATCGGTTGTGGTCTGAGATTCTGCCGGCCCCGACCCTTTCATTGTCTTTGTTCAAGCAAGTTGTTCAATTCTGCCGGAACCGGGTTGAGGCATTTTTAACGGTTCTTGGTATCTCTTTNCTGATTGTTGTTGAACAGGTTCTGATTGGTATCAGGCAATTGCCTGAGGAGATTTTGAATTCCATCGACCAGATACTGCCTGGAACAATGGCCCTCGTAGGGTCTACGCCGATTCTTCCTTTGGGTCGCATTCTCCTCCCTGCCCTTCTGTTGTCATTAATGGCGTTACTGCTGCAGCGCGTGTTACCCACGCAACGTGTTCCTTTGGCGCCCCTGCTTCCNGGTTCAGTTCTGATCGGATTTGGCTTGTCATTCCTGAATACTGTTTTGAGTTTAAGTATCGTTTCTTTGGGAAGTCGTTATCAGGCCTATGGGGTCATTGGTGGTGTTCTCGTGTTGACGTTCTGGGTTTGGCTCGTGGGAGTGATTGTGTATTTCGGTCAGTGTCTCAGCGTTGAATTGGTGTCTGCACGTTTAAAAAGTGATCGTCTCGGAGATCCGAACCGATTGATCGGTTGATCTTGATTGCATCTCTGCGAGGCTANTGGCGTGAGTGAGCTANAGCGAACCAGATGAATCGCCCACCAGCTTTGTTGTGGNTTGNGTTGCTGCTGTTGTTGCTGATCCCAACGGCGGCTGGACGGGTTCTGTTGGATCTTGCCGGCGGCGTTCTGTTTGTATTGCTGGCCATCCCCCTTCTTCTCTCCGGGCTGGGTTGGATCGGCTGGAAAGTGCTGCAGTCGCGCATGGTCAACTGTTCCNCTTGCGGTGCTGCAGGTCTCAAGGGTGCTGAACGTTGTGGAGTGTGTGGAACGCCGTTCGACAGCGATGTGCAGGTTGATAACNCGCAGGCTTCCAACGGCATACCAGCCAGTGATCTCACCATTGATGTGGTGGCTCAGGAGGTCGACTCCGACTCCTGAGCTTGCAGTTGTCGCTCTCGCAGAAACAGGAAGAACGGNGCGGCACAAGCGAAGGCGACGCCAAAGCTCAGGGGGATCGCCAGCCACCATCCTTTGATCTTNTGCCTTGGCCCTTCAACACAGATCCAAAGCGTCACGGCACTGGCGCCGATCAGCAGGTCTGCACTCAACGATCGGGAGGCGGCTGTGCTGTTCGCATCTGCCACGAAGCGGGCCAGATCAAAGGCCTGTCCTCCGCTTTCGGCGATGAATTCGAGGTTCGCTTTCCAGGGCAAAATTGCCCCGAGTAGAGCTAGAGCCAAATAAACCCAGGGAAGTGCNTTACGCATCAGCATTNGGTGTCAAGGTGTCGGGGTCGAGCTGCACGATCGACTGTTCAATTGTGTCGAGCAGGCTCTGGCATCGGTCGAGAAACACTTCGCCGTGCAGCACTTGTTGCTGAAGATCGGCTANTGGAATGGTTTCGTTCTGCAGCTCATTCAACAAGAGATCGAGGGCTTGCAGTGCCTCTTCATAGGAGAGCGTGGCGGCATCTTTTCGCCATGCCTTGATCTGATCGTTGAGTTGCTTCTTGGTNGGGCTCATGACCGTTTGGAACGTTGTGGTGCCTGCTTCTGCTCGACTCGGGTTGTCACCTGGCCATCGCGCATGCGAATGGTCAATTGATCCCCGATCTTGACGGATGCCACAGCGGTCAGGGCTTCGCCTGATGCACCAGTGATCAGGGCCAGTCCCCGCTGCAGCCACCGATCCGGCGANAGGGCCTCCAACANTTTCTGTTTTTGANGCAGGGTTTCTCGGAGTCGGCTGATCCGCTGCAAAGGTGATTGCAGTTGTAAGGCTGCCCGCCGTTGCATCAGCCGTTCGCGTTCCTGTCTGAGGCGGCTGGTGGCTCCATCCTTNAGGCGGCGGCGGCGATTCTCCAGGGTCTGCAGTTCAGATCGTCGATCCGGCAGCAGGGCCACGATGGCTGCGGTGGGCGTCGCGGCTCGGTGATCTGCCACCAGGTCTGCCACCGTNAGGTCATCTTCATGGCCCAGCCCCGTAATGACTGGNATNGGGAATGTTGCCAGTGCGCTGCAGACCCCTTCGTGATCAAACACGGCGAGGTCTTCGCGACTGCCACCTCCCCTGGCGACCACCACCGCCTCCAGCCCCAGTGCGGTGGTTTGTGAGGCGAGCTTGTTCAAGACCTTCACGATTGTTTCAGCCACGGCGCCTTGAACGGGAATGGGAATGACCAGGAGTTGGGTCATCGGCCAACGCTCCGCCGCTGTTCTCAGCATGTCGGCCAGGGCTGAACTGGGAACACTGGTGAGCAGAGCGATCGTTCCAGGCCTTTGCGGAAGTGCTCGGCGCCGAGCGGGATCAATGAGACCTTGCTCCTCCAGCTGCTGTCGAACCCGTTCGAAGTCCCGCAACACGGTGCTGAGGCTGGGTCGGATATCCAGCGCCTGCACCGTGAGACTGGCCCGTGCAGCCCANAAGTTCAGCTTCCCCACGATGGTGACGCCGTCACCATCCTTGGGGCGGTAGCTGAGTTGAGCGAGTTTGGAGGCCCAGACAACACCTGAGATGTTGGCGTTGCCATCGGTGAGGGTCATCCAGAGATGCCCTTTTTTGACTTGGGGNCTGGAGACAGTGGCTTCCAGTAAAAAGCGAGGAGCAAANCCCCGCTCAAGCAGGCTGCCAATGGCAGTGTTGAGCTCAGCGACCGTGTAGGTCGGTATGCGTTCAGCGCTCAAGACGGCTGTAGGCGTATCCCCAGTACAGGCAAACAACGGCAGCAATGCTCGCGACCGCAGCCCCCCAGGGTTTGTGNATCTGAGTGGCTCCAAGGGTAAAAATCACCAGTGCGCTGCTCAGCAGCCTGGAGCCGTCGCGACGGTTCTGAACGTAAAACGGAGCCAACGACGATCTCTAAAGCATCACCACTGTGAAGCATCGATGGTGGTGCTCCCTNATACAACAAAAAACCCCNCTCGCCATGGCGAGAGGGGTTTTGTCTTATNTGGACTGGATTCAGCCGAGACCCACTTGNGACAGGATGCCCTGACCGGTGAGGAGCTCGGTTCCGAGGCCGATGACGAAACCCATCATGGCCAGACGGCCATTCCAGGTTTCAGCGAAGTTGACGAAGCCGAAGCGTGCGTTGTCAGACATGGGAAGGAACCAGTTGGTTTGCANACAATGTAACAAAGGNTGGAGTTTTGTTGCTGGTGTTAACGGCTACCGGAGGCCCGTTTGGTTCGGGCCGTTGGNGTTGCCGCTTGNGGATCTTCCGGCCAGGGGTGTTTGGGGTAGCGGCCGCGCATGTCTCTTCGAACGTCCCTGTAGCTGCCCTGCCAGAACCCTTTGAGGTCGCAGGTGCGTTGCAAAGGCCTTCCTGCTGGGGACAGCAGCTCCAGCGTGATGGGGATGCGGCCATCGAACACAAACGGTCCGTCATCACAGCCGAACATCTCCTGAAGCTTCACCGCTAACACCACCTCGTCCGCGTCATAACGGAGGCTCGCCTGACGGCCGGAAGGGATCAAGACCTTGCGCGGCAGCGCTTGCTCAAGCCGCTGCCGCTGCGCCCAGTCCAGATCGGTCCACAGTGCTTCCGCCAGCTCCGTTGGGCTGATGTCACTCCAGCCCAGGCATCCATCGAGCACGGGGCCGAGCCAGTGGTCGGCCTGTTTGATCAAGCTGTCCGAATCGCGTGCCGGCCATGGCACACCAATCAGTCGGTGCATCCACTGTTGGCGAACGCGCAGCTGTTCAGTGGTGTCTGACCACGGCAACACGGTGAGGGTTCCCCCTTTCTGGAGCTGGTCGATCAAGAGCGATCGGCAAAGGTCTGGCGGCGGGGCAGGTTGCGGTCTTTGCTCCACCACCATCTCGCCAAGAGAAAGCTGCCGCTCGGCTCGAATCCGTTGCCGTTCGGGATCCCAGCTGATGCGATCGGTCCATGTCCCTTGCTCCTCGGCGATCTGCCTCAGGGTGTTGGGGCTCAATGGAACAGCCAGTCGGATCCGTGTGTTTCGGTCGCCGCTGTCGACGCGTGCCACAGCCAGTACTTCACTCCCGGTCAGGGGGTCTGCGGGGGCGAGCACCGCGCCACGGCCTTGCCGTAGCTGATATGTGCCGGGCTGTCCCGGCCGTTGATGAGCCAGCCATTCCGGAAAGGCCGTCACGATCAGTTCCCCGGCACTCACCGGTGTCTTGGGCTGCGGGCTGTCTTCGATTCGTTTCAGCTGACGCTGCAGCTGCCGACTGAGCTCTTGCAGGGCTCGATGCCGCTTCAGGCCCCGCAGGCGTGCCTCCAGGTCACTGCCCAGGCTGCGTGGGTCAAACGGGTCTCGCTCACTCAGGAGAGCAGCTAGGTCACAGCCCAGCTGCACTGCACCCCGGCGCTGGGCTTCCAACAGCATCAAGCCGAGGCGTGGATGGACGCCGAGTCCGCTGGTGCGTCGCCCCTCTGGACTGATCCGACCATCTGGCATTAACAGCCCGAGGGTCTGCAAAGCCTGCTGCCCTTCTTGCATTGATGCCGAGGGAGGTGGGTCCAGCCAGGGCAAGCCCTCACCAAGGCCAGCCCCCCACTGAGCCAATTCCATCAACACCGGCTGGGGGTCTGCCAGCAGAAGTTCTGGCGGACTGAATGCACAACGGCGTTGTTGTTCTGCGGGTGACCACAGGCGGATACAACGTCCCGGACATTGGCGTCCTGCCCGTCCGCGCCGTTGTTCAGCGCTGGCGAGGCTGGAGGGCACGGTCTCCAGTCCTTCCATTTGTGTGTTGGGGTCGTAGCGAAGCTGACGGCTCAGGCCGCTGTCGATCACCAACCGAACGCCATCGATGGTGACGGAGCTTTCGGCGATGGAACTGGCCAAGATGATCGTGCCGTCGTGGTCCGCCCCGCAGCGCATCAGCGCAGCACTTTGCTGGGCCAGTGGCAGCTGGCCGTGCAGGGTTAGAACACGCCAGCTTCGAAGTGAGCCTGCATCGCTCAGCAGGGTTCTGCAGCGTTCGATCTCAGCCAGGCCTGGTAAGAACACCAGCACTCCGCTGCCCTGGGGCAGGCTCAGGGCATGTTGTTCCAGTGCCCGCAACACCTGGCGTTGAAGCGGTTCATCCGCTCGAGGGGCTAGGTGATGGGTTTCAACCGGGTAAGACCGGCCCTCACTTTCCAAAACCGAGGCGTTCGGAAGCCTGTCGCGCAGATCGGAGAGGTCGAGCGTTGCGGACATCAGCACGACCGCGAGGTCGGGCCGCAGCAGTGGGATGGCGTCCCGCAGCAGGGCGAGTGCGAGGTCAGCGTCCCGACGTCGTTCGTGAAATTCATCGAAGATCACGCAGCTGATGCCATCGAGAGATGGGTCAGCCTGCAATCGGCGCAGAAACAGCCCATCGGTGATCACCTCCACCACGGTTGCTTCCGAGCGCCTCTGCTCTCCTCGAACGGCATAGCCAATGCGTTGGCCAACGGGTTCACCAAGCGTTTCGGCCAGGCGAGCTGCGGCTGCCTTGGTGGCCAAACGCCTGGGCTCGATCATCCAGATTCGCCCTGGTGCTCGTTCCATGAGGGCCAAGGGGACCCGGGTTGTCTTTCCTGCTCCCGGAGGCGCTTGCAAGAGCACGGTTTGGCCTGGAGTGACCTGAGCGCACAGCTCGGGCAGCAGGGGATCGATCGGGTAGTCAATCAAGCCGAGGTCTGATTCCAGCTCAGTGGAACAGATTGATGAGGCCAAGGAGAAGGATGGTGCTGACGGCTCCGATCGCTGCCAACAAGCGCACCAGCGGGCCGGTCGAGAGGACGAGATTGGCCATAAAGCTTTTCTTAAAGGCCGGAATGATTCCGGTCTAGCTCGCCCCCTGTGGTGAAGGCGTATTCATTCGCACGCCTTCACACATTGGATCGATCACGGCTTGTTCAGCGCACGTGTCGGGCGCCGTCAACAGGGTGGTACTCCTCGCCGGTGAGCTCCTCAAAGACAATCGCCGGCAGGCCGGTTTCGAACATCGTCTGCAGGGCTTCCTTGAGATAAGGGTTCCAGCCACCGGTGCTCACCTGTCCATGGCGCACTGTCCAGTCCCAGGTGCCCTGGAGATCTCGGGGGATGCGCCCTTCCCGATCGCGGCGTGCCACGAGATCCAGGGATTCAACCAGTCCCACTGTGATGGGGTCCTTGCCGTAGGCCGGGGTCAGGCTCAATTCGAGCCGTACGGGATCTTCCTTCACCAGACGCAGACGGAACCGCGGTGGGAGCTTCAGGCCCTTGATGACTGCGGCGACGATGCGTGTTCTCTGATCCACTCGGGAGACCCCTGATCAACTCCAGCTATCCAACTTATTCAGTGCCGGTCCCGGAGGGGTTTTGCGGCTGCTCTTCGTCGCCCCCAAAACGCACGGTGAGAAGCGCTTCCTCGGTGATCCGGCCTTCGCTGTCGAGGAGTTCCGGGTGAACCGTGACCTGACCTGTGCGGTCGACAGGATCGCTGATTGGGCCGCTCGCAGCGCGGAAACCTTTGCTCATCACGCGAAACGCCTGCCAGAGCAAGCCAACGAACAACGCTCCATAAAGAAGAGGAAACAGCGATCCGAGCATCTCTGGTCAACCCATCTGAATCACTCCTTCTCCACGCTATCGGTCTTCGGTCGCATGCGGTCACAGGTCTGACTTGGTGAAGCTCTGTTCTGCGTCGGGGTTCTGCGTAGCGTCGTTTCAACGTTGAGCGTTGTTTCGTGATTGCTCTCTGCTCTCGCTCCCTTGCGGCCTCTGCACTCGCTGGAGGGCTGTTGGTGGCTGGAGTCTCGTCTCTGCCACTGGTGTTCGATGAGTCTGTGGCTCAGGCCCGTCCACTGATTCGGCGTGAGTCGTTTGTGGCATCGGCCGTTGAGCGCAGTGGTCCGGCGGTGGTCACCCTTGAGACGGCGCAAACCGTTAAGTCGTCTGCGGTTTCTGGTCTCCCGCCTGGCTTGTTGCAGGATCCCCTGTTTCGGCATTTCTTCGGAACGCCGCGTTCCAGTGATCAGCGATCCCGTGTGCGCCGTGGCCAGGGCAGTGGTGTCATTTTCGATGAGCAGGGCCTGCTGCTCACCAATGCCCATGTCGTCGATGGAGCGGATGAGCTCACCGTCGGGCTGTCCGATGGACGACGGGTGTCCGGCCAGGTGGTGGGGAAGGACGACCTCACTGATCTGGCCGTTGTGAGACTCAAGGGTCGTGGCCCTTGGCCGACTGCATCGCTGGGCAACTCCGATCAGCTCCGCGTTGGCGACTGGGCCATTGCTGTTGGCAATCCCTACGGGCTGGAAAGCACGGTGACCTTGGGAATCATCAGCAATCTCAATCGCAACGTTGCCCAACTGGGAATCTCGGGAAAGCGCCTGGATCTGATTCAGACCGATGCCGCCATCAACCCCGGCAACTCTGGTGGACCTCTTCTCAATGCCGATGGGGAGGTGATCGGTATCAACACCCTTGTTCGCTCGGGGCCTGGTGCTGGGCTGGGTTTCGCGATCCCGATCAATCGGGCCAGAGCGATCGCCGCTCAGCTGGTGCGTGATGGCAAGGCCCGGCATCCCGTGATTGGGATCAGGTTGTCTCCGGTTCCTGTGTCATCGAATCCGGCCCAAGGAGCTGTGATCCGCTCGATCCAACCTGGCGGGCCTGCCGATCGCGCTGGCCTCAAGCTGAATGATGTGATCACCGCAGTGGATGGCCGGGCGGTGAAGGGTCCGGCCGATGTGGTGAGTGCGATTGATCGCCGAGGCGTCGGTGCCACCGTCGCCATTGCAGTCAGTCGTGGTGGACAGAATCTCACCATTGATGTCCAGCCGGTTGATCTCTCCCGGCTGAGCAGCCTCTGAGCTGTCTTCTCAGCTCTCTTCCGCGTCCCTCAGCTGCTCAACACACTGGGTGATGCATTCGCCATCGTCGAGGGAGCAGGTGGTGATGCACTCGAAATAGGTTTCCACTGCATCCCAGGTCTGCTCATTCGAGGCTGCTGCGCCAGCCGTTGAGCCGTTCGCGGATTCGGAGTTGCCTGGGCCGGGGAGCATGTCCATCACGAAATCCGATTGTTTTGTCAGCCTATGCACACGAAATCAACAGGTAAAGGGAAATAAGTCTTCCTGCCTAACTCCCTGTGAAGTTTTGCTCTCTCCGAAGTGTTTCCGCTTAAGCCGCCTTTTTACGCCTGGCTTCTCGTGCTTTTTGTTTCTCCTTGTTGGTCTTCCGTTTGGCTTCGCGTTCGGTAGCCAATTCTTTTTCCCTGGCCTCAGCCCTTTCTTCCTCTTTTTTCTCGAGGTAGTAGGCGTAATCGCCTCGATACAGCACCAGTTCCCCGTCGCGCAGTTCGACGATGCGATTGGCGACCCGTGAGATGAAATACCGGTCGTGGGACACCAGCAGAGCGGCTCCTTCGTAGGCCATCAGGGCGTCTTCCAGCATCTGCTTGGCCGGGATGTCGAGGTGATTGGTGGGCTCATCCAGCACCAGCAGGTTGCAGGGGCTGAGCAGCATCAGGGCCAGGGCCAGCCTTGCCTTCTCTCCACCACTGAGCTTCCCCACCTCCTTGAACACGGTGTCGTTGCTGAAGCAGAAGTTGCCCAGCAGCGATCGCACCTGGGTTTGTGTCCAGTCCGGCACCGCTTCGTACATCGTGTCGATCACCGTCTTGGAAAGATCAAGCGCTTCGGCTTGGTTCTGCTCGAAATAGCCCGCAATCACGTTGTGTTCTCCGAGCCGCGCTGTTCCCTCATCCGGGGTTTCGACCCCCATCACCAGCCGCAGCAACGTGGATTTGCCAGCTCCATTCGGACCGACGAAAGCAATGCGGTCTCCCCGCTCCACCTCGAGTTCAGCACCCATGAAAAGGATCTTTTCGCCGTAGCTGTGGGTGAGGTTCTCGATCAGAGCAACTTGGGCGCCCGACCGCGGTGCTGGTGGAAACTGAAAACTTGGGCCTGAGACGGATTCGATCGGAGCATCGACCAGGTCCACCTTCTCCAGCTGCTTCTCTCGACTCTTCGCCTGGGTGCTGCGGGTGGCACTGGCGCGGAATCGGTCGATGTAGGCCTGCTGTGTGGCGATCTCCTTCTGCTGCCGTTCAAAGGCGGCCTGGGTCGCGTCCTGCTCCATCTGCTTCTGCTCGAGATGGGCGGTGTAGTTGCCGAGGTAACAGCGGGAGATGCCTCGTTCGGTGGACACGATCTGGTTGCAGACCCGATCCAGAAAGGTGCGGTCGTGGCTGATCACCACGAGGGCGGCGGTTTGCTCCAGCAGGTAGTTTTCCAGCCACTGGATTGTTTCCACATCCAGGTGGTTGGTGGGTTCGTCGAGCAGCAGCAGATCTGGGTCCTGGAGCAGGATCTTCCCGAGGGCGATGCGCATCTGCCATCCACCTGAATAATCCTTGACCTGAAGGTCGGCTCCCTCGGCCGTGAAGCCGATGGTGGGTAGCAGTTTGTCGATGCGGGCATCCAGTTCGTAGCCGTGGAGAGCTTCGAAGCGGTTCTGCAAACGACCCAGCTCGTGGATCAGTTGGTCGAGGTGCTCCGGATCTTCGGCGGCCCGCTCGGAGGCCATCGCGTTTTCCACCTCGTTTTGGCTGTTCATGACCTCAGCTGCCTCGCCGAAGGCCTGAAACAGCTCCTGGCGCACCGTGCGCTCCAGGTCCACATCGAATTCCTGTTGCAGGTAGGCAATCCGCGGTTCTCCCTGGCGCACCACCTGGCCGCTGCTGGGATCCTCATGGCCTGCAATCAGCCGCATTTGGGTGGATTTCCCCGCGCCATTGACGCCGACCAGGCCAATGCGGTCGCCGGGTTTCACCTCCCAGGTGACATCACGCAGCACTTCGCCGGTGGGATAGATCTTGCTGACGTGCTCGAGTCGCAGCACCGGCGGAAGGCGTCCTGCACACCATCATCCCTGTCGGCAAACTGGATGAATGTCCATGGGCCTGCAGCCATGCTGAAACTGGAACAGCTGGCGGCCTTGGTGGTTGCTGCGGGCCTGGCGATCGTCAGCTATCTGCTCTTTTTCAGTTGGGCCGGGGGCGGTGGTTATGAACGGCGTCAGCGCTCAGAACCCCAGGCTCAGAGCTTGCCTTCGCAAGCAGCGGTCAAAGCCCTCCCCGTGCTTTGACAAGCCAGCGCTGACTGTCTTCATCCTCGAGGCTGGCCAGATGCTCCCTCACCTCCTGGGGAGTGACGGGCAGGCCCAGTTGTTGGCCCAGACCGCAAATGCTTTCCATGGCCCCGTTGGGATCCTGAAGCGCTTGACGGAACAGGGCTTGGGTCTGTTCTGGATTGCTGCTGATCTGTGCGTACAACGTTGAAGCGTTCGAGCTCATCCCAGGGCAAGCATCTGAAGGAACGCTATTCAGGGTCGCCCGGATCGTCAGGCAGCCTGTTCCAGACCGTCATCGCGCTGGCCGAGTGCTGACGCGTCTTCCATGCTGCGGGCATCCATACAAAGCACCTTGCGCAGCTGGGCGTAGTTGGCGGCTTGCGACTGTCGGCCCTCTTGGCTGGCGCCAAACTCGGCGCGCTGCAACACATGGTGGAGGTGGGTCAGCAGGTAGGTGCTGATCACGGCAGACACCAGCACTTCACTGTTATCTGGGCTCCTGCGGGGTCTGCGGGAACGGCTGCGCTGCGGAGCTGCGCTGCGACTGGATTGTTGCTTGGCCTGGGTCATGGGGCACTCCGAGGAGGACCGGTGCCCCCACCATAGTCTTGGATACTACCCTTGACCACCTCTGTACACTTTTCAGTAGCTGAGCCTCCCCCTGAGGATCCGGTCGTGCCCACCCGTCAGACCTCATCCAGCGGTAAGTCCAAGTCCCCAAGAATTCAGGTGGTTCTGCCAGAGGACCTCTGCGCTCGGCTCACAGCGATGGCGGAGCACGAATCCCGCACGGTCAGCAACATGGCCCGCGTTTTGATTCAGCAGGGTGTGCAGCGCCATGAGCAGTCGCAAGCGGCGGCGGCTCCCCCGATCAGCCGTGAAGAGCAGCTGCGTTCGGCTTTGGAGTCTCAGCCGCCGCGGCGGCTGCGGGGTGCCCCCCGACGTCTGCGCCTGTATCGCCCGGGTTGATGCCCTGGGTTATGCCGGCTCGACCCTGATACCCAGCCGTGCAGGCCTTTGGGCTCCAGTGATGGCTGGGGCATTCGCCGGGTGGCCGCAGTGATGCCACCACGCCAGAAGAGCGAACACCAGGGCCTCTCTGGCTTCAGCTGCGATGTTCAGCTCATCACTGCTTCGCACTTGAAGGCCACGGCAGCGCCGCCGAAGTTCGTTCATCAGCACCGGGTTGCGGTTACCGCCTCCAGCGGTGATCAGTTCAATGGGAGCCATCCCCCGTTGGCGTCTCAACCGGTCGAGATCCTGGGCCACCACAGCTGCTGAAAAGGCTGTGAGGGTTGCCACAACATCCTCAACCGGCAGTTCCCCGAGCTGCCCGAGCCTTTGATCAAGGTCCGATGTCCCGAAATCTTCCCGGCCGGTGGATTTCGGAAAGGGCCTCTGGAAGTAGGGCTCCTGAAGCCAACGGTCGATCCAGTGCTCAGCACTCTGCCCTTGCGCTGCAACTGCGCCATCGCGGTCAAAACCGACGCTGCCCTTGCTGAAGTGGCTCATGGCCAGGTCGATCAGGCTGTTGGCGGGCCCGCAGTCCCAGCCCAGAACATCGGCATGGCGGTCTGGGCCGCTGGCTGGAGGAATCAGCGTGAGATTGGCGATCCCACCGAGGTTGAGAAGAGCTCGCCACCCTCCGATGCTTCCGATGAGGGCGGCGTCCGCGCGCGGCACAAGGGGGGCTCCTTGCCCCCCCAGCGCCAGGTCTGCGGCTCTGAAATCGTGCACCACCGGTTGGTTGAGCAGTTGGGCCAGAAGTGGAGCCTGCAGCGCTTGCCAGCTGGCGCCCCGTCGCCCCTGTTGCGGAGGCCGGTGCCAGAGGGTCTGACCATGGCAACCCACGAGTTCGCTTTCCCGGTTCGGATCGCAGGCCAAGGCCGCCTTCGCCTGCTCTTCGGTAATGGCCTCAACGAGATCAAGCCATGCCGAAGCGGCGAGCAACTCTCCCTGGCCTGCATGAACAACCCGTCGCTTCAGAGCGGTTGGATACGGGTGATGGCGATGCCGCAGCACGCGCCACTCTGGCCTTGGTGCTGAGCCATGAAACTCCGCCAGAACGGCATCGACACCGTCGGCGCTGGTCCCGCTCATCAGGCCAAGGCAGCGCATGGGGTCAGACCTTCGGCAGTCGCTGCAGATCCTCCACAAGCCCCATCACCACAAGCAGATGTCCCTCCTCCAGCACATGGGAGGCGGGCGGATTCACCATCAGCTTGCTCTGGGGGCCTGCCGCCAGCACGTTCACCCGGAAGTTCTTGCGGAGGTTGAGATCCCGCAGAGACCGTCCCACAAAAGGTTCTGGAACCTTGATCTCTTCGATGCAGTGCTGCTCATCGAGGGCCAGCCGTTCCATCAGGTTGGGGCGCACCAGTTCCAGGCCCAACCGTTCGCCCTGCATGCGTGAGGGGAAGATCACGCGATCGGCCCCCACACGCTTCAGCATCTTTTCGTGCAGATCACTTGTTGCGCGCGCGATCACCTGCTTGACGCGACTTCCATCACTGTCCTTCGCGATCAGTGTTGCCGTGATGCTGGCTTCGATCGGTTCACTGATCGCCACCACCACTGTTCCCATCTCGAGCACACCGGCTTCACGCAGCGATTCTTCATCGGTGCAGTCCACCACGCGGGCTTCGATGCTCGGCTCGAGTTGACGAAGTTCATCCACCGCTCGCTCCGAGCGGTCCACAGCGAGCACATCCGCACCGTTCTGGAGGAGCTCACGGCAGACAGCAATTCCAAAGCGTCCGACCCCGATGATCGCGAAGCCAAGGCGCTCACTGCCCTGGATCGGACTCCATTGCCACCACTCCCTCATGGCTGTCTCCCCGATTGGCTGCATTCACACATACAGATCCTCGCTGGGGTAACCGATCCGATTCTGGCGATGCATGTGGATCTGCTCATGGGTCATCGCCTCCCAGATCGCACTCAGCAGCAACAGGATTCCGAGTCGGCCAACGAACATCCCCACCATCAGAACAGCTTGGCCGAAGTGACTGAGCTCGCTGGTGACGCCTAGGTCGAGCCCGACGGTCGCAAAGGCCGAAACACAGGTGAACAGCATCTCCATGAAGGTGAATGGATCCTGGCCGTTGAGGTTGCTGGCGATGCTGATCAACAGGGCCATCGCAAGGATGAAAAGCAATGAGCCCACGGTGATGCCGACGGCCCGGAGCACTACCTTGTCAGCAATCGTCCGGTTGCGGATCACCACGGCGTCTCGGCCACGGAGGGTGGATCGGGTGGCCGCCATCAGAGCCGCAACGGTGGTGGTCTTGATGCCCCCACCCGTGCCGCCCGGACTGGCTCCAATGAACATCAGGGCCATCATCAGCAGCAGACCTGATTCGGTGATGGTCTCAAGCGAGAGAGGGATGGTCGTGAATCCTGCTGTTCGGGCTGTCACGGATTCGAACAGCACCGTGAGCCAGCGTTCCGTCCACGGCATGCCGGAAAAGACCTCCCCTTGATTCAGCCACTCCGTTAACGCCAGGCCTCCTGCACCGCAAACGATCAGCAGAAACGTTGTGCGCAGCACCAGACGCGAATGCAGGCTCAAGCGGCGCCGCCCCCGTTGCATGCGGAATCCCTGGGTGGTGATGTCGCTGGTCACCCGCCAGCCCAGGCCGCCGGTGATGATCAGCACCATCACCACAAGGTTCACAACGGCATTGCTCCGGTACGTTTCGAGGCTGTCTGACCACAGGCCGAACCCGGCGTTGTTGTAAGCCGAGATGCTGTGAAAGAGCGCAGCCCAAAGCCGCTCTCCGCGGTTGGGGATGTCGCTGAACCCAAAGCTGTACAGCACGAGAGCTCCCAGCAGGATCACAAATGTTGCGGTGAGAGCGATGCCACGGAAGGTGCGCCCTACGCCGCCGACACCGAATTCATCCAGGGCCTCGCCCCGATCCAGTCGGCGGCGCAGAGCCGTGCCTTGCACCACAAATCCCTGCAGAAACGTGGTGATGGCCATCAGTCCCAGGCCCCCGGCCAGGATCATGAGGGCCAACACCGCCTGCCCGAAGCTGGTCAGATCTGTGCCGATGTCGATGATCGAGAGTCCGGTCACCGTGATCGCTGAGGTGGCGGTGAACAGGGCTTCCCAGAGGCCAACACGGCTGCTGGAGCACAGCGGTGTGGCCAACACCAGGGTGCCGATCAGCACCACCAGCAAACCGGTCACCACGGTGAACTGAGGAACGGTGAGCCGGCGATGCCAGCCCTGGCTGCGTTGAATGGCCTTTCGAAGCGGCACAGGCTGGTGGTTGATCCGACCAGTGTTGTTCAGGATCCGCCGTAACGCCAGAGGATCAGAAGCGGCACCAGGATGGTCATGATCAGGGTGAGCCCGAGTCCGTAGCGGGTGACATCGAGGAACCGGTACCGGCCCGGGCCAAACACCATCAGGTTGGTTTGGTAACCCACTGGGGTGAGGAATGACTGGCTAGCGCCGAACAGAACGGTGATCAGCAGGGCTGTTGGGGAGAGCTGCAGAGCAGGTGCCAGCTGCACGGCCACCGGGGCGAGAAGCGCGACGGATGCGGCATTGCTCATCACCTGGGTGAGCAGTGTGGTGCCGATGAAGATCACCATCAATGCGGCATAGGTTGGCCACCCGTCCAGCCCGACTTGGAGCCCCTGCGCAAGGGCATCCGCCAGACCCGTGGACTGCAGGGCGACACTGAAGCTTGTGAGTGATCCGAGCAGCAGGATCACATCAAGGCGGATCGAGCGTTGCAGTTCCCCGGGCCGGAGGCAGCCTGTCGCCACGACGGCCACCATCGCGATCAACACGGCGGCAACCAGGGGGACAGGGGTGAGTGTCGGGAGCAGGAGCATGGCAATGGCGATGCTCACAGCGATCGGCTTGCGACGCACCGTCGGCAAGTCATCCTCCAGGCGATCCAGAACCAGCAGGTCGTTGCTGGCCTGGAGACCACGGATCGAGTCGATCGGAGCCTGAAGCAGCAGAACATCTCCTTCGCGGAGGATCACCTGCCCCAGCCGTTCCTGCACGGTTTCTTGGCCGCGGCGCAGGGCGAGCACCGTTGCGTTGTGACGTTGCCGGAAGCGCAGTTCCCGCAGGCTGGCTCCAGCCAGTGTTGATCCCGCCGGGAGCAGAACTTCCACCGTTTTCTGGCCGCTGATCTGGCTCGAGGGGTTATCGAAACCTGCGTTGCTCCCCTGGGTGGTCAGTTGAATGGTGTGATCCTGCTGCAGGCGCAGGAGATCCAGGCGGGTCACCCGCAGCAGCAGATGATCGCCGGCTTCGAGGCGCCGATCCGCCAGGGGTGGCAGCAGTCGCTCTCCGCCCCGCTGCAATTCCAGAACGTCAACATCAAAACGTCGTTGCAGACGGCTGTTGTGCAGTGATCGGCCCACCAACTCCGAATCGGCCGGGATGCGCACTTCGGTGCTGTAGCTGCTGCGTTGGGAGGTGTCGCCCAGATCGTCCCCATCGCCGGCGCGGTCGGGCAGCAGAACCCTCGGTGCCAGCACGAGGTACAACGCACCAGCGATCCACACCGGAATGCTGATCAGGGTGAAGCTGAACAGGCTTAAAGAGCCATAGCCCAGTTGCTCACTGATATCGCTCACCAGCAGGTTCACTGAGCTGCCCAGCAGCGTGAGCGTCCCGCCGAGAACCGTCGAGAAGGACAAGGGCAACAGCACGCGCGACGGTGAGATCCCGCGACGGTGGCACCAGCTTTCGACAACGGGAAGAAGCGATGCCACCACAGGCGTGTTGGGAACAACGCCCGACACGGGTGCAATCACAAATGCCATCAGCGCGATCAGCCTGCGGGGCGAGCGGATGCGCTCTGAGGCAATCAGGGCGCGGAGTCGATCCAGTGCTCCGCTTTTGAACAAAGCTGCGGACACTGGAAACAGTCCCATCAGGGTGATCAGGGCTGGGCTTCCAAAGCCCGCCAAGGCTTCCTGTGGTGACAACACCCCGGATGTCATCAGCAGACCGAGGCTTAGAAGTCCGGTCAGCTCTGGAGCGAGGACTCCAGAGATGAACAAAACGATCGCCAGGCCAAGAATGGCCAGGGTGATCAGCGCGTGGGGGTTCTGCATCGCGCTGATCAACTCAGCCATGGAGGTGGTCAGTCCGTCGTTGTTGGCGCTGATTCTGACCTGGGATCGAACAATTGCCCCCGCAGCCACTGCTGGAGTCCCTTCAGTCCATCTCCACGAACCGCGGAGAGAAACAGTGCATCCGGCTCCAGCTCATGAACATGGGCAAGGGCTTCGGCCTCGCACCGGTCGATCTGATTGGCCACCACCCGACGCAGGGCTGTGCTCCCTAGATCGTCGAGGAGACGGTGCACGGTTTCGAGCTGTCCGGGCCAGTCAGGATCAGCGAGGTCCACCACCACGAGCAGCAGGTCGGCATCAAGAGCCTCTTCCAAAGTGGCGCGGAATGCTTCCACCAGAGGCGCAGGTAGATCGCGGATGAATCCGACGGTGTCGGTGAGAAGCAGGCGTTGCGGACGATCACCGGGGCAGGGCAGGTCGAGTTTCCGGGTGGTGGGATCGAGCGTGGCGAACAGCTTGTTCTCGGCCAGAACTCTGTCGCGTTCACGCTTTCCGCACAGTGCGTTGAGGAGACTCGACTTCCCTGCATTGGTGTAGCCGACGAGAGCCACCCTGGGACAACCTCGACGCTGGTCCCGCAAACGGCTGCGATGGGCCTGCAGCTGACGCTGGTCGCGGAGCAGGCGCTCGATGCGTCGGCTGATGGCCCGGCGATCCTTCTCCAGCTGCGTTTCGCCGGGGCCTCGGGTGCCGATGCCGCCCCCCTGCCTGGACAAACTGCGACCGCGGCCGAGCAAACGCGGAAGCCTGTAGCGCAGCTGGGCCAGTTCCACCTGGAGGCGTCCTGCCGCACTGCCTGCCCGTTGGGCAAAGATGTCGAGGATCAGTTCGCTGCGATCGGAGACGGGGCAACTGAGCAACCGCTCAAGATTGCGGGCCTGAACCGGCGTCAGCTCTCGATCGGTGATCACCAGGGATGCCTGACTGCGGCGGATCTCCAGCGCCGCTTCCTGCAGTTTTCCGGTTCCCCAGAGGGTCTGGGGGTGGCTCTGTCCCAGTCGCTGACGAATCACGGCAACGGGTTGTGCCCCTGCGCTGCGCACGAGGCCTTCAAGTTCGGCGAGATCGCGATCGTCGCGGTCGGTTTGTCCGCTGATCAGCGTGAGCAGCAGCACCTGTTCGTGGCTGTGAGCAGACACAGCAAGGGCCGGTGACGTGAATGCCGGTGTGAGGGTGCAGAGGTGGCGGAGATCGCCCTGCTCAACGCGCTGCCAACCCGAGGTCTGTTCTGGATTCGGCACCAGCAGTTCGGCCTGGCGCGTCCCGTTCGCTGCGGGAATGGGAGCAAAACGCAGCCAGTGCCTGGGGGAAAGGTCGAGCGCCATCACCGATTCCTGAGCATCGCTGCTCAGCCCTTGGCGAGAGAAGGGGCAACTGATCAGTCGCCACCCCCCGCTTTGGCGTCTGGGTGTTTCAGGCAGGTGCTGAACGAGTGAATCACCGGCTGCCAGAGGTCCGAGCCAGAGCAGACGGCAGAGACCACGTCCATCAATGACGAGGTGCAGCGCGAGTTCGAGCTCCACCACCAGATCTGCCAGACGCTCAAGGCTCAGGAGATCGCCGCTTCCCTCCTCAGGATGTCGGCGATGGCTGAGACGCTCCAATTGCCTGATCTGGCTGGGCCGCAATCCGCGGGTGCGACCGCCGAGGTGGGATTGCTTCAACGGCTCAGCAGCCAGGCACCGGCGGAGCGGAGGCCCAGTGATCTCCCTGGCAAGCGGGTGAGGTAAGTGGCCCGGCGCAGCTGAAAGGCCAAGGGGCCGGCGAGCGTGATGCCCATCCCTGTCAGCGTGGCATCACCAAGGCCGAGGCTGAGCATTTCGCCACGGTCCTGGAATTGAAAGGGGGTGGGGCTTTGGTTGCGTCGCAGCGCAGCAATCGCGGCTCCGGTGGCCTCACCCTGCTGCATGGCCACTTGGGCACTGGCAGGCCACGATGCGTGCTCTGAGGTCGAGACATCACCGAGGGCGAAGATCGACGCATCGCAGTCCATGCGCAGATCCTCCGCGACAGAGATGCGTCCGTTGATGAGGCTGGGCTCCGGCGTCATCGTGGGAATGGTCGGCTTGCTCCCTGCGGTCCAGATCAGTCCGCCATGGATCACCTTCTGGTTATTGGACAGGGTTGCGGTGGTGTCGGTCACGTTCAGGACCCGGGTGTTGCACTGCACGACCACCGCTCGTTTTTCGAGGGCAGCCTGGGCCCGTTCACGGTTGAAGGCCGAGCTCCCGGGCAGGATTTCTTCTCCCCGCTCAATCAGTTGAAGGCTTGCAGCCCCTTCCAGCAGGTCGGCCAATTTGCAGGCAAGTTCAACGCCTGTAGGCCCTGCTCCAACGATGATCAGGCCCGCATCGCTTGGGCGTTGCTGCCGCAATGCATCCATTCGTTGGCGAAGGCGGCTCACATCGTTCAAGTTCCGGAAGCCGAAGCTGTGTTCTTTGACGCCCGGGATCCCGAAATCATTGCTCTGGGAACCGGTCGCGAGCACCAACTGCGACCAGGAGAGTTGTTCGCCGGAGGCCAGCGTCAGGGTTTTGGTGCTGCGGTCAATCCGGGTGACCCGGTCTTGGATCCAGCAGATGGTTCCGCTGAGCAGCTCTGCATAACGCGGCGCGACCTCCCAGCACTGCAGTTCATCGCTGAGCAGTTCGTAGAGAAGCGGTTGAAACAGAAATCGATCCCGAGGTTCGATCAGAACGATGGGACAACCGGGGCATTGGTTTTGAAGGGCAAGAGCTGTGAAGAGGCCTGCGAACCCTCCCCCGACAATCACCGCGGCATCCGCAGAGGACGAGGGTGAAAGCATGGGGAAACGCACCGTTTGTAAAACCATAGGGAGACTGGACAAACCCATGACAGGGGAAGATGGCCCGATGAAGGAGGGATCCGAGCCCATGGTTCGTACGGCGGTACCAATGGAAACTGCTGCTGCGCAACCAATGCCATCGCAGTCCCTCGTTGAAGCGCGCCGACGTCTGGAGCCCCTCAGCCCGCAGGATCGTTTGGCCTGGGGGGTGGGTCAGTACGGCGATGCGTTTGGCTTGACCACCAGTTTCGGTATTCAATCGGCTGTTCTCCTCCACATGCTCAGCTGCCTGCCGGAGGGCCATTCGGTTCCGGTGATTTGGGTGGATACGGGATATCTGCCTGTGGAGACTTACCGCTATGCCGAGATGCTCACGGAGCGTCTCAACATTCGGCTCACCGTTTGCCAGAGCACCATGTCGCCCGCCCGTATGGAGGCAATGCACGGCAGGCTGTGGGAATCCGGTCAGGTGCAGGACCTGGAGACTTATCACCGGATTCGCAAAGTCGAGCCGTTGGAACAGGCCCTTAACAGCTTGAACATCCACTGCTGGGCCAGTGGGGTGCGACGCGGGCAAACGGACCATCGCCGATCGATGACATGCCTCGATCCGATCCGGGAGCGACTGTCATTGCGCCCACTGCTGGAGTGGACCCAGAAGGACATCTACTACTACATGCAGTCCAACGATCTTCCGCAACATCCCTTGTTCGAGCAGGGCTATTCCACGGTGGGTGACTGGCACTCCAGTGGCCCGGATGGTGGTGACCTCAGTGGCCGTGACACCCGTTTCGGTGGCCTGAAGCAGGAATGCGGCATCCATCTTCCCAAGGATGCGGTGGAAGGTTTGATGGGAGAGGGGATCTGAGCGTGTCGGTCCGTGGAGACGGACAAGCCCTGTTGATCGGCAACAGTCGATGGCACTGGGCGCAGTACAACGGTGAACGTTGGAGCGTTGAACACACCGATCCAGCTCCCGAACGCATCGGAGATGCTCTGAATGTTTGGGCAGCCGTGGGCCCCGTACCGGCGGTACTGGAACGGTTGGATGATCGTCGGATTCGAACCCGGGATGTTCCTCTAGACCACGCTCCGCCTTGGTTGGGGGTGGACCGGGCCCTTGGGAGTTGGCAGGCCTGGAGACGGAGCCAGCATCTCGAACATGATTGTTCGCAAGGGCTGACCGTGGTGGATGCAGGCACCGTGCTCAGCATCACCGTGCTTGATGCAGATGGATGTTTCCGCGGTGGCCAGCTGATCCCTGGATACCGTCTGCAGCTCAGGGCGATGGCCGAGGGCACAGCAGCCTTGCCCTCAACCCTGGCTTGGCCTGATCAGAACGATCCGTTTCCGCAGAACACGGTTGCCGCCATGCAGCAAGGCGTTGTGCGGGGGCTTGTGGCTGCGATCCAACAAGCCCAGCGTTGTGCGGGGGGGGTGCTCTGGCTGTGTGGGGGTGATGCGCAGTTACTGGCGCCGCAACTCAGCCACGCCAGCGACCCGGTGCATGTGTCGAGTGATCTTCAACTGGAGGGATTGATGGAACTCTCCGGGGGGCTCAGCTCAAACCCAGATCGGTGAGCAGTGTGTCCGCCATGGTGGCGGCTTTCACTTTGAGGTAAATCTTTTCGATCTTGCCTTCTTCGTCGATCAAGAATGTGTGACGCATCATTCCCATGTATTCGCGTCCCATGAATTTCTTCAGGCCATAGCTCTCATACGCGCTGGCAACGGCGCAAGGTTCAACGTCGGTGAGCAGCGTGAACGGTAGAGCGTGCTTGTCGATGAACTTGGCGTGAGATGCGGCGCCGTCTTTGCTGATGCCCAAGACCCGGATGCCATGGGCGCTGAATGCATCCCAACGATCCCGGAAGTTGCAGGCCTCTTTGGTGCAGCCTGGAGTGTCGTCCTTTGGATAGAAATAAAGAACAACTTTCTGCCCCTTGAGAGACGACAGTTGCACTGATTCACCGACTTGATTGGGGAGGGTGAAATCAGGTGCAGGATCGCCAATTTGGAGGCTCATGTCCTATCGGGGGAATCGATTCTGAAGCGTACGGCGTTTCAGACAGATTTAGCTGAAGTGTCTAGCTTCAGAGCATCTGAGGAGGATGTTCGGTCATGGTTCAGGTGGCTCGCGCCACAGCTGCGATGGTTCTGTTGCTGATCGGCTGCAGCGCTCTGATTGGACCACGCAGGAGTCTGTCGTTTGATCAGGTACGGCCTTCAGCAGAGGCGGCCTCAACGAACGGACTCATGCGTGAGCTCATGCAGCGTGAGATCTCCATGGACCAACGTCGTGAAGTTGAAGATCTGCTCGGATCGTTCGCGCGTGCACAGATGACACGCCATTACTGGGGAGAATTTTCGGGGTCCTTGCCGGACCTTGGGTTGACGGCCGCGGAGCATCTCAACACCACAATGGAGAGGAACTCCGTTCGCACACGGCTCTGGATCGTGCCCTTCAGTGAAACGGAGGCCTACCTGGCGGAAGTGGAACGTTGGAATGGCCGGCTGCGTACGCGCCAGTGCCGTGGCCCCCAGCAATCGGTTGGGCTTGACTTTGAAGGTGATTGCCCTCCGGGCTGGACGTCGATGACAACACGAAGAGGCTGATCAATCAAATCAGCTCTCGTTTGGTACAAATTGAACGGGAATAGTGAGACTCGTTCGATACTGGCTTTGAAACGGAACAATTCTGCCGGTTCTGGCATGTTTCAAGCCCTTTCAATGTTGGCGAATTTTCTACCCCGGGCTAATTTCGAGATGACATCTTCCATTGTCATCCGTGTTCACTCGTCTCGCCGCTGGCTTCCTGGCCGGCGCTTCCCTCGCAGCTCTGGCTGCTCCTGCTGAAGCAGGAACCAAGCGTCCTGTCCGCTGGAACACCGGCGGTGCTGTCTGGACCACCACCTCCAAAGACTTCAAGAAGTTCCTCAAAACCGGTGAAATCACCGACCGCGCTCTTGAAGCTGGTATCAACAACTCCGGTTGGACCGCTGAAGAGATTCAGGAAGGCATGACCAAGACCTACAAGGTCGATGTGGTCGGCGTTTCCCGCTTCCTGTATTCCAAAGACGGCGTCAAGTTCCTCAAGGATCAGTCCCGCTCTTACTTCCCTTACTGGAAGATGAAGAAGACCGCAGTTCCCGCACTGCGCTCCGCCATCATCGCTGCTTCCGTGAAGGGCAAGCTGTCCTCCGCAGGCATCATGAAGAATCTGCCTGTTGACTTCCGTCTGGCTGACACCTGCGGCACCTACGACGGTGCTCAGAACGTCTGTGCCCCCGACAAGTGCGAAGGCGATGCCCAGTGCACCTCCCTTCTCTCCTGGTACGTGTTCCTGCCCGCTTGCGTTCAGGCCAACTCTGCTCTGCCTGAGCCTGCTGCTCGTCCCGCCTACGTTGCTCCCGCCCGTCCCCTCTGGTGATCAGGCCTTGAGCTTCGTTCCATCGCCCCGGCAAATGCCGGGGCTTTTTTTATGGCGAACCGCGCCTTCCACTCACCAGGTGGTGCTGCATCGTGAGGCGAAGACCATTGGGCCCAAGGCTTTCAATCCGGCGTCGAAGTTCGTTCAACAAGGAGAGGTCCATGTCTCCGATGGCCGTGCGGTAGTCCGATCCTGTCGCCAGCCAGCGCTCAGCCAGGCTCTTGCCCCCCGGCAAGGCCAGGGTTTCTGGCCACTGCACGTCTGTCACGATCCATCCATCCGTCTCCAGGCTCGCGATCGGCAGCGTCTGCTCCTTGAGCCAGGCCTGTTCGCGTTGGGTTAAAGCCGCCAGCGCATCATCTGTGCCATCCAACTGTGCCAAGGCTCCTGCTGGCCCCTGTTGAGCAGTGGTGAGCAGAAGTCGAAGGCCGCTGCCGGGGTGACAGCGTCGAACGAGATCCGCTGATAGTGCGTTCCAGTTCAAGCGCCGGAGATCGGTCGCGCCAAGGCGACCCGCAACCCAATCGAACTGTTGGTCGGATGGCAGGTCGCACAGAGCACCGGTGTGCAGTTCCGGCCGCAGCTCCGGCTCCAGCACTTGCAATTGCGCTTCGATCCGCTGCCGGTCGTCGTCGTTCTCGCAAAGCAGCGTGACCCCTCCTTCCGGGGCACAGCGCAGGGGGTCAAGGGCCCAGATGAGCGATCGCGCTCCCAGCACGAGAACACGGTCGCGTCGCGTCCAAGCCACATCCCGCCAGAGCTGTTGGCGCAAACGCTGCAACCGTTCTCCTTCCTGCCCGATCTGGCGTTGCATCCAGCGCTCAAACCCCGGACGATCCGGCCCGCTGCTGAGCAGAAGCGGTTGATCGGCAGCCAATTCAGCCGCCGCCGCAAGCTGGGCTGCTCGGCGTCCGGCCATCCGCTCCCGCTGTTCGCCCTCCCACCCCAGTTCTCCGGGTTGCCAGAACACCTCCCCTTGCAATGCTGTGGGTAAGTACTGCTGTTCCACCCAGTGTTCGGCATAGGCATGGGGATAGCGGTAACCCACCCCATCACCGAAGGCATCGCCATCCCGGTTGGCATCTCGCAAATGTCCAGGCACATCCTGTGCACGGGCCGCACGAACCCGTTTCACGGCATCAAAGAAGCCGAGCACGCTGTTGCTTTTTTCCGTACCCGCCAGGTAGAGCGCGGCCTGAGCAAGGGGGTAGAGCCCCTCAGGTAGCCCCACCCGCTCAAAGGCCGCGGCACAGGCTTCAACGACAACGATCGCTTGGGGATCGGCCAATCCCACATCTTCTCCAGCTGCAATCAACATGCGCCGGAAGATGAAGCGTGGGTTCTCACCCGCCTCCACCATCCGCGCCAGCCAGAACAGGGCTGCATCGGCGTCGGACCCCCTCAGCGATTTGATGAAGGCGCTGATCGTGTCGTAATGGGCATCGCCTTGCTTGTCGTAGAGCACGGCCCGCTGCTGGATCGATTCCTCAGCGATCGCCAGATTGATCTGGATGATGCCCTCCGGATCAGGTTCGGAGCTTTCCACCGCCAGCTCGAGGGCATTGAGCAGGCTGCGGGCATCGCCACTGGCGACATCCACCAGGTGTTCGGCCGCCTCTGCGGTGATCGTCACGGAACGTTCGCCATAGCCGCGTTCAACGTCGTTGATTGCACGCTGCAGCAGCCGGTGCAGGTCTGCAGGTTCCAGCGGCATCAGCCGGAACAGGCGGGAGCGACTCACCAGAGCTTTGTTGACCTCGAAGTAGGGGTTCTCCGTGGTGGCTCCGATCAGGGTGACGGTGCCGTTCTCCACCCAGGGAAGGAGAGCATCCTGCTGCGCGCTGTTGAAGCGATGCACCTCGTCAATGAACAGGATGGTGCGCAGGCCATGCCGCTCCAGGCGCTGGCGCGCATCGTCCACGTTGGTGCGCAGATCCTTGACCCCAGCAAGAACGGCATTGAGGCTGCTGAAGTGGGCGCGGGTGTGATTGGCAATGATCCGGGCAAGGGTGGTTTTGCCCACGCCGGGAGGCCCATGAAGGATCAGGTTGCCGACGCGATCAGCCTTGATGGCACGCCGAAGCAGGCGACCTTCCGCCAGGATCCCGCTCTGGCCTTCGAATTCATCGAGGGTTCGGGGGCGTAAGCGATCGGCCAAGGGTGCCAGCTGCTGGCGTCGCTGCTCGCCGTGAAACGCGAAGAGGTCCTGACTCAAAGGAGGAAGGGCGCTGCTTCAGTGTCTTCGACGCCATCAATTTCGGCTGCGGGTCAGCAGATGCTGATGTTGTCGGTCCGAATCGGACTCTTTTGGACACTGTCTTTTTGCATTGATCTGGTTTGTAACGGCCGTCACACCTCAGACACTGCATAATTCGCCCAAAGCGTTTTTGCCGTGCGTCACCCGCAGCGACTTCTCCTTTCCCTCGCCGCCCTGATCACGGTCAGTTCCTGTAAGAGCGAAGCCCCGAAACAACCACCGCCGCCGAAAATTCAGGCTGTGTCCACACAGATGGCGGAATTCACCGAAGGCGTCGATACCGTCAGCACCCTTGAGGCCAGCAACCTGGTGGAACTGGCAGCTCAATCGGGTGGTCGGATCCTTGAGTTGAAGATCAAGCAAGGCGATGAGGTGGATGCAGGTCAGCTGCTGGTGGTGCTTGACCAGGCACAGCAGCAGGCCAAGCTGGCGGAGGACAAAGCCAAGGCCGATACAGCAAAGGCCAATTTCGAGCGCTACCAGTACCTCTCCAAAACCGGTGCCGCTTCTCAAAAAGAGCTGGACCGCTACCGCACCCAGTACATCGCTGCTGAGGAGAAGGTCAAATCCACTGAAGCAACACTGAACTACAACAACCTGATTGCACCTTCCCCGGGGATGGTGGCTGACGTCACCGTCAAGGTTGGGGATGTGATTCAGCAGGGCCAGGTGTTCACCAGCCTGGTTCAGAACAATGAGCTCGAAGCCCGCGTTGAGGTGCCTGCGGTGTTTGCTTCCCGCTTGGCTCTGGGCCAGCCGGTGTTGCTCAGTGCACCTGGTAGTGAAACGGTGATCGCCAGCGGCAAGGTCGGCTCCATTGATCCAAGGGTCAACAAAAAAACTCAGGGACTCCTGGTGAAGGCGGTTTTCCCGAATGAAGACGGCAAACTGCGCGATGGCCAGCGCCTTCGCACCCGCGTCCAGATCAAAGCGCAGGAAGAACTTTCCGTTCCTTTTGCAGCGGTCACGCAGACCTCCGGCCAGAGCTTCGTGTTCCGCCTCGGCACGTTTGAGGAGCTCAAGGCGAACCCCGGCAAGGCTGATCTCGAAAAGCTTGAGAAGGGAATCAAGGCCGGCAAATTGCCCGCTGATGCCCAATTCGCCCTGCAAACCCCTGTCACGGTGGGCGAGCTCGAAAATCAGCTTTACCCGATCACCAAGGGGCTTGAGGCCGATCAGAAGGTGGCCACCACCAATCTGCTCAACCTGAAACACGGCATGCCCGTTCAGGTGCAACCCGCCAAGGCGAACTGAGGTTGAACGATGTCTGCTTCCAATAACTTCATCACCAGGCCGGTTCTCAGCACGGTCTGCAGCCTGTTGATCGTGATCGTCGGTTTGATCGCGATCCCGATCCTTCCGATCGAAAACCTGCCTGATATCGCTCCTCCCACCGTGAAGGTGCAGTCCACCTATGTGGGTGCTGATGCAGTTGCCGTGGAGCAGGGGGTGACTTCTGTGCTCGAGCAGCAGATCAACGGTGTGGAGAACATGGACTTCATCACCTCCAACAGCTCGTCGGATGGTGTGAGTTCGATTTCTGTGTCGTTTGAAAGCGGCACCGACGGCAACATCAACCAGGTGAACGTGCAGAACCGCGTTTCTCTGGCTGAGCCCCAGTTGCCTGAGGAGGTGCGCAAATCGGGTGTGACGGTGAACAAGGCCTCCAACTCGATCCTGCTCGTTTACAACTTTGTGAACGAAGACCCCTCCAAAACCGAATATTCGGTGGAGACGATCAGTGGATATCTCGATAAGAACCTCACCGATAACGTCAAGCGGGTGAAGGGCGTCGGCGACGTCACCTATTTCGGCAACAGGAAGATTGCCTTCCGGCTCTGGCTTGATCCGGAGAAACTCACGGCCAACAACCTTTCGGCCACCGATGTGGTCAATCAGCTGCGCAGCCAGAACCGTCTGGTGCCTGCTGGCCAGATCGGCGGTGCTCCGGCGCCTGAAGGTCAGGAGTTCACCTTCACCGTGCAACTGCAGGGTCGCCTCACCAGCACTCGGGAATTCGAGAACATCATTCTGAGAACCACCGACGCCGGAGGCTTGGTGCGGCTCAAGGATGTGGGCCGGGTTGAACTCGGCGGTGAGACCTACGGCATCGATGCCATGGATCTCAAAGGCACGCCTTCTGTGGGTATCGCGATCTACCAGCTCTCCGGTAGTAACGCCATTGAGGTGTCCAACGGTGTGAAGGATGTGCTCGCTGAATTCGAGAAAACCCTTCCGGTGGGCCTTGGTGTTCAAAAGATCTACGACACCACCGACTTCATCAACCAGTCGATCAAGGGTGTCACCAACTCCCTTAGGGATGCTGTGATCCTGGTGGTGCTGATCCTGTTCTTGTTCTTGCAGAACTGGAAAGCCACCCTGGTTCCTGCCATTGCCATTCCGGTGGCCCTGATCGGCACCTTCGCCCTGGTGCTGGCCTTCGGTTTCTCGCTCAACCAGCTCACCCTCTTCGGCCTGGTGCTCGCCACTGGTTTGGTGGTGGACGATGCCATCACCGTGGTGGAAGACACTTCGGCCAAGAAGGCGGAGGGCATGACGTCGGTTCAGGCGGCCATGGAAACCATGGATGAGCTGTTCGGCGCGGTGATCGCCACCTCCCTGGTGAAGATGGCGGTGTTCCTGCCTGTGCTGTTTTTTCCCGGTGCCACCGGCACGATCTACAAGCAGTTCGCCGCCACGATTCTCTTTTCGATCGGCATTTCCACCTTCAACGCGCTCACCTTCTCGCCGATGTTGTCGGCCCTGCTGCTATCTCGGGAGACCAAGGAGCTCAGCCGCAACCAGTACGCCACGGCCGGTGTGGTGCTCGGTTTCATCTACGGCCTGCTCAGTGCTGGTAATGGAGCCGCAGCAGCCCTGATCCCCACGGTGATCGGTGCCGTGATCGGCTTCATCGCCGGCAAGATCACCGGCCTGCCCCTTCGTCTTCCCTTCACAGCTGGCGGCGCGGCAGTGGGCGTGATCACCACCGGTGTGATCTTCACCAATCCGTTCCCTGTGGTGTTGTTCACCGTCATCGGTGGCGGTGTTGGTTATTTCGTTCCGGTGATTTTCACCAACTTCAATCGCCTCTACGGCGGTTTTGAGAAGCGCTACGCCAAGATCCTTGAGGGTGTGCTCAAGGCGCGCCCAATCGTGATGGCGGCTCTGGCCGCGGGCATCCTGCTCACCGGGTTTGCCTTCACCCGGATCCCTGGTGGTTTTGTTCCGATCGAAGACCAGGGCTACGCGATTGGTTTCGTGCAGGCCCCCGATGGGGTCTCCAACGCCAAAACCCTGGAGATCAACCGTCAGGTGGCCGAAGTGCTGCGGTCGGAGGAAGACATTGCATCGGCTGCTCTCTTCAGTGGAGCCAGCCTCGATGGCAACGCTCCCAACAAGGGTCTGTTCTTCATCGGCATGAACCATTGGGATGAACGTCCCGGTAATGAGCACACGGTGGGTGCTGTGGTGAAACGTCTCAACGCCAAGTTGTACGGAGCCATTGATGGCGGTCGGGTGTTTGTGGTGGAGCCCCCGTCAATCCCCGGCTATGGCACCGGTGGCGGTTTCGAGTTCCAGCTGCTCGACCAGAGCAGCGGCGTGTATTCGCTGAATGAGTTTTTCGGGTCTGCCCAGCAGATCATTCAGACGGCGAACGCCGATCCCGTTCTGAATCAGGTTTATTCGCTGTTCTCACCGCAGGCTCCCCAGTACAAGATTGATGTCGACCGGGAGCAGATGGCCTCCCTCGGGGTCGACTTCGGTTCAGCGATGTCGGCCTTCAGTGTCAACTTCGGTGGTGCCTATGTGAACGACACCTTCCAAGAGGGCAAGGTGCGTCGGGTTTACGTGCAGGCCGATGAAGTGAGTCGGGCCACTCCCCAGCGACTCTCTGCCATTTATGTGCCGAATGCCCAGGGTGAGCAGGTTCCCCTTTCGGAGTTCTTCACGGTCAAACAGACCGTGGGTCCGAGTGTGATCCCCCACTTCAACCTTTACCGCTCGATCAAGATTGACGGCACCCCCAAGGAGGGCAACAGCTCCGGCCAGGCGATCGGGGCGATGAAGCAGGTCTTCAATACGGGTACCTACCAGGGCCTCGGCTTCGACTGGACCGGTATCTCCCGTGAGGAGGTGAAAGCCGGCTCCCTGGCTGTGGTGATCTTCGCTCTGGGCATCCTGGCGGTGTTCCTGGTGCTGTCGGCCCAATACGAGAGCTACTCAGATCCGATCATCATCCTGTTGACCGTGCCCACGGCACTGCTGGGTGCGCTGGTCTTCCTCGGTGCCGCAGGCCAGGTGCTCAACATCTATGCCCAGGTGGGCTTGGTGATGCTGATTGGTCTGGCAGGAGGTAACGCCATCCTCATTGTTGACTTGGCGAACCAGAAGATGGGTGAGGGCGATTCAGCTCTGGATGCCGCCACCTTCTCGGCCAAATCCCGTCTGCGGCCGATTCTGATGACGGCCATTTCCTCGCTCACCGGTTTCCTGCCGTTGATGTTGGCCAGCGGTGCTGGAGCCCAGAGCCAGTCGTCCCTGGGTCTGGTGGTGTTCGGAGGTTTGCTGGTGGCCACCTTCCTCTCCACTTTGGTGGTGCCTGTCTTCTATGTGGTGATGAAGACCCTGCTGGGACAAGCCGATGCCAAGCCTCCTGAGGACGGCCCCACACCCACCCCGCAACCGAGCTGATGCCTGAGCAGAACCCCGAAGTAAATCAGCGCAAGCCCTTCAGTGGTATGCGCGTGTTGGTTGCTGTGGCGATCGGTGCTGGTCTGGGTGTCGCTGTTGCCTATTTCCTCAAGGTGCTGATCGACAACAGTCCGGCCGAGATCGATCTTGGCCGCTTGCGTCTNTTCTATCTGATGGTGATTACCTCGGGAGGCCTGGGTGGGTTTGCCATCGAGACGATGCGTCAGCTGCAGGAAGAGGCCACNGATCCCGCTTACCGCCACTACAACTCCCATCGCGGCCCGCGTCGCTGAGCGATTCATCAGAGCCAAAAAAAAAACGCCACCCGTAGGTGGCGTTTTCTGGTGATGGATGGATTGAACAGTCTTCAGGTGATCACGGTGGGCTGATCCATGCCCGTGCGCTGCTTGATCTCCGCCAGGTCGTTGATGGCGCTGATCATCTCCGCCAGAGCNACCTGGGGATCCTGGTTGAGATCTCCGCTGCTGGGCACGTAGCTCTCGAGATACACCCGGATCGTGGCGCCTTTGGTGCCGGTGCCGGAGAGGCGCACCACCACCCGGCTGCCGTCCTCCAGGAGGATTCGCAGGCCTTGGCCCTTGGTCACGGAGCCGTCGACGGGATCGGTGTAACTGAAGTTGTCGGCTTCACTGATGCTGCGGCCNGCGAAGGTCTGACCCACCAGGCTCGGAAGCATGCCCTCAAGGCGGTCGAACAGGCCATGGGCGGCTTCGCTGGCCACGGCCTCATAGTCGTGGCGTGAGTAGTAGTGGCGTCCGAAGCGCTTCCAGTGATCCGCCATGATCTCGGCGACGCTGCAGCGACGCTCGGCCAGGATCTGCAGCCAGAACAGCACAGCCCAGAGTCCGTCTTTCTCACGCACGTGGTTGCTGCCGGTGCCGAAGCTTTCTTCACCACAAAGGGTGATTTTGCCGGCGTCCAGCAGGTTGCCGAAGAACTTCCAACCCGTGGGGGTCTCGTAGCACTCGATCCCCAGCTCCTTGGCCACCACATCCACGGCAGCGCTGGTGGGCATGGAGCGNGCCACACCCGCCAGGCCGTTGGCATAGGCCGGCGCCACNGTGGCATTGGCGGTGAGNACCGCCANGCTGTCGCTGGGGTTCACGAAGCAGTGCTGCCCCAGGATCATGTTGCGNTCGCCATCGCCATCACAGGCNGCGCCGAAGCGGAATGCATCACCCTTGAGCAGCAGGTCGGCCAGCTCGTGGGCGTAGGTGAGNTTNGGGTCNGGATGGCCGCCGCCGAAGTCNTCGAGGGGAACNCCNTTGCGGACGCTGCCAGCAGGAGCTCCGAGGATTTCTTCCAGCAGGCGGGTGGCGTAGGGGCCGGTGACGGCGTGCATGGCATCAAACGCCAGCGGGAAGTCGNTGCGGATCAGCTCGCGGATTCGATCGAAGTCGAACAGCTCCTGCATCAGAGCCACGAAGTCGTCGACGCCGTCGATCACCTCCACNTGCATGGCACCAATGCTGTGGCTGCCGGGGGTATCGATGGCGATGGCCGCNGCATCAACGATCGTGTATTGCTCGAGGGTCTTGGNGCACTCGAACACCGCATCGGTGAAGGATGCGGGCGTGGGGCCGCCGTTGGCGCCGTTCACCTTCACGCCGAAGTCGCCATCAGGGCCGCCGGGGTTGTGGCTTGCCGAGAGGATGATGCCGCCGATGGCCTGGCGCTGGCGGATCAGGTTCGAGGCCGCTGGGGTGGAGAGGATGCCGCCGGTGGTGACGATCACCTTGCTGAGGCCGTGGGCCGCGCCCATGCGCAGGATCACGTCGATGGCGCGGCGGTTGCCGTAGCGGCCATCTCCCCCCAGCACCAGAGTTCCTCCCTGCACACCAGGGAGCGTGCGGAAGACCGCTTCCACAAAGCTCTCCAGGTAGTTCGGNTGCTCGAACTGCTGGCTGCTTTTGCGCAACCCGGAGGTGCCGGGTTTCTGATCCGTGAAGGGTGCATCCAGGCGCACCTGGCGTTGGGTCGGTTCCGCGGAGGCCGAAGTGGTCATCACCAGGGTCAAGGCTCTGCAGGAAACGTAAACACGGGAAACCCATTTCACCGTGTTGGGCACGACCAGTTGAGATCGCTACCCTCAGCACCTCCATGCTGTTGATGGCCATGCATCGCCTCTTTTTGCCTCTGCTGGCAGCAGTTGCCTTGGCGGGATCAGCGGCACAGGGATCCCAGAGTTGGAAACGGGCGATTCCCTTNTCTCAGGCTTCAACGGAGGCAACCAANGCCGCCCGCGCCGTGATCCATGAAGCCGGTTCCGAGGAATGCCTGCGCGGGAAGCTTTCCAATGCCATCCTGCAGTTGTCCAACAGTTGTGATGTGTCGGGCCGCTCTTCCGCTGTGTGTGAGCTGGCTTCTCAAATTGCCGGTCAGGAGAACGAACTCAGCTTGGGAGANATGCTCTCCACNTCTGAGGCGTTGATCCAAATGCTCGGTGATTCGGCCACATCGCGCTGAATGTNCTGNTTCTTGATCCGATGGACGTCACCCATCCCGGTTCCAAACCTCTCGACGAAGACCAGCAGGCTCTTCTCGCCCGTTTTCGCCAACAGGTGGAATCCAAAATCAGCAGCCACGGGCTCACCGCNGCTGATGTNCAGACCTTTGTGGATGAGATCAAAAAGCATCCAGAGGTGAGTGTTGAACTGTTGGATGCAGTTCGCTCNGAGGTGGCCACCCTGATGCAGGGGCAGCGCTTCAGCTTTGATTTCGACTGATGCTCAAGCCCTGGCCTGGGGGGNCTGAGGCTTGGCTTTTTTCTTGACCGGTTTGGCGCATGTCCGTGTCATGCGTCGAGCCGTCTGGTCGATGGCATCCCGACGTTTGTAATCGTTCTCGCTGGCCACGCGGGCAACCTCCATCAGTTTCCAGAGGTCGTCCTTGCAGATTCCAGGCAGCCGTGGATGATCCATCCAGGGATCAGCGAGCTGGCGGGTTGTCTGGCAGCTGCTGCTGATGTTCTCGCGGGAACAGCGGAAGGCAGCGCTCTCAATCTCCCGCAGCTGGTCTTTGGTGGGCCAGGGTTGATAGGGCTCAGCCGCGATGGAGGGGCTGGCAATCGCGAGCAGCAGCAGGGCGCTTGTGATTTTGAGTGTCATGAAATCATTCTGACGTACTTCTGTGCAGTTGACGCCAAGATTTCTAGAAGATAGTTCCACAGACCTTTGGATGATGTCTTGATCTTGTAGGTCTTCGTTTGATCCCCTTTCGCTTTGGGAAAAGCTCATTTTGCCTTTGTTATGGGATGAGAGCGTGATCTTCNCTATTGGTTTATTGATTGATTGGGTGTTTCTTGGTTGTTTTGAAGCAATCGCGTCAGGCGAAATTGATCTGCAATGGCTTGTAGGCCCAGAATTGATACATACTTTGAAAAGTCGATTGATTGAGTTCCTCAAATTCTCCCCAATTGCTCAGTGAGGTGCCGTTGTGGTCCTCTGGATATCTCTGCTGGTAAGCCGTTTTGATTGATTGCGGCAACATGAATCCGCAAAATATTAGATTTTCAGCCTCTAAAAGCTTTTGCAGGGTCTTTGTGGTGAATTGATGCTCCTGAACGTGAAAGCAAAGATCGCGGCATTCTGAAAGNGAATAAAAATCATTTACAAGTATTGATATGCTTTTTAGTTCATGGAGGTCGTCGTTAAATATTTGCTTTCGAAAGTCTCTGATCCCTTCAGGTGTGCTTTGAATGGCCAGTTTTTGGATAAGTTCTCGTGCTGCTGAGACTTTTTGCCTCGCAAGCTCGCTGTATAAACCAATTTTGATAAAGCCGCCTGGCTTGAGCTTGCTGTTGAGTGCCGCCAGGCCCTTGGCGGGATCTTGCATGTGATGCAGCACGCCGCTGCATTCAATGATGTCATAGACATCTTGAAGTTGATTTGTATTCAGAATGTCGAGTTGCTTGAGCTGAACATTCTGCATTTTGTACTCTTGTGATTTTCTTGCTGCGTAGGCCAGGCTGTTCTTGCTGATGTCAATGGCAGTGATTTGCGCATTTCTATAGCGGCTGGCATTGATGATTTGGTTTCCTGTTCCACATCCGGCGATCAGAATTTTCCGACTGGATTTGGGTGATGAGAGTTCGTTGGTGAAAGGGAGGTTTTTGATTGTTGTTTCCAGGGATATGAACTCAATTGGCGGTTTTGCAAAATGGGAAGAGGTATGGTCTGCATGTTGGTATCGGGGGTAAGGGTTTTCTTCGTACATTTTTTGAACTGCAAGTGAAACCGTATCGAATATTTTCTCACTTGATCTGAGCAGGGTTTTGGTGGCTTTCTCTTCCTGTACCTCTTTGTATTGAGTATCGATAAAGGCTCTGCTTTCGTCGCTAGTGATGGGATATTTGTCTAACTCATCTTCTCCATTGATGATGTAGTGGATGGGTATATAGCAGCCAATCACAGGCAAGTATTGATTGAATGCCGCCTTGCTTTTCCTCGCTTTTTCTATCAGGTTTTCCTTCCATTTTTTCTCCTCTTCTGATTGCCAATACACATACTCGTTGAGGAAGCATTGTGTGGCTAGCGCTTCTAGGAGGGGTCTCAAGCTTTTGGTAATGATGTTATTGTTTATTGCTTGAATCAGGAATTCCTTTCTTAAACGGCTAAGAAACTCCTCGATATTCTGATGGGGTGGGATCAGTAACGTAAGAGATTTTCTGAATCTCCAGTCTGATGCAAGCTTGTGAAATGTATAATTTTGATCTGAGATGATTGGATTTAATTTGGCGGCTTTTTGGATGTCTTCNATGTATTCTTGAATGAAAAGAGGGCATAGTTTGCGATGTGAAAAGTCATCGCAATTTAGCAGTTTTTCGTAAGCTATTCTGGCGTAATTTCTATTCGATGAGCTGATCTTGAGATCACTGGCAAGGTTTTTAAGATTCTGCAGTGCTTCGATGCTTCCAGTGTCGAGCTCGATGGCTTTAACGGTGGCTATTAAGGCGTTATCCGTTTGGCCAAGGTCTCGGTAAATGCTCCCCAAATTCATCTGGGTAGTTGATGAAACTGGGTCAAGGTCGAGAGACTTTAATGTAAATTGAAGTGCTTGGTCTAAGTTGCTAATATCTCGGTATAGTTTTCCAATGTTGCTATAAATTTTTGGNTCCTCGGGCTCGAAGTTTAAGGCTTGCTCATAGCAGNCAAGGGATTCTTTGATTCTGCCGCTGTTTTTGAATATAATTCCAAGGTTGCAAAATACTGCGGGATCGGATGTTCCTGCGTCGATCATTTTTTTGTAAATCGACTCAGCTTCTCTAAGTCGACCTGTCTGGTGATAATAAATGGCTTGGTTGAACCATTTCTGGAAATTCAGCTGCGGCTTTTTTGATGANTTATTTGTCTTTCTNTGCGCTTGTCCGCCAAATCCAGTCACTTAACTTGCCAGCTTTGTTTTAGTTTAGTNCTAAGTGAACGATCTTTAGTTCCTCTCCACCCCATCCCCGCAACGAATCCGCTGGCGGTCGAGCTTGCGTTGGATGTGCGGTGTGATCCCCAGCTCTGCGGTGTCCCAGAGGCGATCCATTTCTCGAGTGAAGTGTTGGGCGAGTTGGGGTGAGTGGATCACCAGCAGGGTCTCGTCGTTGGTGTGAGCAGCAGAGGGGCTCCAATTGAAGGATCCTGTGATCACTCGGCGGTTGTCGATCACGGCGAACTTGTGGTGGAGCTTGTCGCCACGGGCCAGGCGAGGAGTTCCTACACCTTCGTGTGCTTCATCAAACGGTTGATTGCCAGTTTCAACCTTGCAGTTGTGGTCTGGGAGGGTGACCCCAAGGAGGTCCAGGACCTCAGAGAAGGATCGGCTGGCGAAGCCGGGATCGGCCACCAGGCGCACGTCAATCCCCTGCTTCACCTGCTCCCGCAGCACGTTTGCGAGCTGCTGTGCTGAGAACACAAACAGCGCCATATCGATGCTCCTCTTGGCTGAAGCCAGCTGCTCTGCCAGAAGCTGCAGCCCGTGCTCTTGGCTGCGTTTTGGNTGGGGAGCAAACAACACATCCACTCGGGNGTTGCCNACCCGCACGCTTTGNAATCTGCTGGATCGTTTCTGCAGGCCGAATCGGCTGTTTTGCTCCCCTCCGGGCCCATCTCCCCACATGGTGTGAAACTCTGCTCGAAACAGTGCCGCTAACTCCGGGCTATCAATCCGCAAGATGTGATTCACATTGCCGCGGGTGGAGGTTTTGCCGAAGTCACCGTGGATGCCGGAGCTGGTGAAGTTGGCACTGCCTGTGATCACCTGTCGTTGGTCGATCACCATGAATTTGTGGTGCATCAATCCGCTGCCGCTGCTGCCGTCTTCTGTGTCATCGATCAGNGGTATCCCGGCNTGAAGNAGCAGGGCCACAGCATCACCTTGGAGGGCTTCCGTCGNCGTTGTGATGCCNTNGCCATCGCTGTCTGCCAGTTGCTGNAGCTGCTGCCAGCGGTGGCGTTGATGCGATGGCAGCGTGCTGATCAGTTGTTCACTCCAGGGTTTGCTGTAGTTGTTTTCCAGCACGACTTGCACACGCACACCACGCTGGTGCGCTGCAATCAGCGCTTGGGCGATGTGTGGGAGCGAAAGTTCCTGTACGGCCAGCAGGATTTCTGTTGTTGCCGCTTCGATGGCATCGATTATCTCCTGCTCGAGGTTGTCGCCATTCCTCCAGCTCTTGTCGAGCGGTGATCGATAGCGAGTCCTCTCGTTGTGGTTGAACAACACCGCGATGCCCTCTGCTGCAGGCAAAGAAGGAGGAGCNGCNCCGATCACCTGCGCGCTTTGGCTACACCCACAGCAGAACAGGAGCGCGATCCACCAGGCGTTGCAGCTCCTCGGCATGTTGGCGTTGCGGCTCTTAAGCAGAGTTCCCCGCTGATCAGTGAGGCATTTCGGAGGTTTTCAACATCGCCACGAACCAGAGTGCACTGAGCACAAGNGCCACAAGNACGCCAGCTCCAATGCCCGCCCGCGCCATCACAAGGGGCACAATCAAGGGAAAAGCCATCGCTCCCGCGAGGGGAGTGATGGCGACAAACCAACGCAACGAAGCGGAGGGTTTGGATTCGGATGTGTTCAGAACCACTCGGCTTCTGCTTCGCTGGCGGGGTTGCTGTTGTCTTCTGGTGTTTGGCGNTTGAAGTTCAGCGTGATGTTGCGCTTCTGCTCGCCATCCGCAGCTGTGGCTTCGATNGGGTACATCTGCTCGCCATCACGGAATGGAACCTGAATCCGGAAGGTGCCGTCGGTGGAAAGAGGNACTTCCTCACCCCCGATCGTGAGGCGTGCGGCAGGATCCGTGGCGCCGTAGACGATCAACTCAGCGTCAGCAACCAACCAGAAGGAGCGTTGACGGGGGGCGACTCCACCGAGACCAGATTCGTTGCGTCCGCTGGCCCAAAGGCCGATGCCGGAATCACTCATCCCGAAGCGATCGGAGTCTGCCGATGAATCAACAGCTTCCTGGAACTCTTCCGAACCGACGCGACGACGGCGGAAGTGCACCGTGGCACTTTGGTAGAGACGCTCGTGCAAGCCGCTGACGCTGGTCTCAGCTGGGGCTGGGGGAGCAGCAGGAGATGAGACCTCCGCGGGTGAAGCGTCCAGGCTGAATGGCACGAACTGATCCATGATCTGTTCGCTCGGGTGGAGTGCNGGAACCCGGGCCACCGACGAGAANGCCAACGACATCCAGTTGGTTCCGATGCGGTAGCCGAGCTCGACGCGGTAATCGCGGTCGCACACGGGAACAGGGAGGTACCACTCNGTGCTGTGGCTATCAACCGGAACTTCCTGAAGCGTGTGGGGGTGTGCGNTTCCGCTCTGCATNCCGGTGACATCGGCAAGTCGCAGGCACAAACGGCTGGCACCATCGCGCTGGGCCACCTTGCGATCGCTCTCGGACATTTCCCAGAAGACGTAGGCCCACTGGGGATCGCGAGGAAGGAAGACCACGCGCGTTTCCGTGGTGTTCACTGCAGGAGCGTTGAGTTCAGCCTCGATGGCTTTGAGGTCTCCCCCACGCTTCTCCTGACGCTTGGCGACCTCGCCAACCAAGGTCTCTTTGCTCTTCCGGCTGTAGAGAGGCACCCCCAAGTCGCTGGCGATCTGACGGAGTTGCCGCAGGGTCAGACGTGCCAAAGATGAAAGGGTTTTCGACACGCCAAAAAGCTCCAGGTTTCATTTGGGATCATTGTGAAACGAAAGCTTCCTTTTCGAACCGTGCAGTGATCGAGGGTCAGAGGATCCTGACCAGAGCGTCGGATTCCAAGGCGGGGATCACTGTCCTGGACACAAAAAAAGCGGGGCCGAAGCCCCGCAAGTTTGTTGTGGATCGTGTTGCCTCAGCGGCCGATGCTGCGATACGGCACCTTNGACATGTAGTCCATGTCGGCGCTGGTGCTGGGGGAAGCNCCTCGGGCNTTGGCCACCTCGGCAACCCAGGCCATGTAGTCGCTGGGGGATCCNCCNCGTTTGATCTTGGCGCGGGCTGGAATCTGTTTTCCGGGCCCGCCCATGAAAACAATCTGGGGGAAGCCGAGGATGCCGCGGTAGTACTCGTCGTAACGGGGAGTGGTGATGTTGAACGGGGTCTCGCCAAGATCCCGTCCGGGCAGGACGCGGTTGCGCTGATAGGGAACGGTGTCGTAGCCAAAGGCATCGAGGTATTCGGCGCTGTCCATCAGCACATCCACCAGACCTTCAAGGCCTTTGGAGGCAATCACGATCGACCAAGAGAGTTCTTCGCCTTTGCCGTTCACCTTGCGGCCCAGGATGCGCTCGCAAAGGTGGCGAACCACCTTGTAGTTGCTGTTGAACCCGTAGAACGTGCGTTTAAAGGTGTCGGAGAGCACGAGTCCGCGGATGAAGTCGCGGACGGTGATCTGNCCATCCTTGAGCTGGGACTCAAGGTTGACGTCGCGATCGGTCTTGAAGGCGTGGAAGAAAATCTGCCGGTAGGCGCTTTCAATCACGGTGACCAGGTTGTCCCGGTCGGCTGCAATTTCATAGGAGTAAGCCCGGGACCCTTCTTCGGAGCCGACCCGCAGATTCGGTACACCGGTACGCAGAGAATTCTGGGTAATCGGTGCGTACTCCAGAAGGGGAATGGCCACGCGAGCTTCAGCATCCACTGTCCGGGATCGTAGAAGTGCTTGCAGGCCCTCCTTCGGACTGCTGTTGCAGCGATTACATGCCGTAATACTTGNTCTAAGTANTTCTGCTTACCAGCCAAAGGGCGCCAGCGCTGCGGAGCTGGATGCTNGGGCTTGTCTGGGTTGCTCGGCTCCGTCCAGCTGTCGCGTTTCGATGCAGAAGGAGGCGTTGTTGGATAGCCCCTGAACGGTGCTCGTGCGCAGACGAACGTTCTCGCCTGAGAACCAGAACCGCTCCAGGGAGCTCATCATTTCGTAGTCCGTTGTGAGGATCAGGCCGTTTTCGGCATCCATCTGGAACTGTCCGGCCACGGGAGCCTTTTCCGCGTAACCCCGATCCCGCAGCAAGAGGCCACTGCGCCCGCTGTCATCACTGGGAATCAAGCCAAACATGGTCTGATCTTCGTGGGATTCCCCGGCGCGATCCCAGGCCATNGAGCCGCTCCAGCGCACCCAGCAGCCTCCAACGATTCGTTCCACGCTCTCGTTGTTGCGCGCTGCGATCTCCGCCAAACGTGCNTCGCCCTTGAGCAGCTCCTCCACCACGATGAAGGAGGCGCCGGCCTCAGCGCGCCGGTGCAGCAGATGGTGCTGNGAGCGCTGGGAGGTCCAGCGGCCGCAACTCAGCCGGAAAAAGCTGAGGGCGTCGGGGATCTCCATCGTCATCGGCCGCAGCAAGCTGTTTCGATGATGGCAGTTCGTGGCCTTCAGTTACGGCAACGGCTCTCCGCTGCNGCGATNAGGTCGTCCAAGCTCAGGTCGAGGGGCTGTTTGCCCACNTCTCTGGCCAAATCCTCGAGTTGNTCCGCGGCTGAGGCCAGCTGATTCAGCAATGTTTCAACAAAGGNTGGATCGGCGGCAACCACCTGTTGGTTTTCGCACCAGATTCGCCGTCGTGCGGCATCTGGCAGCTCTCGGCTCGTGCTGCCAGCCATGGAGCGAAAGCTGTCGAGGCAGTGGGCCAGCAACCTCAAATGGTGTCGATCGAGTTGTGGAAGAAGCGTGGCGTCGATTTTTTCAATCGTTTCTTCGTTGATGCTCATCCGCTCTGCTGCAGGGGCGTGATCCGGAACCCACAGGTATGGCCTCCCTCCAGGCGCCAATGCACCCGCTCCACGTGACAATCCGGGATCGTCCGCCGGATGAGCAGCAGTTCCTGGTCGCAGACCGCTGGAAATTCTTCGGCGATGCGCTGCACCGAGCAGTGCGCTTCCTGCAGTCTCCAGCTGATGCCGTCNTCATCGCGGCTGCAGATCGTGACGTAGCCCTCGTCTCGGCGCAGCTCCGCCAGGCGTTCCACTCTGACCTTCAAAGAAGCTTGGCCCAAACTCTGGCGGTAGTGAGAGGCCTTGGCTTCGGCCTGCTGATTCAGCAGTTGTCGCACCGTTGCTTCCGGCAGGCTGCTGCGCATCGAATCCAGCAGCCCGATGGCAAAGCGGCCGCTGCCATCAGGGAAGCGGTCTCGGCCCTGGTCGGTGAGGCACCAGCGGTTGCTCGGACGGCCCGGGCCGCCGGAGCTGCTGCTGGCCTCGATTAATCCAGTTTCTGCCAGAGATCGCAGGTGGCGACGCATGGCCTGAACCGAAATGCCGACGGCATCGGCAAGGCTGCCCGCGTCGTCCTCGCCCCGCTCGAGCAGCAGGGAAAGCACAACATCGCGGGTGCTGGCCGGGGCCGAGGCGCTCATGGAGTCAGGTACGTCCCCTCACGATGGCACCGGATTGGCAAGGGGGAAGGTCACAATGAATGTCCCGCTGGTGAAGCCTTGCTGGCCTAGGCTTCCAGAAAGGAAACCACGGGGTTTCGTAATTCGCCGTTCCCTCCATGTCTGACGCCGCACAAGAGCCGACAGCAGAAAGCCTGGAGGTCATCCGCAAATTCGCTGAAACCTACGCGCAGCGCACCGGCACTTATTTCTGTGCTGATCCAAGCGTCACGGCCGTGGTGTTGAAGGGCTTGGCTCGTCACAAGGACGACCTCGGCGGCGCCCTCTGCCCCTGCCGCCATTACGAAGACAAAGAGGCTGAAGTGTCTCAGGCGTTCTGGAACTGCCCTTGCGTTCCGATGCGTGAGCGCAAGGAATGCCACTGCATGCTGTTCCTCACTGAGGACAACCCCTTCGCCTGCCCTGAGAAGACCCAGACCATCACAACGGAAACGATCAACGCCACCGCCGGCTGACCGTTATGACCAGCACCTCCACGCGGGATCTCGTCAGCCAGCCCTACAAGTACGGCTTCGTCACAGAGATTGAAACCGACAAAATTGCCAAGGGGCTGAGCGAAGACGTCGTTCGGCTGATTTCTGCGAAGAAGGAGGAGCCTGCTTTTCTCCTCGATTTCCGGCTCAAAGCGTTCCGCCATTGGTTGACCTTGGATGAGCCTGATTGGGCTGCTCTGGGCTATTCAGCGATCGACTATCAAGACATCGTTTATTACGCGGCGCCCAAGCAGCAGGAGAAGAAGGCCAGCCTTGATGAGGTGGATCCGAAGCTTCTCGAAACCTTCGACAAGCTCGGCATTCCGCTGAGTGAGCAGAAGCGCCTCAGCAACGTGGCAGTCGATGCGGTTTTCGACAGTGTTTCGATCGCCACGACCTATAAGGAAAAGTTGGCAGAGCACGGTGTTGTCTTCTGCTCTTTCAGTGAGGCTGTGAAGGAGCATCCAGAACTGATCGAGCGTTATCTCGGCAGCGTCGTGGCGAGCAACGACAACTACTTCGCGGCGCTGAATTCCGCGGTGTTCAGCGATGGTTCCTTCGTGTTTATTCCGAAGGGCGTGGAGTGCCCGATGGAGCTCTCCACCTACTTCCGGATCAATTCCGGCGATACCGGACAGTTCGAGCGCACGTTGATCGTTGCTGAAGAAGGTGCGTCGGTGAGTTACCTCGAAGGCTGTACAGCTCCGATGTTCGACACCAATCAGCTGCATGCCGCTGTGGTGGAACTTGTGGCTCTGGATGATGCCTCGATCAAGTACTCCACTGTTCAGAACTGGTATGCCGGTGATGAGAACGGTGTTGGCGGGATCTACAACTTCGTGACCAAGCGGGGCCAGTGCCGTGGTGACCGCAGCCGCATCAGCTGGACCCAGGTTGAGACCGGATCCGCGATCACTTGGAAGTACCCCAGTTGTCTGCTGCAGGGAGCCGACTCAGTGGGTGAGTTTTATTCCGTGGCTCTCACGAACAACTGCCAGCAGGCTGATACCGGCACGAAGATGATTCATGTGGGGCCCCGTACCCGCTCCACGATTGTGAGCAAAGGCATCAGCGCCGGGCGCTCAAGCAACAGCTACCGCGGCTTGGTGCAGATGGGTCCCAATGCCAAAGGAGCCCGCAACTACAGCCAGTGCGATTCGATGCTGATCGGGGATCAAGCGGCCGCCAACACGTATCCCTACATCCGATCCCAGCAGCCCCAGGCGGCGATCGAACACGAGGCCAGCACCTGTCGCATCTCCGAAGATCAGCTCTTCTACCTCCAAAGCCGCGGCATCGGTTTTGAAGAAGCGGTGTCGATGATGGTCAGCGGTTTCTGCCGCGACGTGTTCAATCAACTGCCGATGGAGTTTGCGGCCGAAGCCGACAAGCTTCTGGCGCTCAAGCTTGAGGGTTCCGTGGGTTGATCCCTGGCCCGTTCACGACCGTTCTTTTCACTTCTCTCGATTTCTTCCGTGATTCGCCCTGACGCCGAGCTCCTTCTCGACATCAACGATCTGCATGCCTCTGTGGAGGACAAGCCCATCCTCAAGGGGGTGAATCTTCAGGTGCGGGCCGGTGAGATCCATGCCGTGATGGGCCGCAACGGCAGCGGCAAGAGCACGCTCTCCAAAGTGCTGGCTGGGCACCCGGCCTATCGGGTCACCGGCGGCACCGTTCGCTACCGCAACCAGGATCTGTTTGATCTGGAGCCTGAGGAACGGGCTCGCTTGGGGGTGTTTCTGGGCTTCCAGTACCCGGTGGAGATTCCAGGCGTCAGCAACCTCGAATTCCTGCGGGTGTCCACCAATGCGCGGCGGGAGAAACAGGGGGAAGAGGAGCTCGACACGTTTGCCTTCGAGGATCACGTGCACGACAAGCTCAAAGTGGTGCAGATGGACCCTGCCTTTCTTGAGCGCAGTGTGAATGAGGGCTTTTCCGGCGGCGAGAAAAAGCGCAACGAGATCCTGCAGATGGCGCTGCTCGAGCCCGTGGTGGCGATTCTGGACGAAACCGATTCGGGCCTTGATATCGATGCCCTTCGCATCGTCGCCGGTGGTGTGAACCAGTTGGCGACGGAGAACAACGCCACGCTGTTGATCACCCACTACCAGCGTCTTCTCGATGAGATCACCCCGGATTACGTCCATGTGATGGCTGCTGGTCAGATCCTGCGCACCGGTGGCCGAGAACTGGCTCTCGAGCTTGAACAGACGGGTTACGACTGGGTGGATCGGGAGCTGGCCGCCCAGGGGGCTGCTTGATCATGGGCAGCAGTGTGCTGGCTCCGGTGCAAGAACGCGGTCGGGTCGCTCTGGAGCACCTCGGGCTGCCCAACCGCCGCGAGGAATCCTGGCGACTCACCGATCTCAAGCGGCTTGGGGCTGTGGCGGCGTTGCCGGCCAGTGCATCGCCACTTCCCGCACCTTTGCCATCCAGCCTGGAAGGGGTGACCCGTCTGGTGCTCAATGGTTTTGACGATCCCTTGGCCGGCCAGGCTCTCCCGGAGGGAATCTCGGCCCTGAATGCCGAAGAGCTGGAACAGGCGCTTGGCCACACCCTCGATCGCTGCGGTTGTGCCCAGGTGTGGCCTGTGGAGTTCAACCACGCCAAGGCGCAGCAAATCCTCGCCCTCAGGGTGCGGGGACGGGTCGGCCCGTTGGAGTTGGTCATGGCGGCGGGTGCCGGATTGAACGCCACCCGGGTGCTGCTGCTGCTGGAGGAAAAGGCGGAGCTGGAGTTGATGCAGGTGCTGCTGGCGGAGGGGGCGTCGGCCCACAGCCATGTGCTGGAAGTGCATCTGGGGCAGGAGGCCCAACTGCGCCATGGCGTGCTGGCCACGGCTGATGGTGCGTCAGCGTTGATGGCGCATCTGGCTGTGGAGCAGGAGCCCCGCAGCTCCTATGCCCTCACCTCCGTTGTGCAGGGCTGGAGCTTTGGACGGGTCGAGCCTCGGGTGGTGCAAGTGGATGGGCAGGCACANACCACCTTGAAGGGGTTGGCGGTGACCGCTGCCGAGCAGCAGTTGGCCACCCACACCGCGGTGCGTTTTGACGGGCCTGAGGGGGAATTGGATCAGTTGCAGAAATGCCTGGCCGGAGATCGATCCCACGCCATTTTTAACGGTGGCATCGATGTTCCCCGTGATGCTCAACGCACCAATGCCGCGCAGTTGAGCCGCAATCTGCTGCTGTCTGACAGGGCTCGTGTGGACACCAAGCCCGAGCTNGAGATCGTGGCGGACGATGTGCGCTGCGCCCATGGCGCCACTGTGTCGCAGCTCCAAGATGATCAGTTGTTCTATCTCCAGAGCCGTGGCATTGCGGCGGCGGATGCAACCGCGCTGCTGCTGCGCGGGACCTGCCAGGACGTGATCGATCAGCTGCCTGCTGCAGCGCAGGTCTGGAATCCCCTGGAGCGCGTGATGGAGAGCCTTGCCCGATGACGATCGCTGCTGAGACACGGTCACGTGCAGATTACGTGGATTTATCCGCTCGATATCGTGCCGATTTCCCGATTCTGGAGCAGCTGGCTCCGGATGGCCGGCCGCTGATTTACCTCGATCACGCCGCCACCAGCCAGAAGCCCCGCCAGGTGCTGGAGGCGCTGCAGCAGTACTACAGCTGCGACAACGCCAACGTGCATCGCGGTGCCCACCAGCTCAGTGCCCGCGCCACCGATGCCTTTGAGGCAGCCCGCACCACAACTGCGGCCTTCGTGGGTGCCGCCAGTTCCCGGGAGATCGTGTTCACCCGCAATGCCAGTGAAGCGATCAACCTGGTGGCACGCACCTGGGGTGACGCCAACCTCAAGGAAGGGGACGAAATTCTCCTCACCGTGATGGAGCACCACAGCAACCTGGTGCCGTGGCAGCTCCTGGCCCAGCGCACCGGCTGCGTGCTGCGTCATGTCGGCATTACCGAATCCGGAGAGCTGGATCTGGGCGACTTCCGCGCCAAGTTGAACGAGCGCACCCGACTGGTGAGCCTGGTGCACATCAGCAATGCCCTCGGCTGCTGCAACCCCCTCGATCAGGTGATCCCGGCGGCCCATGCTGTTGGCGCCTGCGTTCTCGTGGATGCCTGCCAGAGCCTGGCCCACAAGCCGATCGATGTGGCAACGATGGACGCCGACTTTCTTGTCGGCTCCTCCCACAAGCTCTGCGGCCCCACCGGCATGGGCTTTCTCTGGGCGCGGGAGTCTCTGCTGGAGGCGATGCCTCCCTTCCTCGGCGGCGGGGAGATGATTCAGGATGTCTTCCTGGACCACAGCACCTGGGCGGTGCTGCCCCATAAGTTCGAAGCGGGAACCCCGGCCATTGGCGAGGCGGTTGGTATGGGCGCAGCGATTCGCTACCTGCAGGCGATTGGTCTCGATGCGATTCAGGCCTGGGAGGCCGAGCTCACCCGCCATCTGTTCGATCGGCTTCAGGCGATTGAGGGTGTGCGGGTGCTGGGGCCGACGCCGGATCAGCAGCCCGAGCGTGGTGCCCTAGCCACCTTTCTGGTGGAGGGCGTGCACGCCAACGACATTGCCGCTCTGATCGACGCGTCCGGGATCTGCATTCGCAGCGGTCACCACTGCTGTCAGCCGTTGCATCGTTTGTACGACGTTTCGGCTTCAGCTCGGGCCAGCCTGAGCTTCACCAGCACCTTTGAGGAGATCGACCGCTTCAGCGAAGAGCTTGCCTCCACGGTGGCCTTCCTGCGCGAGCACAGCTGAGCCAGCTCAGCCGGCCAGCGATTCTTCGTTCTCAGGCTTTGTGCGCTTCGAGAAATCCACAACGTTGTTGCTTTTTACCGCGTATTTGACCCAGCGATAGGAGCGCTCGCCTGGGCGAGGTGCCTCAGCCAGAGGCTCAGGGCTGTTGTAAGTATTGCCGCGGTAGCGCAGGATCCGCATTAGTACTCAGGAAACTGCGGCCACCATTCCACAGTTAGCTCTTTTTCATGGGTTCAAGCGGGCACAGGTTGAACGTTCCTGCTGGTTGCCCGTATGACTGATCACATCTGCTGAACCCGGTTGTGTGGGTTGTAACCATCTGCTAGCTCAACCCTCGCCGGATTCAGAGGTGGTCGCGTTTTGTCGCTCGATCCGTTTGATTGCCTTGAAGATCAGGAAGAGCATCCAGGCCACCAGAAGCGCTTCGATAACGGTGTCAATCAAGTTTCCGATCTCGATTGCACCTCCGAAATAATCGATTTTGAGATCTTTGAAGTTGCCTCTGGGAACCAATGGGTTCAGCAGCGGCATTAAGAGGCCTTTGGTGAGAGAATCAACAATTCTTGTGAATTGCTGGCCTACGACGAATGCGATGGCGACCGTCAGTGCACTGCCTTTGGTGAAGAAGAACTCAACGAATTCCTTGCGCCAAGGTTGCAGCATGGCTTCAAAAAAGGTTTTATTTATCCTTTTTGAATGTTGTATTTGCCCTGTTGATTGTCTCAATCTGTCGTAATCGAAGACAATCTCGTGTCTTCAGGTCTGCTGCCCCGCCAAGCCCAGGTGACGCCGGAAAAAGGCCTCGGTTGATTCCAGAACCGCGATCTGGGTGGCCTGGTTGCGGAAACCATGGCCTTCATCCTCAAAAAGCTGCACCTCCACAGGGATGCCGTTGCTGCGCAGGGCGTCGGCCATCCGCTTCGTCTGCTCAGGGGGCACAACCTTGTCCTGAAGTCCTTGGAAGAACAGCACTGGGCAGCGGATCTGAGCTGCATGGTTGAGCGGCGAGCGCTTGTCGTAAAGCATGCGTTGTGCTGGCCACTCCCCCACGAGGCCATCGAGGTAGCGCGCTTCAAACCGATGCGTGTCTTCGGCCATGGCCGTGAGGTCGCACACCGCATAGCGACAGGCCGCCACTCGGAACACATCCGTGAAACAGAGCGCGGCCAGGGTGGTGAAGCCACCGGCGCTACCGCCTTCGATGGCGATCTTGTCGGGATCAGCCCGGCCGGTAGCGATCAAGGCTTGGGCAGCTGCGGCGCAGTCTTCAACATCCACCACACCCCAGCCACCGTTGAGGCGCTCCCGGTAGTCGCGCCCGAAACCTGTCGAACCGCCGTAATTCACATCCACAACGCCCCAGCCACGGGATGTCCAGTACTGGATCGCCAGGCTGAGGCCGCGGCGGGCCATGGCCGTTGGCCCGCTGTGGCTCTTCACCAGCAGTGGGGCGGCCTCTGGCGGGTTGCCGCTGGGGGGGTAATACCAGGCGTGGGTTCGTTCGCCGTTGTGGCCGCTGAACCAGATCGCTTCCGCCACGCTGAGTTGCTCTGCTGTCAGGGGGGATTGGACAGCAGGGGTGTGGTTCCACAGCGGATGTCTCGGACGCAGATCGAGTTCCAGCAGCCCTGCCGTGCAGGTGCTGTTGCTGGCCACCGCCACGGCCCGTCCATTGCAGGCCTGCAGATAAGCGAGGTCGTCAAAAGGCTGGTTGATCGTCTCCACTTCTCCATTGCCGTGCAGACGCTTGAGCGTCCAGGCCCCCCGGCTGCACACCGCTGCTAGCAGGCATTCGCCATCCCAGGCGGTGGTGCGCATTCCATAAATCCACTGCGGCATGGCCGTTTCAGCGGCCATCGGCCAGGGGCTTTCCCACGCGTCTTCTGCCGCTGCCTTCACGCTCAGATTCCACCAGCCGCTGCTGTCTTCGGCCACCACCAGTCGCCCGTCTGGTAGCCACAGGGGTTGGAAGACGGAGACCCCTTCTCCCCCAGCCAGCTGTTTTGGAGCCAGAAGATGCCCTTCGGCATCAATCTCCGCACACCACAGCTGGCTGCTGTCCCACGGCATGCAGGGTTGTTGCCACTCCACCCAGGCCAGATGGTGACCGTCGTCGCTGAGGCAGGCATACCCCGCGAAATCCAGGGGTTGATGCAGAAGCTCTGGGCTTTCACCTCGGCTGCTGAAGTTCACACTCACCAGCTGATCGAGGCCGTTCATCTCCCGGATGCCGATCCAACGCTGCCGCTTGAGATCGAGCAGGCCATCGGCGAGAGCCCAGTCACCGCTTTTGGTGAGCTGTTCGGGTTGGTGGAGTGAGATCGGCTGCTCGGATGGGGTGGTGGGCAGTTCCCACCGCTGCAGCCAAAGGCAGCCACCATCCACCCAGACCAACGTCAGCAGGTTGTTTTGCAATCCGGATGCGAGCACGCCTCCGCCGTAATCGTGCACACGGCTGCGCAGATTGCAGGGCGGGGGGGTGAGTTCGCTGGGTTCAGCATCTGCGTCTCCGAAGCGACGGATCAGGGCCGTTGTGCGTCCGCGTTCCTGGGGGCGTTGCTCTAACCAGAGCAACCAGATCGTTCCGTCGGGGCCAGGGAACAGCCGCGGCTCTTTGAGGCCTGGCAGTCGGCCAACGGCATGCTCTGCGGTGAGTGGGGCTGCTCCCATGGGGGCTGATTCGGGCCGCTTAACATGCTGAACCAACGCAAGGGTGGTCTTGGCAGGAAGCTTCGCCGACTTGGCCCGCCAGGCCGACAAGGCCCGGGACACGATGCTGGTGCCGAAGACCGCCCTGGATACTCCGCCTCTGGAGATCCACACCCTCGGCGACGATGTTCTCCGCCAGCCTGCTCGGCGCATTGGGAAGGTCAACGACCAGGTGCGCGAGTTGGCCCGCGACATGCTGCGCAGCATGTACACCGCCAAGGGAATTGGTCTGGCCGCCCCGCAGGTGGGGATTCATCAGCAGCTTCTGGTGATCGATCTTGATCTGGAGAATGCGGCAACACCCCCACTGGTGCTGATTAACCCTGAGATCACCGCAGCCAGTGCTGGCCTCGACACCTATGAGGAGGGTTGCCTCAGCATTCCTGGCGTCTACCTCGATGTGATTCGCCCCACCGCGATCGAAGTCAGTTTTCGCGATGAGATGGGCCGTCCGCGCAAGATGAAAGCCGACGGGTTGATGGCCCGCTGCATTCAGCATGAAATGGACCACCTCAACGGTGTTCTGTTTGTGGACCGGGTGACCGATGAAGCCGGCCTTCAGAAGGAATTGAAGGAGAATGGCTTTCAACGTCAGCACGTTCAGAGCGTGTCCTGAACCATGCCGATGAAACCCCTGGCAGGTTTGTTTCTGGCCCTGGCCTGTGTGCTGGGCATTGCCACCACCGGCTGTGTGTTTGAGCTGGCCTACGGCGATCCTGATCTTGGTGTGACCACCACAGGTTGGATCCTGGCTTTGGCAGCCCCCGGCACGGTTGGCACCTTGTTAGTGGCGATTCGCCTCAACAAACCGGCCTGATCAGGGGCGACGGCGCTTGCCATCACTTTTACGATCCATACAGCCCTGCCTATGGATGTGATGGCACGCTTCAGAACCGTCGCGGCAGCAGGCCTTGCCCTGTCTGCTGTTTTGGCACCCGCCACCCTGGCGCAAGGGTCTCTTTTCAAGGCGATCCCAGTTGATCAGTCGAAGTTCATCCTTGTTTCCGCTCCGATTGGCAGCGGTGAGCGCTCGCAGTTGAACATCTATGAGCAGCGCAGCAGCAAGCGTCCCTGCTTCGCGACCAGCGGCAGTGCTCCTGCTGTGGTGGATCCGTTGCTGTCCAAGTTTGATTTCACTGGGATCTGCAATCGCTATATCGACGGCAATGGCTACTCCTTGCGCATTGGTGGGGATGATCTCGGCACCCGTTATCGGCTCAGCGTGGTGAACACCGGCAGCGATATCGAACTGCTGGCGACCCCAACCCGGGATTCCTCCCGGCCCACCTTCGTTGTGGCCCGCGCCGGAGGATCCGCAAGTGGTTTCATCCAGTTGACCTTTGAGCCGGGTTGGACACTCAAAAGGCGTGCTTATGGCAAAAAGAGCCTTGGCCATCTCTATGTCTTCCGAGACAGCGCTCCAGGGCAGTGAAGCCCCGTTTAAAACCGGTTAAAACACCTGTTGTCTTTTGATGTGTGCATTTCCACACTGAAGGCAGATGCAGGTCGTTCCGATGAAATCAGCCTTTGTCCACTGGTTTGAGTGGTTTGGGGAAGCGATGAGCCATGCCCTGGGTTCACTCCAAGACCGCCATCTCCAGCCCCCGTCGATCGGGCCCCAGCCCTACAGGGATGTGCCCACCAAGCGCATGCGTGATTATTAAGCGGCTGACTGTTTGAGGAGATCGGTGCATCGGTAGCAGCTGGCCTCGGCAACAACCTGGCGGTTGACGTCCGCCTGGTTGCTGAGGTCGGCGATGGTGCGTGCAACCTTCAGCAGCTGAAGGCCGCTGCGCGTGCTGAGACCGCGTTGGCGGATCAGCTGCTCCCACAGATCGAGGGCATCGGGCTGGAAACCACCGATCCTGTGCAGAGCGGCCGCCGAGAGCATGCGATTGCTGCAGCGATCCGGATTGCGTTGGCGCATGCGCTGGCGGGCCTCATTGATCTGATCTTTGGAGCACCACAGAGCCGGGTTCGGGCTGCAGGGCNCCGCCTGGCTCATGCAGCTTTTCAGTTCTCTTGCCGAGCGGCGCTCCAGCCGCAATTGCAGATCGANGCGATCGAGCAACGGGCCAGACAGTCGATGCCAGTAGCGCTGGCGTTGGCTGATGCTGCAACGGCAACCATGCTCCCGGTCGCCATGCCAGCCGCAAGGGCAGGGGTTGGTCGCTGCGACCAGCGTGATCGATGCCGGAAAAACGGCACTTTGCCGAGCGCGGCTGAGCCGCACCGTTCCTTCCTCGAGGGGTTGGCGCAACTGATCCAGCACCGCCCGGGGAAACTCTGCCAATTCATCGAGGAACAGCACACCNNCATGGGCGAGGCTCAATTCGCCGGGTTTCGGGGTGCTGCCGCCACCGATCAGCGCACTGGCTGAACAGCTGTGGTGGGGAGAGCGGAAGGGGCGATGCGCCAACAGTCGGTTTGCTTCCTCCAGCTGCCCGGCCACTGAGTGGATCCGGGTGATTGTGAGCGCTTCGCGGTGGCTGAGGTTGGGCAGCAGCTGTGGCAGGCGCCGGGCCAGCCGTGTCTTCCCACAGCCGGGCGGACCGACCAGGAGCAGATGGTGTTCACCCGCTGCNGCCAGGGCCAAAGCCTTGCTGGCCAGTCCCGTGGCCAGCCCAAGGTCTNNGNCTTCNTCTNAGGGCGGNTGATCGATCACCTTGGCGCTGGTTCGCGCGATGCGCAGATAGGGGCGTTCTCCCTTGAGCTGCTCCACCAGTTGGCGCAGATTGGGTGCTGTGCGGATGGGCAGNTCTGGAATCAGGGCCGCTTCGGCCGCATTGNCTGGAGGNACNACCAGGGCGCGTGCCTGATGCNGAGCGGCACAATCCGCCAGGGCGATCACCCCACGACAGGGCCGCAGGCTGCCGTCCAGCCCCAGTTCGCCTGCACACCAGAGATCATNNAGANGCGGGCGATCCAGCTGTCCGCTGGCCACCAGCAGGGCCAAGGCGATTGGTAGGTCGAAGGCAGGCCCTTCTTTGCGCTGATCCGCCGGGGCCAGGTTGACGATCACGCGGACGAGCGGACCGCGAAAACCGCAGTTGCGTAATGCCGACCGCACCCGTTCTCGCGACTCCTGAATTGCTTTATCAGGCAGACCCACCAGCTGAATGCCGGGGAGTCCTGGGGCCAAATCCACTTCCACCGTCACTGGTCTGGCGTCCAGACCATGAAGAGAGGCGCTGCGACAACGTGCCAGCATTCAAGAAAGGTGATGCAGTGGTTTTATGCCCCTGCTGTCGCACCAGCTCCGTTGTTTCCCTGACTTCTCGGCCCATGGCGGATGACACGATCTTCGGGAAGATCTTGCGTGGTGAGATCCCCTGNGATGAGGTGTACAGCGATGAGCAGTGCCTCGCGTTCCGGGATGTCGCCCCCCAGGCGCCGGTGCATGTGCTGGTGATCCCNCGCAAGCCGATCGAGAGCTTGCGTTCCGGTGCTGCAGAGGATGAAGCCTTGCTTGGGCATCTGCTGCTGGTTGCCGCTCAGGTGGCGAAGCAGGAGGGCCTCGAGGATTTCCGCACGGTGATCAACAGTGGCGCTGGTGCTGGCCAGACCGTGTTTCATCTCCACATCCATGTGATCGGTGGCCGTCCGCTGGCTTGGCCCCCCGGCTGAGGCGGCGCTGGTCAGAATGGAGTGATGACACTCACAGCAACGGCTCCAAGCGCCGGTCTCCGCGGGCAGCTCAACAAGCTTCGCAACCTGGCGCAACCGTTTTTTCTTCCCCTGGATCAAGCCTCGGGATGGCAATTTGCCGGNTTGCTGATTGCCCTGCTGTTCTGTGTGGGTGGGTTGGTGCTGGTGGCGCTCACCGGTNTGACCGGTTTGCTGCAGCAGCTGCTCCCGGAGTTCACCGAGAAATATTTCGGTGGGGTCGCCAGCACCATCGACACGATCTGGAGCGGATGGTGGGGTGTTGGCTTCAGCAGCCTGTTTGTTATCGGCGCGGCCTCCTTCATTGCCATGCGTCAGCAGCTGCGGGGGCGGCGCTGGCTGCACTGGCTGATGCTCGGTGTGATCGTGCTGATGCTGTTGACCGTGAACGGGATCAACGCGGGAATCGGATTTATTGCGCGTGACCTCACCAATGCTCTGGTGGCCAAGCAGGAGGACGGTTTCTATCGAATCCTGATTATTTATGCCTGTTGTTTTGTTGTTGCTCTCCCGATTCGCACGGCGCAGATTTTTTTCACGCTCAAGCTCGGATTGATATGGCGAGACTGGCTTTCGCGCAGCCTTATTGGTGATTACATGCGCAATCGTGCCTACTACGTTCTTAACCCAAATGATGAGCAGGCGACTGATCTAGACAATCCCGACCAGCGCATAACTGATGACACGCGATCTTTTACATCTCAGAGTCTTCAATTCACGCTTGGAATCTTTGATGCCCTTCTGACNTTTTCTCTTAATATTCTTATCCTTTGGAGTATTAGNCAAANGCTTACTTTCTCTCTATTNGCCTATGCGATTGTTTCTACGACNNTCCTTGTTTTTGCGGGTCGTCGTCTCGTCAANATTAATTATGATCAGCTTCGTTACGAGGCTGATTTCCGTTATGGCCTTGTCCATATCAGNAATAATGCTGAGTCGATTGCTTTTTATTCCGGCGAAGAGCCTGAGCNGCAAGANACGNCTCGCCGTNTAGGNTCAGTTGTTCGCAANTTTAACTTGTTAATTATTTGGCAAGTTATNATCAGCGCGATGCAGAGATCCGTTGGTTATGCCGGAGTATTTTTCCCTTATTTGGTNATGGCAGGNCCGTATTTTTCAGGAGATATTGATTATGGNCGATTCATTCAAGCTGGCTTTGCCTTCAANATGGTTGAAGGTTCACTTCTTTTTGTCGTTAATCGNATTGATGAGTTGGCTCAGTTCACTGCAGGGGTAGGTCGTCTTGAAGGTTTCCAGAGCAAAGTTGAGCAGGTCAGCCGTGAAGCCTCTCCCGAGCTGATCACAAGTCGCGACGCGATCGTGGTGCGCCATGCCGATCTAACGCCCCCTGGTGGCCAGCAGCCGATCCTTCGTGATCTGAGCCTGAGTATNGGTGAGGCGGACCGGCTCCTGGTGGTNGGTCCCTCCGGATGTGGCAAGACCTCATTGCTGCGGATGATCAGCGGCCTGTGGATGCCGACCCGCGGTGTGGTGGAGCGCCCAGAGACCGGTGAGCTCCTGTTCATTCCCCAGAAGCCTTACATGTTGTTGGGGTCATTGCGGGAACAGCTCTGTTATCCCACAGATGAAAGCCGCTTCAGCGACGACCAGCTCCGTCATGTGCTCGATGAAGTGAACCTCGGCACTCTTTCAGCGCGCTACCCCGATCTTGATGTCAAACAGGATTGGCCAAGGATCTTGTCGTTGGGTGAGCAGCAACGCTTGGCTTTCGGCCGGCTGCTGCTCAATGCACCCCGTTTCGTGGTTCTGGATGAAGCCACCAGCGCCCTCGATGTGGCGACGGAGGATCATCTCTACGCCCTGTTGCGGCAGCGGGATCTGTCGGTGATCAGCATCGGTCACCGCCCCACGCTGAAAGCGTTCCATGACACGGTTCTGGAACTCAGTGGAGATGGTGACTGGCGGCTGATCCCGGCGACCAGCTATGACTTCGGGCGTCCTTGATCCGGCCGGATGACCTCCACCAGCGAGCCCCCAGAAACTCCCTCCGTTCCGGAGACATCCGCCACCACCAACGATGCGCCCGCCTTCGGCTGGAGCGGTTATGCCGAGCGGGTCAATGGCCGCTTCGCCATGCTGGGATTCATCTCGGTGCTGCTGATTGAAGCCCTCAGTGGTGACACCTTTCTGCACTGGGCCGGCCTGATCCCCTGATCAGGGCAGGCGAATCAGGTCCACATCCCAGCGACCGTTGCGGCTCACCTGAACGGCCAGTCGTTTCCCCTGGCCATCGAGGCTGACGCTGCGGGGCACACCCGGTGGTTCTAACGGAAGTCTCTGGACTGCTCCGACACTGCGCCGATAGAGCAGCAATTCGGTGCGATCGTCCCGTTGCTGCACGACAGCGAGGCGCTCACCATCGGCGCTCACGCTCACGCTGATGGGTTGGGCATCGGAACGGTTCAGCCCTGGCAAAGGAACTGGTGTTCGGCGTTGGAGATCCACCAGCTCCACCCGTTCCCGCCCATTGCGTTGCCCGAGACTGGCCAGCCAGCGCGAGCCGAGGGAGGGATCACGGCGGCTGCTCACCGATTGGCGCAGCAGACCGTTCAAATCAGACCGCGGTGTGGGCCGGTCGGGACTGCAACCCACGAGCAGAACGATCGACAGGATGAGGACAACCCGGCTCATGGATCGGCCCCCACAGCAGGAGTGGACAGCGCTTGGCCAGGTGGTCTGTCGGGCTCCAGCATGGAGCTGAGGTCCAGCAGCTCGACCCGCCATTGGCCTTGATCGGTCACCTGAAGGGCCAGCTGCTGGGCATCGGGGGCCAAGCTGAGTCGGATGGGGGCGCGTCCGCCGGGGAGAGGCAGGGGGTGCATCCGCCCGTTCAGACGATCGGCGACCACCGCCAGCCTTCGGCCGCCGCGTTGGGTGATCACGGCCAGGTATCTGGCATTCCAGCTCAGGGATGGAGAACTGTGGGGTTGGTGACGCCCCAGTTGGGGCAAGGGGGATACGGTGCCGTCGCTGAGACGACGCAACTGCACGGTGGCTCGGCCGCTGCGTTCGCTGATCACAGCAAGCCACTGGCCGTTACCGCTGAGGGCTGGATCTTGCTGACTTCGATTCGGGAGTGCTCCGCTTGCCCTCTCGCTGCGTCCACTGCAGCCACTCAAAACGAGGCCGATGAGCCCACTCAGCAGCAGCAGCGTTGGGCGTTTCAGTCGTCGAAACGGGAGCTGTTGTCCCGAGGGCTGCTGGACTGAGGGCGGGAACTACGGGGAGCAGGACGATTGCTGGCGGGTCGATTCGCGGAGCTTGAAGCACCACTGGGGCGCCGGGAGTCTGGAGGGGTGGACTCTCCCGGCTTGTTCAGGAAAGGACTTTTGCTTTGGGGTGCTGATGGCTTTCGGCTGGGCGAGAAGGCGGCGTCCTCAGCTGCCGGCTGAACGGAAGCACGGGTCGGACGGCTTCCCCGGCGTTGCTCTTCGCGGTCGCTGCGGCGCTCTCCGAAATCGGGGCGGCGGTCGTCACGAGCCTCACCGGCCCTGAAGCGAGCCATGCGGCGGGACTTCTCATCATCTTGGATCCTGCCCAGCGGCTCATCTTCACCACCACTGCGGCGGCGGCTGACGGCCTCCTCAGGGATTGCAGCGCGACTGGTGCGTCGTGGCCGGTAGAAATCTTCCTCTGGCCGCTCATCACTCTCAACGTCCCGCCCCATGAACCGTCGCCGCAGGGGTTGCGGCTCGTCGAACCGGTCATAGTCCTCATCCCAACCACCCCGGAGACCTCCCGGTTCACCGTTGCGGCTGGGGGCTGGCTCATCATCGAAATAGGCAGACCGTCGTGCCTGTTCTGTGGCGACTCCACGCAGTCGAACACTTTCGTAGGCGAAGAACACTGTGGTTCCCGCTAACAAAAACTGGCCGAACTGAAGGATGGGATCAAGCCGCCAACCCTGGAAAAAGAGGATGCCGCCACACAACAAACCGATGGCAGCAAAGAAGACGTCGTAATCCCGGGCCAGCGCCGGCTTGAACGAGCGCATGAAATAGAGGAGCGCTCCACCGACGGCAAGAACGATGCCGACGATGCTGGCCCAGTTCAGACTGGCATTAACCAAGACTCTGCTCCCGCTTGGGACTCAGTCTACGAGGGGTGCCAGGGTCAGAGCTTGCGATCGAGGCGGTCGGTTTGGCTGAGCAGGATGAGGGCGATGGTGGCCGGAACCACAACGATCACACCTCCCCAAACGAGGCTGCTCAGGAAATTGGAGAGGGAGGGAGTCATGGTGGTGCTGTCTTCAGCGTCGAAGCCTCGAAGATCCTAAGGAGCGAAGCTGTGTTTCTACGATGACGGGCCTATTTGCTTTGAGCTTTGTGACGCCGCTGCTCCTGCAGGCCTTGCCGATCATCCATCCGGTGCTCGGCTTGCTGCTGGCGGCCTGGTCGCTGGCTTTTTTGCTGCGGATTGTGCTCACCTGGTACCCCCAGGTGGATCTCAGCCGTGGTGCCTGGCCCTTGATCGCATGGCCCACAGAGCCGCTGCTGGCCATCTCACGGCGCATCGTTGCCCCCATTGGCGGCGTTGATGTCACCCCGGTGATCTGGGTCGGTCTGATCAGCCTCGTGAGGGAGCTGCTGGTGGGACAGCAGGGTGTTTTGTCTCAGCTCCTGATGCGCTCCCAGGCCATCGCCTGAGGCAGCGTTTCAACGCTCAGGGCAGCATCTCCTGCTCCACGAATTTCGTGTGGACATCACCGTTGATGAATTCCGGGCGATCCAGCATTTCGAGATGGAATTCGACGGTGGTGGGAATTCCAGTGACGGCGCATTCGTTCAGGGCCCGTTTCATCCGGGTGAGCGCATGGGTTCTGTCCTTGCCCCAGACGATCAACTTTCCAATCAGTGAGTCATAGAACGGCGGGATGTCGTAGCCGGTGTAAACGTGGCTGTCGACGCGCACGCCAGGGCCACCGGGGGGAAGCCATCCGGTGATGCGTCCCGGTGCAGGCCGGAAGTTGTGCCTTGCATCTTCTGCATTGATGCGGCATTCGATGGCATGGCCGATGAGCTTGATCTCGTCCTGGCGGACGCTGATCGGTTCTCCGCCGGCGATCCGCAATTGTTCTGCGATCAGATCAACGCCGGTGACCATTTCGGTGACTGGGTGCTCCACCTGGATGCGCGTGTTCATTTCCATGAAATAGAACCCGCCACTGCGATCCAAGAGGAACTCAACGGTTCCCGCGCCTTCGTAATTGATGCTTCTGGCTGCCGCGATGGCAGCGTCCCCCATCCGCTGACGCAACTCGGGATCGAGAGCAGGGCTCGGAGCCTCTTCCAGGAGTTTCTGGTGACGTCGCTGGATGGAGCAATCCCGCTCGCCCAAATGGACGACATTGCCGTGACGATCGGCCAGCACCTGCACTTCGACGTGGCGTGGCCGGTCGATGAACTTCTCCATGTACAAGCCGGGATTGCCGAAAGCCGCCTCGGCTTCGCCCTGGGCTGCTTTGTAGAGATTCTCGAGTTGTGAGGCGTCAGTGACGAGCCGCATGCCGCGCCCACCGCCGCCGGCGGTGGCCTTGATCATCACGGGATATCCCATCTGCTCGGCCAACCTCGCTGCTTCCTGCGTGCTGCTCAGGAGCCCTTCACTGCCTGGAACGGTGGGTACTCCCACCGCTTGCATCGTTGATTTCGCCGTGGACTTGTCGCCCATCGAGCGGATGGCATGGGGGGATGGGCCCACGAAGATGAGCCCGTGATCGCCGCACATCTCCGCGAACTTGTCGTTCTCGGCCAGAAATCCATAGCCGGGATGGATGGCATCGGCGCCGCGGGATGTCGCCGCCGCAAGGATGTTGGGAATGTTGAGATAGCTCTTGCTGCTGAGGGCCTCGCCGACACACACCGCGTCGTCGGCGAGCTGCACATGCAGCGCATCTTTATCAACCGAGCTGTACACCGCCACCGTTGCAATGCCGAGCTCTCGGCAGCTCCGCAGAATTCTGAGGGCGATTTCGCCGCGGTTGGCGATCAGCACTTTGCCGATGGGCATCCCGCCGCACATTTCAGGCCTGATCGGGGATCGTATCAGCGGCAACTGTGGAAGAGCCGCCAGAACCCCAGCCGGTATGATCATCAACCGATGAAGCCCGAGCGGCTGAGTCGACCACGCGGATGTGGTGGAATTGGTAGACACGCACGTTTGAGGGGCGTGTGGCTTCGGCCTTGCGAGTTCAAGTCTCGC